>JAMJFQ010000113.1 GCA_023544605.1 ANME-2 cluster archaeon | reverse complement strand
TTCAGGTTCCTCTGCACTTCATCCTTCAACAGCAGGTCAGGTGCACTTACCAATCGGTAACCCCGGTTGGTCACGGATTCCACCACAAACCCATCCTGGCGTAAAGATTCGAAATACTTCCATATCATTGTCCTGGATACACCCAGGGTTTGGGCAAGTTCCTCACCCGAAATGTATGTCTCGGGATTTTTCCTCAGGACATCCAGAATCTCTTCCCTGTGACCCATAATTACTTATTAGGTTTACTCGATGAAAAACTCTCCCTACCGCTGATATACGTCCTCACAGCAGCTGAGATGGCAGCCACTTTATGGTCATCAGCACCAATGGCTGAAGCCAGGGTCACCCCCTTTTCCTTCTCCTGTTCAACCACTTCTGCCACCCTGGACATTATATCAAAATCCTCAATAAAGTGAGTTGACAGTTCAGCATTTGTATATTGAGGGCTCCTCAATACTGCCTTATGGAACGGGATATTGGTAGTCACACCCACAATAATATATTCATACAGTGCACGCCTCATCTTCTCAATAGCCTCGGTCCTGTCACGGCCCCATGATATTAACTTGGACACCATGGAATCATAGAATGGGGATATCGTATAACCAAAATGGACCCCGCTGTCCACCCGTATCCCGGGACCGCCTGGCGACCTGTAGCGCAGGAGCTTACCCGGGGACGGCACAAAATCATTCAACGGGTCCTCGGCATTTATCCTGCATTCCATGGCCCACCCGTTGATCGTAATATCTTCCTGCTTCCAGTCCATGGTCTCACCGGCTGCGATATGTATCTGCTCCCTGACAAGGTCCAGCCCGGAAACCATCTCGGTGATGGGATGCTCGACCTGCAATCGGGTATTCATCTCAAGGAAATAGAAGTCACCATCGGAATACATGAACTCCACAGTACCCGCGTTTGTATAATCTATTGCTTTCGCAGCCTTGATGGCCGCAGCGCCCATTTCATCCCTCAATTCAGGAGTCATGACAGGCGAAGGAGACTCCTCAATAAGTTTCTGGTGCCGCCTCTGTATGGAACACTCCCTCTCATTCACGTGCACGGTATGGCCGTGTGAATCAGCCATAATTTGAAATTCAATATGCCTGGGACTGGCCAGGTATTTTTCCATGAAAATGGTCGAATCCCCGAATGTGGACTGTGCCACTTTCTGGGTTGACTGTATGGCATCAATGAGGTCAGCATCATTATATGCTATCTTCATCCCAATCCCACCGCCACCCGCAGCAGCCTTAATGATGACCGGATATCCTATTTGCTGTGCCCCATCAATGGCAACATCATTATCCACGATCTTTTCTGATATGCCCGGAATGACAGGTACGCCTGCTTTTTCCATGGTCTTGCGAGCCGTTATCTTACTGCCGGCGGCATCGATAGATGCACTGGACGGCCCGATAAAAACAATGCCTGCTTTCTCGCATTCCCTGACAAAATCAGCATTCTCGGCCAAAAAACCATAACCTGGATGTATAGCCTGAGCACCTGTTTTTTCAGCCACTTCAAGGATGCGGTCGCGCCTCAGGTAACTCTGGCTGGCCGGTGGCAGCCCAATATAATGGGCCTCATCAGCATATTTTGCAAACAACGCATGACTATCTGCTTCAGAATATACAGCCACGGTCTGTATGTTCATCTCGCGGCATGCCCTCATTACCCTTATGGCGATCTCGCCCCTGTTTGCTACCAGTATCTTCTCGAACATCGGGACAACCCCTAACTGACAACCATAATAACGTCACCGGCAGCCACAAAGTCGCTTTCTTCCACAAAGATATCCCTCACAATGCCGCTATGTATTGCATGAATGTCATTTTCCATTTTCATAGCCTCGATCACAGCCACGACATCCCCTTCCTCAACCGCATCACCCGGTTTGACCTTCAGCCCCAGCACCATGCCCTGCATACTGCTTTTTATTCCCCCTTCCACATAATCAGGAGGTGCCGACTTAGTTTCATGTATCGCCATCTCACCGGTCGGTTCGACCTCTACCTGGAACACCTCACCGTCCACTACCACCTTGAACTGGTTGTATACATGTTGTGCACCGGCCGGAACAGGTTCCTGGACCGGCTGGACCAGTTCCTCTTCCCTGGCGTCCCCTTTCAGGAATTTGGGAGCCACCTGTGGATACAGGGCATAGGTCAGCACGTCCTCTTCCTTCTCTACAATACCCAGTTCCCTGGCCTCCTTCTCCAGCCTGGCCAGTTCAGGTTCAATCAGGTCTGCAGGCCGGCAGGTTATGGGCTTCTCATCACCCAGTACCTTATCCAATATCCCTTTATCAATTGGGGCAGGTGAGCGTCCGTACATGCCCCTCACGTATTCCTTAACTTCCTTGGGAATGACCTTGTATCTCTCACCCATCAGTACATTCATGACCGCCTGGGTGCCCACTATCTGGCTTGTAGGAGTGACCAGTGGCGGATAACCAAGGTCTTCCCTGACCCGGGGCATCTCCAGGAGTACATCATCAAATTTGTCCATTGCATTTTGCTCTTTCAACTGGGATACCAGATTGGAGAGCATCCCCCCAGGTACCTGGTAGACCAGTACACTGGTATCGGTCTTCTCAGATATGGGGTCCAGGATACCGCGGTATTTTTCCTTTATCTCTTCAAAATATCTTTTAATATCTATCAGGTGGACAAGGTCCAGTCCTGTATCCCATTGGGTCCCTTTGAGTCCTGCCACCACGGTTTCGGTGGGAGGCTGGGATGTTCCCCCCGCGAATGGTGAAAAGGCCGTGTCCAGGATGTCCACACCTGCCTTGCAGGCCGCCATGTAGCTCATGAGAGCCATGCCGCTGGTACTGTGTGAATGCAGGTCAACAGGCAGCCCGATTTCTTTTTTCAGGGATTTAATAAGAGTATAGGCATCCATGGGTGCAATAAGGCCGGCCATGTCCTTGATGCAGATAGAATCGCATTCCAGCGATGCCAGTTCATGAGCAAATTCTACAAATTTTTCAGTGGTGTGTACCGGGCTGGTAGTATAGCTGATAGTACCCTGCACATGCGCCCCGCATTTCTTTGCAGTCTTAATGGACACCTCCATGTTCCTGATATCATTGACCGCATCAAATATCCTGAATACACCGATACCGTTCTCGGCAGCCTTTTCCACAAATTTTACCACAACGTCATCAGCATAATGGCGATAGCCCACAAGGTTCTGTCCCCGCAGGAGCATCTGGAGAGGCGTCTCCCTGACAGTGTCGTTCAGGCTGCGCAACCGCTCCCAGGGGTCCTCGTTCAGGAACCTGATACAGGAATCAAAGGTGGCGCCGCCCCATACCTCAAGGGAGAAAAAACCCGCGCTGTCCAGTTTTTCAGCGATCGGGAGCATATCCCGTGTACGCATCCTGGTTGCAATGAGGGACTGGTGTGCATCCCGTAGGGTCGTATCTGTTATCTTAACCTGCGTCATCGTCTTATCCTCAACATAATAGGGTATTAATCCTTCGATTGTTACAGCCGGAAATGACTGGCATTCCAGTTCCATGTGACTGGATGCTTGCTATTTCC
>JAMJFQ010000112.1 GCA_023544605.1 ANME-2 cluster archaeon | reverse complement strand
TCCCTTCGGTCGGATTAACTTGAGTACAAAAAGTTATACTTTATGTACTATAAAAAAAGGTTTGCCAAATACAGTATTGATCTATTAGATCAGATTGATGTACACAGCAGGTTTTGTTATTGTTTTAGTTATTATTGCAGCATTCATTAGACGACTGGGGACATCCGGTGTTGCTGCCACTGACAGCATTCCCCTCAAGAGATTCTAAATTAGGGCAGGTAGCCAGATTATCACATACTCCTGTTGTGGTCCCACATGGTGCAGTAGCTGCCTGGCCGCTGTTGGCTGCAGTAACTCCAATAGAGACGGCCATCAATGCTATGATAAGTATTAAGATAATGGTTTTTGTTTTCATTGTTCAAACTCCTTTGATATTGACTTACTATTATTCATATAATGTAAAGTATAAAAGAGTTTGGATTATTAGATCGTTTATCCGCATAACCACCAACCATGTCATTACGAAGAAAGAGGGTGTGTGGTTTCCCACACGCCGACTCTGTTTATGGGTGGAACCAGAATTTCATTCGAGGGGCCAATTGGGTAAGGTCCTATTCCCGAACGAATGCTCGTTGTTTGTTCACTTATTGAGACTGTCGGAAAAGTACCAAAATCGAAATATTGTAAGAAAATTGACACAGTAAATCACTATGCATTGCCATATTGAAATTTTAGGTCTGGTTGAAATACCTCGAAATATCAACTTTCCCGACAATTTCTCATTATCAACTTCTAACGTTCTAATGTCCCAGTGAACTTGGCTCATCCCCACCATGCCAGCTCAATCTGGGGCGCATCTGCACCACATGGGACGCTTCTGATGTATCATCCACAATAAATGCCACACCTTTACCGGTCCCCATTTTGCGTATGGAATCGGCAATTCCCTGTCTCATATAGGTGGGCCGCACCTTCTCCAGTGCACTGATATCCTCCTGGGACGTGAGTCTGTGACAAACTATGAGGTCAGTCTGGCTCAGCACAATGGGGTCCAGTGCAGACGGCTGCTGTGTGGCCAGTACCAGGGACAGTCCCGGCTGCCTGCCCTGCCTGAGCCACTCGTTGACCAGGACATCCCCTGCCAGGTTGCCCCCGTCCCGCGGCATGAACAGATGCGCCTCGTCTATGAACATCCAGACCATAGGCATCGTGTTCACCTGTTCATCCATGATACTATTGATCTCATATTGGCGACGGGCCAGTAAACGCTCCTGGTAAATGCGCCTGGCAAGTATCCCTACGACCATTGACCGGATTGCAGTATCAGGCAGACTACTTATATCGATTATTGCGGTGCTGCCGGGCCTGATGATATCATGAATTCCCGAGCCTTCCTTTTCAAATATTCCCCATCCAAGGGCCGTGCCCAGGTAATTATGTGCAGCCTGTTTGGTGTCGTGTTGCGCATGGGGATCTCTATGGACACGCTCCATCATATCCTCTAAAGAGAATATCCCATCCTCCTCATTCAACTGCTTCACTATCCTGGTTATCAGTATACCTAAAGGTTGGACCGGACGTATGTCAAACAAGGAGCACCAGTCAGAACCGGACAGGTCACTGGTGGGAATGGACAGGGTGGTGGCATTGATTCCCACTCCGCGATATGTCTCCAGGTTATCTCCCGGAACGAACACCCGCACATCCTGTGCCTTTGGCTCAAGGTTCCAGCCAGATAACATCTGCTCTTCTTTCGTATTGGCATATCCAAGAGTCCAGAAGATACCCATACTATCGATTATTACAGAAGCAATGTTATCTGATATAGGAGGTTGCTGTTGTGCCAGCTCCTCAATAAGTGTCCCCATTGTGTATGACTTGCCGTACCCCCGTTTGCCGCATATCAACACAGCATGGGGTCCCAGGCAATCCATATATACATCAGAACCGGTCGAGCCGTCAATGGCAAGATACTTACCCACTCTGAGTACCCCCTGTAGCGAACTCTTATCCAACCTGCCCAGGATATACTGTTTATCAGTTACTCCACTGCGGGCAAGGTCAAAACCTTCCACCTCATTCATGCAGACTCTATGACTGGATACAGCATACTTAACTATTTTGAAATGCTTCCATCACAGTTCATCTATGGTTCTGATCTCGTGGTATGTTTCTTAACCCGTTTGCGCACCGATTCGCCACGGTTCTTCTCCCACTCAGATCTGACTTTGGCATCACCAAGCAGGAGTTGCAGGTCATCCAGGCGGGAGCGTATCTCGTCCAGGTGTTCATTTACATCACGGGAGGCGATCTCGTGCACTTCCGGATGGACAGGTGGACCACCATCAACTTCGATCTTACGACCTGTATCCGGTCTGGTACGTTGGTGTGTATGGATGGTATTGATAGCATCCTGCCACTGGGCAGACCAGGGGTGGTCCTTCATCGGTGTATGCTTCACCCCGCTCCGGTCCACATCTATGGCACGGACATGACAGGATTTCTCGCAGGCCCCGCAATAGATACAAAAGTCCTTAACCACGTCTATCTTCTTATCCGGGGGCACATACCAGGCATGTGCCGGGCATACATTAAAACAGCCATGGCAACCCATTGGGTCACATTCGACAAGGTTCTTTTCGATAAGTTCGATATCCCCTTCAAAGGGTTTTACTATCTCAACGGCATCGTAAGGACATACTTCCCTGCACCATCCGCACCGGGTACACGTGTCGTCATCTATTGTCAGGGTGCCAGAGATTGGGGGCACCTCTGCCTCCAGTTTTCCTTTGACCTTGATAGCATGTTCCGGACAAAAATCCTCGCATATCTTACAGTAATCGCATTTGTCCAGATCAACAAGCAGGTCCTGGAAAGGCACAGGGTTGTCAGGTGTGGGCTCACGCTCCACCAGTACGAAAGCAGGACACAAAGGCGCGCACAATCCGCAGAAATTGCACATATCCATATCAACAGTGATCTCGCCCTGTTGTCCTTCCTTGAAGGGTGCCACCTCTTCCTTGGTGGGGATCGTGAGTTCCAGCTTCATGGCTTCCTCAGGACATGCTTTCTCGCATAATAAACAGGGCAGGCACTTCTCGTTTATGACCACTTTTGAGTCCAGCCTGGGATACTCTTCCATCTCCAGAATGTCCTCGCCGTCAATGTCCATCTTTACGGCCCTGACCGGGCAGAAAGAGGCGCACATACCGCAAAAGGTACACTTTGTATGGTCTATGATGACGGGGGGTGCATCCATACCAGTAGCTATCTCTAACAGGGGGCCTGCCTCAATGGCCTTTGCAGGGCATATTTCGATACATACCCCACAGCCGTTGCACCGTTTATAGTCATAGTCCAGTGTCTTCTTTGAACCATCAGTGGTCTGGGTGTATATGAAATGGGAATCCTGGATCTCCATTTCCACTATGACCTCAAGGCCGCCGTCTGCGGGACCTGGTTGGGAATTGTCTGCCATATGTGGTGTATTGAATAATTTAAAAGCTATATAAATTTAGTAGTTAATATGGTATTCACAGGTCAGGTTGTTCATGATAACAGCTTTCAGGAGTGAAGGGTGGCGGTTTTACCAGAATATCATAAAACTTTAATTAACATGG
>JAMJFQ010000111.1 GCA_023544605.1 ANME-2 cluster archaeon | reverse complement strand
CAGCGAATTGTTCAATTACCGATGTGACTACAAATCAGTGTCAATCAGTGAAATCCGTGTCTTTTTATATTTCCAGACACTGATTAACACCGATTCACACAGATTTTACCTAAAGTCGGTGTCAACAAAATAACTGATTTTTGGAACAGTGCCTCTTTTTACAAACTCAATTAGTAAATAGTCACTTTTACTTAACCCTGCACCGTATATTGTACCATGAACACCCCCCGTTTTGAATATCTCCCCCATCCTGCCGATGCCAGGTTCACGGCACACGGCACCACTCTGGAAGAGACTTTTGAGCAGTCCGCGTATGCAATGTTCGGGGTCATCATCCACAACGGTACACTGGAACCTGAAAGGTCAGTTGACATAGAACTTGAGTCGGAAGTACTTGAGAACCTGCTGTATGACTACCTGTCAGAACTGCTGTACCTTTTCGAGGTGGAGGAGATCGTGTTCGGTCATTTCAAGGTGGATTCTATTGAAAGGACCAAGAGCGGTTATGTACTGAAAGGGCGCGCCTCGGGTGAGAGCATAGACACTGAGCGCCACAATTTTGAGACTGAAGTAAAAGCCGTCACGTACCACCAGTTGAAGGTGGAAAAAGAGGACGGGGGATACAGTGCCCATGTCATCGTGGATACATGACCAATGGCAATCATTATAACCTTATCACCAGATTATACCCAGCATAAACCAGAGGACATATTATCATGACACAGCAGCAGGCAAAGGATTTAGTACGTAAAGTGGATGAGAACATCTATGAGGTCCCAATGGACTTCCAGGAAGGTATGAGGGTCCCGGGCCGGATTTTTGTATCAGAAAAACTCATGAACGACATGGAGGCGGATACCCTGCGCCAGACCGCAAACGTAGCTACGCTCCCTGGCATCCAGAAATATTCCATGGCCATGCCCGATGCACATTTCGGGTATGGCTTCCCTATCGGCGGTGTGGCCGCCTTTGATGCCCATGATGGTGTGATATCACCAGGAGGCGTAGGATTCGATATCAACTGCGGTGTGCGTATCATCAGGACAGACCTGGAGGTGGACGAGGTCAGGCCGCGCAGTAAGGAATTGATGACCGAGCTGTTCAATGCCATCCCTTCAGGTGTGGGTTCCAAGAGCAGGCTCAGGGTATCGGGCAGCGAACTGGACGACGCCTTCACCTATGGTGCACGCTGGGCTGTGGAGAGCGGGTACGGTGTCGAAAGTGATATCGAACACTGCGAGGATGGCGGGTTCATAGATGCGGCAGACCCAGAAAAAGTGAGTGAGAAAGCCCACAAGCGAGGCAAGCCCCAGTTCGGGACCCTGGGAAGTGGGAACCATTTCCTGGAAATACAGGAAGTGGATAAGATATATGACCCCGAAATTGCGAAATCATACGGCATCAGGGAAGGCACGATCACTATTATGGTACACTGCGGCTCCCGGGGTGCTGGTCACCAGATATGTACCGATTATTTACGTGTCATGGAACAGGCATCCAGGAAATATGGTATAACGTTGCCTGACAAGCAGCTGGCATGTGCGCCAGCCAACAGCCGGGAAGGGCAGGACTACTTCAAGGCCATGGCTGCCGGGGCAAATTATGCCTGGGCCAACAGACAGGTCATCACCCACTGGGTCAGGGAGACTTTCGAGAAGTTCTTTGGCAGGGATGCAGAATCCCTGGGGTTAGACCTGGTTTATGACGTGGCCCATAACGTTGCAAAACTTGAGGAACACGAGATAGACGGTGTTAAAAAACCAGTCTATGTCCACCGCAAAGGTGCTACCCGTGCATTCCCACCCGGACACATGGACGTCCCTGCTACTTACAGGTCGGTGGGGCAACCCGTGCTTATCCCTGGCAGTATGGGCACGCCGTCCTATATCCTGCACGGGGCAGAGCGGGCTATGGAGTTGACCTTCGGATCGGCCTGTCACGGCGCGGGCAGGGTCATGGGCAGGAGCGAAGCCAAGCGGAAATTCAGGGGCGAGGTACTTGAGAAACAATTGGCAGACAAGGGAATAACAGTCATAGCCACTCATCCGTCCATGCTAGCAGAAGAAGCACCTGAGGTCTATAAATCCAGTAGCGAAGTAGTGAATGTAATGCATGAGCTGCATGTAGCCCGTAAGGTGGTCAGGGTGAAACCCATAGGGGTTGCAAAAGGATAACCATTAATACCTGAAATAGTGTAAAATTAAAACCCATATTCCTATAAATACTACGGAGATTACCAATGATATTGAAAATGGTCGGCAAATGGATGGTCTACTTGATCATTCTTATTGTCATATTCTCCATTGTCCTAGATTATTTAAGTAACGACCCTGATGTTTCCACAACCGGACCATCATCCCAGCCTAACCTTACCCTGCAGGATAATTTACCTCCAATAATAAACGCATCGAATATGGAACTTATCATACCTGACGAGCTGCCAGGGAACTGGAAATATGTGAACAACCACTCCAAAGATGGAGAGGTTAATATGATTTTCAGCAAATCAGGTACTCGAAGGGTCACTATAAAAGTGTATGATAAAAGGACCGAACAAATGGCATTGTATACCCTCACCCCAGATAACTTTTCAGCTACACAGGGCAGTATTACCTGGGAATTATCACAAACAAAACGCCATAAGAAAGATGCAATGAAAGGAACATACATGGATGACGATACATTGATGGGTGAAATGATAGCTTACCCCCATGACCGCTATCTTGTAGTAGCTTATATTTTAGGCGAAAATAACAAGATTGTGAATATGGATGAGCTGCTGGACAGCCTTGAATTTGAGTAGTGATCAATATGGTATCAATAGTGGGTAAGTATCTGGTCAGATTGTCAATATTTCTCATTATTTTTTTATCTATTATATCGCCATTAGCTGAGGCACAGACCTGCATTGATGTAGGGAAGACAAATCCACCCCGGAATATGGTCCTCCTGATAGTGGATGGTATGGGGTCCAGGTACATGAGTCCATACAGTGTTCCTGAAGCCCTGGATGGTACTCTCATACCACCACCTGATGTCACGTTTATGGACAGCCTGGTGGAGGAAGGTGTTTTTCTTCCGGATATTGTCGTCCCGGACCCCAGGACAGGGCCAGCCCATTCGGTACTTGTAACCGGTTATTCTGGAGCTGACCAGGAAATGGTAGCTTACTCCGGCGCCACTATCTATGACGTGCTTGAAGACGAAGGTTACCTTTCTCTAGGGATCATGCACAAGGGAGATGCAGCGGCCATGCGGGATGAACATGACGTTATACTTTACAGTGAAAGCAATTCCATTAATGAACCATCTCTCATAGTGCAGGTCAATAATAATGAGGTTGCTGTGGATATAATTCATGAACTTGAATATTGGGAACAACAACTTCCTGCTTATTTGGAAGGGACTGAAGGGATTGACAGGTATACAGCTTATTCGGATTGGGAACTGGATGCATCCGCAGACATGGTCTCGATGATGGCTCAGCAACACCCTGATATAAAGTATATTCTTACCCTCAATGTGGGAGTGGTGGACAGTGCCGGGCATTACCGGGGAGTGGAGGGATA
>JAMJFQ010000018.1:18765-24305 GCA_023544605.1 ANME-2 cluster archaeon | reverse complement strand
GCCCGCGCAGCATGTACTTCGTGATCTCGAGCGCCCCGTCCATGCTTACCCTGTGCCCGGGTGCGACAACTATGGATCGGCACCTTCTGCAGGATTTAATGAGCCAGCCTACCTGACTCCCTTCAAAGACCAGCGGGCTGACATCGCCCACTTCCAGAGGTTCGTCACCCGCCCCGCACAGTATATTTTTAGATACTCCTATGGTAGGTAAATCCAGCGCCACACCAACATGGGTGGCCAGGCCCGCGAAGCGCGGGTGGTTGATACCGCAGCCGTCCACCATAAGTATATCTGGTGAACGTTTCAGTTCCCGGAAAGCTGAAATAATGGCAGGTCCTTCCCTGAATGAGAGGAACGTAGGGATGTAAGGGTATTCTACTGTCTCTTTATAATGGACTTCTTCAACCACTTTCAGGAATCTACAATCCATGACGACAATGCCGGAAATGATGGTATCTCCTTGAAAAGCCTGGTCAACGCCTGCTATCAGGGAGGGTGCAGCATGGTCGTCATATAAGACTGCCCGCTACCTGACCAGTTCCTGGGCACGCAGAAGAGATGGAGTGGAGATGTCAGTAGGGAACAGTGAGGTGTTCATATGAAGAAATATCTGTTTCCAGAATAAATGTATTTGGTTAAAGGAGATCCATAGATATAATCACTGAATTACTGATTTTTCCGGAGATTCAAGAGCGGAGAGAGGATATACAGTCCTATCAATATGAGATTTGACCAGGCCGTTACCATGAGACCGGGCGCACTATCCAGATAGAACAGCACCACCATCAGTACCAGCAGAACGGTCATCACTCCTATGAGCCTGGCATCCCTTACCTTTGTGTACTCTATCCGGCTGACCATCAAAGCTGATAGAAGCAGCATTGCCCCCAGGAGACCGTATAAGAATAACTGTCCCCCCTCACCATAGAACGCCAGTACGTACAGTGCGACTACCAGACCTGATGTGGTAATGGGTATTCCGATGAACCCGCCTTTTTGATCGATCACGCCAAACCTGGCCAGTCTGAGGATACCACAGGTAAGGAAGGCACCCCCTATTATACATGCCGGGTAGTGGTGCTGTGAAGAAAGTATACTGTACGCAATTACCACAGGTGCCGTTCCAAAGGATATCACATCGGCCAGTGAGTCCAGGTGTTCCCCCAGCACCCCGTATTCCAGTCTCCTGGCGATAGCACCATCTGCACCATCGGCTATCACCGCCAGGACAATGAGTATGGAAGCATGCTGTACATTGGAAGGAGACTGGGCCACCATCAAAATAGCGGTCAGGCCAAGCAGTGCATTTGCCAATGTCACCAGATCAGGTAATCTTATCAACCGGAATATACTCGGGTTAACATTATCCTCCTGCATAAATACTGTTTGCCTCCCTTTAGTTTTTGTCTTTATTAATTGCAATAATTGTTTCTGATGCCCGTACTTTGTCTCCCTTTTTAACGGTAAGCACGTACCCGGGAGGTGGTGTTATATCCACCCGGCTTCCGAACCGTATCATACCAATGCGCTCGCCCCTGACCACCCTGTCTCCCACGTTAAAATAGGTATCTATCCTTCTGGTCAAAGTACCTGCTATCTGGACCATCTTGACCGGACCATAATCAGAGTCAATACATATGGTATTACGTTCGTTCCTGAGCGAATCCTTGAAATATGCAGGCAGGTATCCGCCATCTCGGTGTTTGATCGATACAATCTCGCCGCTCACGGGAGCCCTGTTAACATGCACATTATGCATGTTCATGAAAATGCATGCCGTACTTCCCCTGATATCCACTACTTTACCATCAGCAGGTGACACGATAACATCCTCTTCTCCGGAGGTTTTGCGGTCCGGGTCCCTAAAGAACCAGATGAAGCACCCGTCAAGCAGGAACACGAGTGCCGATTCCTTTATCAGCAGGGCTGAATCCATCAACAGGGCTGCTAATGCCAGAACAACACCTATGACAAATAGACCTGTTATCAAAGTATCGGTATTACGGGCCAGTATGGCTACCCACCCCTGATATAGCTCAGGTCTGCCTTTATTAATTTCCAGAGATCGTCGATAAGGTCCAGGAGTTCAGGCAGAGTTTTCAGTACCATATAGGCAATGAAGAACAGGGCAATACCTGAACCGCCTTTGGCAATGAGATGATGGCTTATGTAGAAACTGGCTGAATTATGCAGGAAAAACTCATGACCAAATATGTTCAATATCATAGGACCGCTCCCGAACCATTCATACCCGTAAGCTCCGATCACAAATGTGTTCCTGATGACATTAAGGATGTATATTACAGGAATCGATGCCATTAGTGCCAGTAATATCCTCTTTGCTTCTACCCTGGTACCCAGGATGAGACCAAAGAACAGGGCAATACTTTCTATAGCAGTACATGCCAGAATAATTTCCACCTTATATCCCTCAAGCATTATCAAGTTCCAGTCCAGTCTTACGACCGGGAATCCCACCAGTTGGGAGAGCCAGAAGGTCTGGGATGTAACCGTTTTTATGATTAGGTGATTAAGAGGGTCAATCTGCGCAAAAGGGAAGTAGAACAGGCATCCTATTGCTGTGACAGTAGTGACGGAAAACAATGTTTTCTGCCTGTCAACCGGATTATCCCTCTCCAATCCTTTTTTTGAATTAACGTACGTATTTACCATCAGGTGCGCAATTATGATACAAATAAAAGCCACTAGTAACATCAGCAGTACCATTGACATGTCGCCTTCTTTTATGTAATATAAGGGCTGAAGTGCCCAGTATATTGCAAAGAATATCCAGCCGATACCACCAACGGGCATCCGCTGTAGTCTGAACTGCCTGGGTAGTATGGATGCCAGGATGAAAAAACCCAGTGCAATCCAGAGAAAAGTGTTTGTCATGTTTGGAAACCCCGAAATAGTATTTGCATCACATATTGATGGTCCATATATATAATTCATCACCACAGGTAAACCAGCAATTTAACCACATTTAAATCATTTTAATAACTTTCTCAATCAAATAACTATTTGTATATTGAAAATATATGACTACTGATATGAAAAATGGTTTAGGCATAGTTAAAAGAGTATTGGATACTGTGCTTTATTCAGGGTATGAATATCTGCTCACCCAGGAGATAAGGGAATTCAGAGTGCCTGAACATATTGCCATTATCATGGATGGGAACCGCAGGTATGCCCGAAAGCAAAAAGTAAGCACCTGGCAGGGACATATGAAGGGTGCGAACACCACAGAAAAAGTACTTGACTGGTGCTTTGAACTTGGTGTTAAGCAATTAACCGTCTATGCCTTCTCTACAGAGAACCTGAACCGCTCAGATGATGAGAAGCAGAAGTTGTTCGAGCTTATGGGCATAAAGCTGGAGGAACTTATGCATGATGACCGCACCCATGAGAGGGGTATGCGGGTAAGGATGCTGGGTAATATTGACCTGCTGCCTGAAGGACTTCGCCAGACCGGCATAGAAGCAGAAACAATCACCAGTAATTATAATACTCTGTACCTGAACATTGCCATGGCATACGGAGGCCGGCAGGAGATCGTTGATACTGCACGTACGATCGCACGTAAGATATCTTGTGGTCAACTATGTGTATCAGATATTGACGAAGACACAATTTCTTCCCATCTCTACCCATCCTCGGGTCTGGCGGTTCCGGACGTTGACCTGATCATAAGGACCGGTGGTGACGAGAGATTATCAAATTTCTTGCCCTGGCAGGCCAATGGTAACGAATGTGCCGCCTATTTTTGTGCGCCCTACTGGCCCGAGTTCCGGAAGATAGATTTCCTGCGTTCCATACGCACCTACCAGACAAGGGAACATGAGTGGCAGAAAAATACGGTACTACGGATCATAAAACTCCTGGCCAATACCGACCAAATAGACGTGGGACAAGTGGTCCGCATAAGCCAGAGGGCTGGGAACATCACAGACCGGGAAGTGCGGGTAATATTAAAAGAATTGTCCGGCAGCAGGGAGCTTAAGGATGTTGCTCTCGTGTGGTAATACACCTTTTCTCTTTTGACAAACTTTAATAATCAGTATATGCATCCTTCTTGACAATGGACATAGAAGGTTATGCAAAACGTGCGTTACTATCGGGTGAAAATGAGACCCAGATCGAGGAAAGGCTCACCCGGCGCATATGCGAGATAAAAGGCAGCAACATCACACAACAACATGCCAGGGAACTGGCCCATGCGGTCATGATCGAAGCCGATGCCACCCTGAAACCCGAGGGTGATTTACTTGAATCGATCATATCAGGTATTACCATGGGACAATTCGGAGTGGGCAGCCGGGGTGCAGGGGATTTTTATACCCATGAGCAGATAGCACGGGTGATCGGTAAGACCTCAGCTGAAGTGGATACCTCGCACCTGGATGATTCGGGTGTGGTCAAAAGCGGCAGTGGTGAGTATCTGGTGGTGACGGTGGACGGCATCCACAGCAGGCTCAGTGATTACCCGTTTCTTGCAGGTTTTCATGTTGCACGGGCAGCACTTCGTGATATCTATGCCATGGGGGCCCGGCCGCTGGCCATGCTGTCCGATATCCATGTTGCCGATGATGGGGACGTGGGCAAGATATTCGACCACATTGCAGGCATCACCACAGTTGCCGAACTGACAGGTGTGCCTCTTATAACGGGCAGTACCCTGCGTATTGGTGGGGATATGGTCATCGGGGAGCGCATGACCGGCTGTGTGGGCGCAGTTGGCATCACCCGGACCGTCTCTGCCAGGATACTTGCCGAACCCGGTGATGTGATACTGATGACCGAAGGGGCGGGTGGCGGCACAATCTCTACCACGGCTCTCTATTATGGTAAACATGATATTGTCGATGAGACCATCAATATCAGGTTTATCGAAGCCTGTGAGGCTATTATGGATGCTGGACTGCTGGAGCGCATCCATGCCATGACCGATGTGACCAACGGCGGTGTGCGGGGCGATGCCAGGGAGATATCCAGGACAGCAGGTGTGGAACTGGTGTTCCAGGAAGAACGTATCAGGCCTCTGGTGAATTCTGCGGTATTGTCAATGCTGGAAGAACTTGAGATCGATTACCTGGGTGTATCCCTTGATGCGTTGTTGATCATTGCCCCACCCGATTCTGCTAATGATATAATTTCTGTTCTTGCTCAAAAAGGCATTGCAGCAGATGTAATAGGCAGGGTTGGGCAGGGTAGTGGTGCCAAACTTGAGATCGATGGTAGTACCATCGACTTTTCCCCCCGGTTCAGGGAATCAGCATACACGCCGATAAAGAAACTGGTAGGGGAGGATGAACCCATGGACTTTCAGGCCATGTGTGACAGGATCGATGATTCTGCACGTATGGCTATTGATAAGAAACGACGTATTATCGAGCGGTTAAAATAATATCATCCATAATGCGAGAAAATCCTCCCTGCGGTCGGATTAACTCGACTACATAAAGTTATACTTTATGTACTACAAGAAATTATTAATAGTGGATTGAATAAACCATACAGGGGTGAAAAACTTCATG
>JAMJFQ010000018.1:0-18665 GCA_023544605.1 ANME-2 cluster archaeon | reverse complement strand
CAAGAAATTATTAATAGTGGATTGAATAAACCATACAGGGGTGAAAAACTTCATGATAAGAAAAATGATTGCAGTTATGTTTGTTGCACTTTTAGTTTTCATACCGTATGCTGTATCAGCAGATACAGCACCCAGGGAAGACTGGGCTATAAACCTGGGCGGGAACCTGGAAGAGATAATCTATGATGTGATACAGACCTCGGACGGCGGATATATCGCTGCCGGTATGACCCGGGGCATGAGTTCCAGTGAAGACGTTTATGTGGTGAAGCTCACTCCATCCGGAGAGGTAGAATGGGAAGAAAACTATGGAGGTACGAAAAAGGATGCCGCCAAATCCATACGCCAGACTTCAGATGGTGGTTATATTATCGGAGGATGGACCTCTTCATTCAATGTTGGGGTCAAGGATTTCTATGTATTGAAATTGGATCCCAGTGGTAAACTTGAATGGGATAAAACATATGGGAGCAGCCAGACCGATCAGTGCGAGGCCGTCATCCAGACCAAGGATGGTGAATATGTAGCAGCCGGACAGTCATGGAAAAATATACTGGAAGGGAATATGTATATAATAAAAATAGATGCTTCCGGTAATGTGATCTGGGAAAAACCTATGGGTGGCGGGCTTGAAGATGGGGCATATGACATTCAGCAGACTGCTGATCATGGATATATTGTTGCAGGATACACCCGTTCAGCTACAGATGGCAGTTATAAAATGTATATTGTGAAGACCGATCCAGAAGGGAAAATGAAATGGAGTAAAGATTTCGGTCACGGTAGTGACGACCAGGCTTTATCTATTGAGCAGAACAGGGATGGGTACGTTGTAGCTGGCTATTCAAAATCTCAGGCGTCTTTATCTGATGTGTATCTGGTCAAGCTCGACCTGGATGGGCATCTGGTATGGGAGAAAACCTTTGGAGGCAGCGATACTGATGAAGTGGCATACTCCATCAAGAAGACCTCAGATGGCGGATATATTTTAGCAGGCAAGACCAACCAGTACACGTACGGGTCTTATGACATGTATCTCCTGAAACTGGACCGGGACGGCAATGAGCAGTGGAGCCAGGTCTTTGGCGGGGAGAATGATGATTATGGTTACTCTGTGAGCCCGAGTTCAGATGGCAGCTATATCATTGCAGGACATACCAAGTCTTATGGCAATGGTGGAGATGCATACATTATCAAGACCGAAGTGCCGGCAGGGAGCCGGACAACAGGAACCGGCGGCAGGCAGGATATTCCCGATTACGGGTCACCTGGTATTGGCATATTGTTCAGTTTGATGGTACTGTTAACAGCAGGATTGGTCATAAGAGAACGGTCTTAACCAGACCTCTTTTTTGACCTCATTTCTCTTTTTTTTATTTGTTCTCATTCTGGTAGATGCCGCTGTAGCCTTCGCTGACATCACTGCTGAGTTTGAAGAAGATAAGCTGTACCACCCTGGCATTACGCTTTAGCCTGAAACCATCGGGATTGTGCACCACCAGCAAGCTCTCGCTGCGGCCACTATATCCTGCATCCCATACAGCGGTCTCCAGAGCCACACCACAACGCAACAGACTGGAACGTGCCCTTGCAATGGCAGCAAGTCCTTCGGGGATGTTCACAACTTCGTTATAGATGATTTTGTAAATGCCCGGTCCAAGGTGAAGCCACCCCTTTGCATCAAAATCAAGAATGGTGGTGCCAGGCAGGATACGTTCACTGTTATCAAAAGCAACAGACCCCGGGCCTTGCAGACCATGGACGCTTTGAAGGGTAAGCTCAAGACCGTTGGGCTGGGTCTGTACACCAGGGTCTATCATTTGTTCCACCAGTGGTGGCTGGGTGTTCATTGCTGTCGTTAGTTCTTGTTTTGAAAGCATTGTCATAATAGGTCTTTGAACAATCTGATGGTTTTTATGATTATTGATTCAGGTCTGGATTGCCAAACTTATATCAAATTAGTACGTTATATTTGTAAGTAATAATACTGTACCTACAATGATAAATCAGGAAAATTATCATGAACCTCTTCACAAAGCTCCAAAACATCGTCACCACATCCCGTATCACCAACGACCCGGCCGAGCTTTACTGTTATTCTTCTGATGCCTCATATATCAGGGGCACCCCGGACTATGTGGTCATGCCCTGCAATACCGCAGAAGTCTCAGAAATAGTAAAATTAGCTAACAAGCATCGCATACCGCTCGTTGCAAGGGGGGCAGGCACCGGCCTGGCAGGGGGGGCAGTACCACTGTGTGGAGGTATCGTGCTGGATATGAGCCGGATGAACAAAATAATTGATATTGATATCCTTGATCTGCAGGTCGAGGTAGAGCCGGGTCTCATCCATGCAGACCTGAACAGGGCACTGGAACCACACGGTTTTTTCTTCCCACCTGACCCGGGCAGCAGCGAGATGTGCACTCTGGGGGGACTGATAGCCAACAGGGGCAGCGGTATGCGCTCTGTCAAATACGGTACGGTCACTGATTACGTACTTGACCTGGAAATTGTGATGCCGGATGGTGCGGTCATCTGGACCGGGGGCAGGGTCATGAAATCTGCGTCCGGATATGACCTTACCGCCTTAATGGTAGGTTCTGAAGGCACTCTGGGTGTCATCACCAGAGCTCGGTTAAAGATACACCCATTGCCTGAGGTCAGGGCAGCAGTACTGGCTCATTTCAATGACCAGGAGGCAGCGGGCAGAACCGTATCGGCCATAATGAGTAGTGGTATCGTGCCCTCTGCCTGCGAACTGATGGACAGCACTACCATTAAGGCCATCAATACCTATAATGCTGAGTTGGGTCTCCCTGATTGCGAAGCCCTCCTGCTAATAGAGGTAGATGGTGCTCAGTGTAGTATTGAATCAGATGCAGCCAGTGTTGCAAACTGCTGCCGGGAACTCGGGGCATTTGACGTTAAGATCGCTCATTCTGAAGTTGAGATGAAAGAACTGTGGGCCGCCCGCCGCCTGGCAGGTGCCGCTGTGACTCGTTTGAATCCCGGAAAGACCAGAGTCTATATCGGTGAAGATGTGGCAGTACCTCTGTCCGCCATTCCTCAAATGCTAAAGAAGATACGTGCTATCTCCAGGAAGCACGATCTTACAATAATGACCTACGGGCATGCCGGAGACGGCAACCTGCACACGGGCATGGCTATCGATACACTTGATAAAGATCAATGGGACGTACTTAAAAGGGCGGCCGATGACATCCACAAAGCAGCGCTGGAGTTGGGTGGGACCGTGTCAGGAGAGCACGGTATCGGCAGTGCCCGTGGTGAGTATATGAATCAGGAACATGGTGGTGCATTGGATGTGATGATAGCCATCAAGAAGGCGCTGGACCCTCACAATATCATGAATCCCCAAAAGGTGGGCCTTGAATGAGGGAATACCTGCCAGAGATCGTCAAATGCGTAAGATGCGGCCGCTGCCGTACTGTATGCCCCTCACAGCAGGTGCTGGGTTGGGAATCTGCCGGAGCCAGGGGCAGAATGCAGATGGCACTGGGGCTGACCTCAGGGCTTGAACCTTCAGAGGGTTTGGTCAGGAATGTATTGAACTGCACCACCTGCCATCAGTGTGTGACTGCATGCCCGTCAGGTGCAGACCCTCACCGGGTGACCCGGGCTGCCAGGCGCAAACTGATAGCTCTGGGCCATACCCAACCTCACCAGATAGAAATGCAGGAGCGCATCAAGAGCACTGGCAACTCGCTGGGTGATGAATCATCAAGGGGTTTATGGCTCACCGAATTACCGGTTCATGAGCATTCTGGATATGTATATTTTGCAGGATGCCTGGCATCATACAGGTATAAGTCCACTGCAACAGCGACGTACAGTATCCTGGAAAAATTAGGAGTTGGACTGCTGGAGGACGAACAGTGCTGCGGGTCACCACTTTTCAGGATGGGTCTGGATGCATCAGAATTGATAGCACATAATTCCAGGCAGATAGAGGAAGCTGGAGCGCATACGGTCATCGTTGGCTGTGCCGGTTGCTATTCCATGTTCAAGGAACGGTACCAGGGTTTTGATGTGGTGCATCTCTGTGAGTTTTTGGCTGATAAACTTGACCAGATAATCAAAAAAAAGCTTGACATTTTAGTAACATATCATGATCCATGTCACCTGGGCAGGGCTTATGGGATCTATGATGCTCCCAGGAAGGTGATTGAACATATATGCACTCTTGTTGAGATGAAAGCGTCAAAGGACACTGCCAGTTGCTGCGGTGGCGGTGGTGGTGTCAGGCTGGGATACCCTGAACTGTCAGCTTCCATTACTGAGGAATTGATCAAGAACATTCCTGAAGAAATAGATTACGTGGTGACAGCATGTCCTCTCTGTTTCAGGAACCTGGCAGATGCGGGAGTGAGAGTGCTTGACCTGGCTGACCTGGTCTGGATGGCAGTGGAGTGATTATTGTTTATTCCAGAACTCAGCTTCGTAATCGTTCGGTATATCATTCATATCCAGCAGCTTCTTTCTTTTTTCCAACCGAACATGAACGTTACTGCCCTCATCCATTGTTTGGAGTGCTGGCTCTTCATATTCTGTTAATCCATCTAATTTTGAATTAAGGTCTGATGGGGGTTTGGCACGGTTGGTCTGCTTACTGGCGGCATAATTATCCACCACAGGTTCACCCTGGCTTTTCCGCTCACGGTCCGGGTAATAACCCACGATGCAATACTCTTCCTTGGACCGCCAGTCCATGACATGCATTGTGCATGCATCACCTATACATGAACCAGATCCTGTCTTAGGGCATATTGTAGGAAGTGCCATACAATGGTCTATTGGGTTTACTCATAGATTAAATTATTGAGACCATACATTCATTATCCGATAATATCGGCAAAAGCAAAATTTGGCTTGATATCCGTTATCCTCACCCGAACATGCTGTCCAACTCCGGCATTTTTAACAAACACCACAAAATCATCTATCCTGGCTATCCCATCCCCCTCATCTCCCCTCTCCAGGATATCCACGTCAAATTCCTCTCCTTTTTTTATGGTTGATGTTATGAATTTTTTCCCTATCACATATATCTCAGCGCTTTGTTTCCTTGAAGCCTTTGGTGTGAACGAGCGCACATATACGAAATTCTCCTTCACCTTGTCCAGGAATTCTTTGAACATATCACCCTGGAATACCTTGACAACGAAATTTCCCCCTGGTGTCAGTAACCCTTTTGCCATAGCAAGTGCCGATTCACAAAGGTCTATGGAGCGGCCATGGTCAAGAGCCCAGTTACCGGTAAGATTGGGCGCTGCATCGCATATCACGGCATCTGCGCCATGTTCGCCTAATATCTCCTCTATCTTTTTCAGGGTAGCATCCAGGGTGATATCACCTTTGATGGTCTGCACATCTTCAATAGGTTTGATCTTCTGCAGGTCCACACCGACCACACGTCCGCCAGAGAGTTCTTTCGCCATCTGCAGCCAGCCCCCCGGTGCTGCACCCAGGTCTACCACCGAGGCCCCGGATTGGATAACAGTATGTTTTGTGTTGATATGTTGTAGCTTATAGGCAGCCCGGGAACGGTATCCCTCATTCTTTGCTTTGTAGTAGAAATAGTCTCTCTGATTCCTGGCCATACAAAGAGTTTATTGTTACAGACATCCTTAAACCTCACCCAGGTGATACGAAATTGTTTATAGAACTTGATGGCTGGATGGCAAAACTCAGATTCTCTGCCAGCCATTTTATACCAGACCATCCAAAGTGCGGCAGGTTACATGGTCATACCTATGCCATCAGTGTGCGCGTAGAAGGCACCCAGGCAGGAGAGTTCATAATAGATTTCATGGAATTGAAACATATTGTCAACGAGATATGCGACCGGCTTGACCATTGCATACTTATTGCTAAGAATGACCCCCGGCTGAAGATAACTCAAGACAACGGCTACTATACCGTGGAGATCATTAAAAGCTGCAAACATTATGTTCTGCCCGGGGATGATGTGCTGCTACTCCCAATACCATCAGTAAGCGCTGAAGATCTGTGTACGTATTTCATTAAAGAAATATCATCAGTGCTCAAAGATGGTGGGTCTGCTGATACTATCACAGCCCTGCATGTGAGGGTGGATGAAGGGATCGGGCAAGGTGCAGGTTGCAGCATGGACCTTTAATAAAACGGCGATGATGTTTCGGAGCGTTTAAGTATATTATATTTCATTGGACATCTGGTGAAAAAAATGGTCGGAATAACGATTAACAAGGATTCTACAGCCAACGATTTAGAACCGATAGCAATGGCCATATTTTGTGCGGTGGGTTTACCTGTTACCATGAGAAGTAAGAATAAAAACGGTATCAGGGTAGAAAACAATAAGGTTCTTGATTATAACTATACCGGGAAATATCTGGAACGGGCAATTAATGAAGGCAAGACCATACACGGATTTGCAGACGAAGGTCCCTATAAGGATGTTCCCGTTGTGGTCTCTCCCATAAAAGATACGAGTGGAGAGGTAGTCGGGGCAATTGGTGTAGTTAACCTGGCAGGCTTTATTGACCTGACAAGACTTTGAGCTGTTAAACTTTATAACGTAACCTGCTGTAATTACTATTATGCAGGTAGGATATGTATATCATGAGGGTTACCTGGAACATGATACCGGCATGCATCCCGAAAATGCGGGGCGCTTGATCGCTATAATGAAGGGATTGGAAGAGACAGACCTTATTGATGTGCTAAATCCTATTGAACCCAACCCAGCTTCTCCTGACCAGATACAATCTATCCACACTTCTGACCACATACGTACCGTGCGGGAGTTCTCATCGAGTGGAATGGCCCTGGACGGAGACACTCCCACCAGCAACCGTTCATATGAGACAGCATTGCTGGCTGCCGGAGGTGTAATATCGGCAGTGGATGCGGTCCTGGAAGGGATGGATAGTGTATTTTCCCTGGTGCGCCCTCCTGGACATCATGCCGAGCCGGACAGGAGTATGGGTTTTTGCCTGTTCAACAATGTGGCGATAGCGGCCAGGTATGCGCAACAAAAAGGGCTGGGAAAGGTACTGATCGTTGACTGGGACGTGCATCACGGCAACGGCACTCAGAAGGCCTTTTATGAGGACAGTTCGGTGCTCTGTTTTTCCCTTCATCAGTACCCCCATTATCCGGGCACTGGCAGTCTGGATGAGATCGGAACCGGGGGTGGTAGGGGATATACTATCAACGTGCCGCTGTCAGGTGGTGCTAACGATGCCGATTACCTATTTGTGTTCAGGGAAATACTGCGGCCTGCAGCCCGCCGTTTCGGACCAGATATTATTCTTGTCAGTGCCGGACAGGATGGACACAGGAACGACCCGCTGGCAGGTATGAACCTGACCAGTGAAGGGTTTGGACAGATGACGGGGATGGTGCGCTCACTGGCAGAAGAACTATGCGGCGGTAAACTGGTCCTTGCACTTGAAGGGGGTTACGATTACGATGCACTATCAGAATCAGTGATCATGATATTCAGGGGCCTTATGGGTGAAATTGATGCTGTTGCGGAAATAGGAGAGGTGTCAGGCAGTACACGTCAGGTAGTAGAGAAGGTTATTGATCTCCATTCCGGTGGAAAAATCCGGTGAGGAATTCCCTGAAACTTTGATGATCGATATCAATTAATTCCCTGTCCTGCAGCACCTTAAAACCCAACTTTATACTCTCACCCACATGTTTGCCCAATCTACATGTGTGGAGTTCATTGCGCAACAGATCAGCTGCATCCGTGTATTTGCGCCATACGTCCACTACATATCTGCCGTTTTCGATATATACCTCTGAAAGGCCTTTATTGTGCAGGTACTTCTGCTTGAAACTCCCGGCATGGATTTTTTCCCACACTGGCGGACCAGCATGTTTTTTAACGGGCGGTAGATGCTGCACTTCCATCTCCAGCACCACAGCCGCCTCTCTGCTACCGGCCCAGACATCGCCGTTCATGACCGAAAATGTATGCCGGGACAGCAGGTCTGTGATGCTGTTGTGCAGCATGAACAACTGGGGATAAAGCACATCATCCACAACATCGGGTTTATCAAAGATCACGCCAACTAAAAAGGTCCCGCGCTTTGCTGTGATGGTGTCAAATTCCGTATCACTGAGCGGGGCTGGCATGTCAATAAAGAACCCTTCAACGGTAGGAGAATCCAGGTACTCCCGTGCCCTGTCAATAAACCCTGCAAACCTGTCCAGTGTCAATGCCGCTGCGACGTTGCGGGCCGGGTCGGTGGGATCAACGACCATTAGCGGGTCATTATGCTGCTTGTTACCATGTTCCATTATGTCAATAATGGTTCCAGGTTTCCATCCATCAGCAGATCCCAGCACTTCCCTGAATGAGCCGCAGTGGATGATGAGCAGTTCTGCCAGGTATCCGGAGAAACCGCCGGTCCTGAGGTCTGAGCCATATACACCCGCACCTTTCATGAACTGTTTCAACAACAGTACGTCATCTTCGTGTCCTTTTATCCTTGACCTGACGAACTGGTTGTGGAAGGGTGTCCTGTCCACAGCAGATTTTATCCTGGCGGCACTACCCACCCTGAAGCAGGGCACGAGGTCTACTTCAAAATCGCTAAAATAAGCATGGATATAGGGATGCTCTGCATACCGCTCCTCATATCCATCAGCATCATCTGCCACTTCTCTGGCAATTCTCAACCCTACATTCTTCAGGTCTTCTTCAGAGGTGTCTTCAGGGAAGGTGATGAATATGTCCAGGTCGTGTTCACCCGATATCCAGGTACCTCTGGCGGCAGAGCCCACAAGTATACCTGATATGTCAGTTAAACCCAGTCCGACTGCAACGTTGTTCACCAGGGAGATGATATGGTCTGCAACCTCATGCATCTTCTGCTTTTCACGAGTGTCAGGTTTTATCCTTTGCAGGACTTCCTTTATTATTTCAGGTTCATTGTGGTTCATGTATATCCTTACAATGGAATTTCCTTAAGGGTCTCATATATGGGTCCTTCAGGCGTCAATGTACTCTTTTTGAGGGTGATGGAACCAACAGTGAAATCGCCCAGGTCTTTATCCTGAAGTCCTGATAGGACCTTGGATAGCTGTTCTTTGATGGAGTTATCCAGATGCCTGATCCTGGCCAGTGTGGCATGTGCTGTGAATTTCCCGCGGTCCTTTTTGAACCTGAACTCTTTGAGAACCCGTTCTACTTCGCTATGCAGCCTTTCGAACTCACCCTGCCCACCCAGCCATATCACTTTCATGTATGAAGGTTTGGGAAACACACCCACTCCTGTGATCCTGGCAGTGAACGGGGGGCAGTCAATACCTGATAGTGCTTCAGAGATAGGGTCAACCTGAGAGCGGGGGATATCGCCCAGAAATTTCATGGTCAGGTGTACCAGGTCGGGCTCCACCAGTTTGAGTCCCTTGAGATCCATCTCCTGTTGTATGGACCGGACGCCCTCTTTCATGTGGTCAGGGAGTTCCACGGCTATGAATGTGCGTATCATAAATACTCACCCTCAATAAAGGTCGCCTTTGACTTAAAATATGGTATTTTATCCCAAACTGGACTTGATTTCCCTTGCCAGCTCCTCCAGCCTCTGTGTTATGTCCTGGCCGCTGGCTATGATATCCACGAAGGCCGAACCCACGATAACGCCGTCAGCACCACTCTTTACAACCTCTGCGGCCTGCTCGCCCGATGATATACCAAAGCCCACTGCTCTGGGTTTATCGGTCTTTACCCTGTCCAGCACTTCCTTTGTAGACAATGCAATGTCGGCCCTGGCTCCTGTTACACCCAGCCTGGATACCAGGTACAAAAACCCTGTGCCCCGCTTCAGGATATCCTCCAGCCTGTCACCTTTGGTAGTGGGTGCTACTAAAAATATCAGGTCTACATCGTGCTGTTCACAATAACCTGCCAGTTCTCCTGATTCCTCGGGTGGCAGGTCTGGCACAATGATACCGGTTATTTCGCTGTCCCGGCAGTCTGTAACAAACCGCTCGAGCCCCCGCTTGAATATCAGGTTGTAGTAGGTCATAACGACCAGCGGCACATTCACACCCAGCCCTTTGACCATATCGAAGTACGTATCAGGGTTCATACCCGCGTCCAGTGCCCTCTGGATTGATGCCTGGATAGTAGGCCCGTCGGCCACAGGGTCTGAGAACGGCAGCCCCAGTTCTACGATATCGGCGCCGCCCCTGACCAATGAATGTACGATTCCCACGGTATCACCATCGCCGGCACAGACATAAGCTATGAGCGCACCCTCTTTTTTATCTTTTAGTTCACCGAACTTCTCAGATATCCTCATAACGGCGCCCCCTTTTCCAGCACAGTCTCCAGGTCCTTGTCCCCACGGCCTGATACATTTATCACGACGATCTCACCCAGGTCACCTGAATCGGCCGCCTTTGCCAGGTATGCCAGGGCATGAGATGATTCCAGGGCTGGAATGATGCCCTCCATGCGGCTTAGTTCATGAAAGGCCGCCAGTGCCTCGTCATCATCAGCATTCTTCGCTATGATCCTGCCTGTCTCTGCCAGGTATGCCAGTTCGGGACCCACACCACTGTAATCAAGACCGGCGGAGATGCTGTGGGATTCCAGTATCTGGCCGTAAGGGTCCTGCAATATCCTGGTCCGTGCGCCGTGCAGTACTCCCTCCTCGCCCACACTCAGTGATGCAGAGTGCAGCGCTGCTTTATCAGTACATTTCAATCCGCTGCCCCCCGCTTCCACGGCGAACAGTTTAACATCCGTATCATGAACAAAAGGATGGAATATGCCCATGGCATTGCTGCCACCACCAGTACATGCAATGATGGAATCGGGGAGGCGGCCTTCTTTTTCAACTATCTGCGACCTTACCTCGTTACCGATAACGCTCTGGAAGTCACGCACAATAGTTGGGTATGGATGTGGACCGACCACCGAACCGATCAGGTAATGGGTATCTTCCACATTGCTGACCCAGTCCCGCAGCGCCTCATTGATGGCATCCTTCAGGGTCTGGCTGCCAGAGGTCACAGGTATGACCTTCGTACCCATAAGTTCCATGCGGTACACGTTCATGCGCTGCCTCTGGGTATCCTTGGCACCCATATAGACTTCTGTGGCAAGTCCAAGGTTTGCACCTGCCATGGCAGTTGCCGTACCATGCTGGCCCGCACCGGTCTCGGCGATCAGGCGATGTTTGCCCATATACTTTGCCAGGAGTGCCTGGCCCAGTGTATTGTTAAGTTTGTGGGCGCCTCCATGCACGAGATCCTCCCGTTTAAGATAGACCTTTAGCCCATACTTTTTACTCAGGCGCCGGGCATGGTACAGAGGGGAGGGCCTGCCTGCAAAATCCTGCAGGTAATAGTCCAGTTCCTGCTTGAATCCGGGGTCGTTCTTGAATCGCTCATATCCCTCTTCCAGTTCCTCCAGAGCAGGCATGAGCACCTCGGGTACGAACTGCCCTCCGAATCGCCCGAACTTGCCTTTTTTTGTAATGGTCATGAAAATGTCCTCATTATTTTGTCATTTTGATATGTCTGATATACGTGGGTCAGATACCTTTGCTTCAACCAATAATCTGGTGTTGTCATAAATGTCACCTTTCATAATGGATGTGCCCACCAGTACGGCATCAGCACCTGCCCGTACTACCCTGACCACATCCTTTGGTGTCATTATACCGCTCTCGCTTATAATTATCGTGTCAGGTCTGTGCCTGTTTATAATGGGAGCCAACTCTTCAGTGGTTGCCAGGTCGACCTCCATGGTCTTGAGGTTGCGGTTGTTTATGCCTATGATATCTGCATCAGTGTCCAGAACAGTCATGAGTTCTGCCCTGTTATGCACTTCCACCAGCGGCTGGAGTCCCCTACTTTTTGCCAGGGAGATGAATTCAGGCAGCCTGTCGCCCAGTAGACCTGCTATCAGCAGTATCAGGTCGCTGTGTGTTTCATAAAGCTGTTTTTCATCTATAATGAAATCTTTCCTCAACACCGGGATGTTCACCGACCTGCGGACACATTCCAGGTTCTCCAGACTACCGTGGAAAAAATCCGGTTCCGTGAGGACTGAAATAGCAACAGCTCCTGCCTGTTCCATGGTCCTTGCTATCTGTGCAGCATCGATTGGTGTTACATTCCTGTTGTGCGTGGTAGGTGATGAAGGTTTGACCTCGGCTATCACCGGGATGCAGTGCTTATCTTTTACTGTTCGGATGGATTTGGCAAAGTCTCTGGTAGAAATGGTATTTTTCTTATCAGTATGCGTTATTTTCGTGACCCGGTTTTCGGTGGATATGATTATTTCGTCTATTATTTGATGCATGTTCAAACCAATTGTATATGTTAGTACATCAGTGTACATTGTTGTACAGGATATATAAGGTTTATGGAAAATAGGCGTCATAAAAGTACAATGAAATTTGATTGGGGATACTATGAGTAATAAAGAGGAAATTCATCCTGTTAAACATGACATGGAAACATTATGGTCGCGCTATTCAAAGAAAAATGAGATGGAAATTCGCATGAACCTGTTAAATCTGTTCTATGATATCAAAAGGGAGATTGGCAGACAATATATCCAGACCATTGGTGAAAGCATTGATAAGGTGGCTCCTATACAATTAAAAGATAAGGATAGTAAGATCAAGTTCTTCTGGGATACTGCAAATGAGTGGGACCCTAAGATAGAAAAAAACGTTAAAAACCATTTTGGGCACATGAAAAAGATTTTTGAATAGATAGTTCTAAGAAAACATATATAGCCGATGGCCTGTATTTACAACTGTTTTATTCGGAGATATAAAAACAGATGACTGAATCAGATGCTCACAAACGTTATGAATTCAAACGCCGACTTGAAGAGCTGCGTTCAAAAAAGGGAAGGGGCACCGAACTAATATCCCTCTATATCCCTCATGACAAACAGATATCAGATGTAGTTGGCCAGCTCAGGGATGAACACGGTCAGGCTGCCAACATAAAATCAAAGCTTACCAGGACCAATGTGCAAAGTGCGCTGGAGAGCCTGATGTCCAGATTGAGGTACATCCCAAAAGCACCCCCAAGCGGAATCGTACTGTTTACCGGTGCAGTAGATGTGGGAAGTAACAAGACTGACCTGCAGAGTTTTACCGTGGAACCCCCCGAGCCCCTGATATCATATAAATACCATTGCGATTCTGCCTTCTACCTCGAAACGCTTGAGGATATGCTTACAGATAAGATGACCTATGGCCTGCTGGTGCTGGACCGCCGGGAAGCCACTGTGGGTCTGCTCAAGGGTAAGCGTGTAGAAGTAATGGACCACATGACCTCGAACGTACCAGGTAAGCAGCGTAAAGGCGGCCAGAGCGCTCACCGTTTCCAGCAATTGCGGCTGATCGCCATCCATGATTTTTATAAACGCATAGGAGATATTGCCAGCAAAGTATTTCTCACTGTTGACCACAAACATCTGGAAGCTATACTTATCGGCGGTCCTTCACCCACAAAGGAAGAGTTCGAGGAGGGGGAATTTTTTCACCATGAACTGCAAAAGAAGATTCTGGGCCTGTTCGACACGTCATATACGGATGAGAGCGGGCTTTTTGAACTGGTGGATAATGCCTCGGATGCCCTGATGAACCTGGATGTCATCAAGGAAAAAAATCATATTGAACATTTCTTAAAGGAACTGGTGAGTGATAGCGGCCTGGCTGCCTATGGTGAGGATGATGTCAGGCGTAACCTCCAGGTAGGGTCTGTTGGAGTGCTGCTGATGTCTGAGGATCTGCGAAGTGAGCGGATCGATACCCAGTGTACCCAGTGCAATAATGTGAGTGCAGTGACCGTGACCCGAAGAGCTGGCGAAGAATTGCCTGAGTTCGCTCAGTGTTCAAAATGTGGTGCAACTGTCAAAGCCACTGGTTCTGTGGACATCGTGGATGAACTATCCACATTGGCAGACCAGATGAGCACACAGATCGAGTTTATTTCTACTGATTTCGAAGAAGGTGCCCAGTTAATGAATGCCTTTGGCGGAATAGCGGCCGTACTCAGGTATAAGACCGGGATTTAATACAGCGAACAATGAATAAAGACACATACCAGCGGATTTACCAGGAACTTGAAAGCTCGGAGGATATCAGCAAGGTATCCAGAAAATACTCGGTGAGTATCAGTACTATCTCAAGCATATCTCACCAGAAAACCGTGCGCAACGTCAAGAGATATCACAGCAGGGTTGTACAAAAGGCTCCCCGGATGGTCAGGTCATGGTACAAAGGGAAAACCATTCTACAACTTGCAGGTCAAAACCATTTTCCTCCTGTACTTATTGCATCCATTATGCTAAAGGAGATGGGATTAAAAAGTAAATCCGTAATCAAAAACCCTGCAATACTTAACAACAAACGGCTGAAGCAGGAAGTTATTCAGGCGATTGATAATGATATGGATTTTTCTCCACGAGGCCATGAGGTGCAGAGTCGTTTGGGGGATCTGGGTGAAGCGTTGATCCATGATTGGTTAACAGACTATGACCTTGATTTCCTTACTGAATCAGACCTGAACAAGGAACCAAATGCCAAAACACCTGATTTTTTGCTACAGGAATCCATTGATGTAGATGGTCATACGGTGAAGTGGATCGAGAGCAAAGCCTTGTTCGCAGACGAGACCGAACATAATAGGTACCAAAAAAAACAACTGGGATTCTATGAGGAATTATTCGGGCCAGGCATGGTGGTCTACTGGTACGGATATCTTGATACCATAATCCCGAACAATTACTTTATCGCTGACCATACTTTTTTTGAAGCCATGGGATATGATATGGATAAGTTGCTAAACCATTCTTTGCTATAATGTATGGATTAATCCCTGTGGTTCTTTTAAAAAAGAGAAAATCTGCGCCGGTAAAACCATACATTACCGGCCCAAAATATAAAATACCGTTCTAGCTTATCTTGATGGAATGCTTATCAGATCTGTCGTACTGGAAGATCAATTCCAGCACACCGTTTTGGTATGTGGCCTTTGCCGAATCCGGCAGCACTCTGGCAGGTAGTTCCACATGTTCTGAATACGTCCTGTCTTCGGTCAATGCCTTGATATCAAGCGTGGTGCCATTGCAGTCAAGGGCAATATCCTTTTTAGAGACACCCGGCATCTCCACCACCACGATGAGCACATCCTCACCTTCCAGGATATCGATAAAGGGCTTTCTCATACTACCATCCAATTGCTGTGGGTGGACTGCTGCCTCATCTGGCAACCCAAGTGCAGGGCGCAGGTCCAAGTTCCCGAACTCCCTGATCTCTGGGGACTCATCACCTCTTTGGGTCACGGAAAATCCCCATACCAGGGGTTCACCATTGGCACCAGGTCCTGCTTCAAGACTGGAATTCAACATGCTTCCAATCATCTTTTCCATCTCTTCAAACATGTCTTCAAACATGTCCCGCTTTCGTCTATTCAACATTTGTTATCACCTCATTAATTTGATATTCCGTTCTCTTATGCATATATTCCAAGTTTCTCTTCAGCTTCACCTTTTGCACCCACAGAGGTGTATCTGGCAAATTCCTGGGCTATTTTCGAATAGTCCTGAAGTTTGTTCCTTGACGTTGTGGGTTTAACCCTGAGCAATGCCTGGTCAAAATGTCCCATATCTATACTTATGGATTTAGAACGTTCTTTTACTTCTTCCCTTGATAAACCCGGTTTGATTATCTCGCGTAGTGCTACGATAGATGCCTCACGGCATATTGCTTCTATATCAGCACCCACATATCCGTCAGTCATTCTTGCCAGTTCGTTCAAGTCAACATCCTTTACGGTTTTATCCTTCAGGTGTATCTGGAATATATCTTTCCTTGCTTCGCTATTTGGTGGCATGATGTATATCAGCCGGTCCAGCCGTCCGGGCCTCAGCAGTGCAGCATCCACCATATCAGGTCGGTTTGTTGCCGCAATTACCAGCACGTCCTTTAACTCTTCCATACCGTCCATCTCAGTGAGTATCTGACTGATTACTCGCTCAGACACATGATTGTCATCCCCAGCATGTCTGCTGGGTGCAATGCTGTCCAATTCATCAAAGAAGATGACTGTAGGACTGGCCTGTCTGGCTTTCCTGAACAGTTCACGCACTGCCTTTTCGCTCTCGCCAACATACTTGCTCAGAAGCTCAGGCCCCTTAATACTGATGAAATTTGCCTCGCTCTCGTTAGCCACCGCCTTGGCCAGCATTGTCTTACCCGTCCCGGGCGGACCAAAAAGCAGAATACCTTTTGGCGGTTTGGTCTTGATAGCTTCGAATGCTTCCGGATACTTCAGCGGCCATTCAACTGCCTCGATCAATCCTTTCTTGACGTCATCTTGTCCGCCGATATCGCCCCATTTCACCTGAGGCACTTCAAAGAACACTTCCCTCATGGCAGAAGGTTCAATGTTCTTCAGTGCATCTTCGAAGTCAACAGTGGTAACTATCAGTCTGTCCAGCGTTTCATCAGGTATTTCCTCATCAATGTTTATCTCTGGAAGGAACTTACGCAGTGCATGCATGGCAGCTTCCTTGGCCAGTGAGGACAGATCTGCGCCAACGAATCCGTGGGTACGGTCGGCTATCATCTTCAGTTTACCATCATCATTTCCTTCTCCCCTGAGTTCAGGTGAGAGCGGCATACCCCGTGTATGTACCTGAAGGATCTCCAGCCTGCCGTTCACATCAGGGATACCTATCTCGATCTCACGGTCGAACCTGCCGCCCCGGCGCAGTGCTTCATCAATGGAATTGGGCCTGTTCGTAGCAGCGATGACGATGACTTCACCCCTGGTTTTCAGCCCGTCCATAAGACTGAGCAGCTGGGCGACAACCCTGCGCTCTACTTCCCCGGTGACCTCGCCTCGCTTGGGTGCGATACTATCGATCTCATCAATGAATATGATCGTTGGCGCGTTCTTTTCAGCCTCGTCAAACATATCCCTGAGATGCTTCTCACTCTCGCCGTAGTACTTGGACACTATCTCAGGACCGCTGATAGACACGAAATTGGCATCAGTCTCATTAGCCACTGCTTTGGCTATCAGGGTCTTACCTGTACCTGGGGGACCGTGGAGCAGTACGCCTTTTGGTGGTTCAATTCCCAGTTTCTGGAACAGTTCAGGGTGGCGCAGTGGGAGTTCGATCATCTCCCTGACCAGTTCTATCTCACGTCTCAAGCCCCCGATATCTTCGTATGTGGTATGTGGTACACCAATGAGTTCACTCTGGTCCACGATTTCTTCCTTGAGGTGTATGCTCGTGCTCTTGCCAACGAATACCGGACCGGTGGGCTGTGTGGTTACCACAACAAAGTTCAGTGGATTGCTGACCGTCTCGATCCTTATCTGCTGACCTTTCTTAATGGGGCGGCCTTCCAGCAGCCTGTGAATGTACTGTGCTCCTCCTACCATCCTGACGGCCTGAGTGGGTGCAAGGGTGACCCTCTTTGCTTCCTTAGCCTCTGCCTTTTTGATAATCACCTTATCATCCAGGCTCACCCTGGCGTTATTCCTGATATTGCCATCAATCCTTAACAGCTCCTTACCCCTGTCCTCAGGGTAAGCAGGCCATACAATAGCATAGGTGGTGTCCTTACCATTGATCTCTATATAGTCGCCGCTTACCAGATCGAGCTCTTCCATCTTTTCACGCTCGATACGGGCGATATCACGCCCCACATCCCTGTGATGGGATTCTGCGACCCTGAGTGTTAATTCCTTGGCCATTATCTATTTCTCCTTTGTTTTAGTACATAAAGTGTAACTTTATATGCTCAAGTTAATCCGACCGACGGGAGGATTTTCTTGTTATGTAATTGTAATTTATAGTGATATATCTTTTATTCATCTTATCTATAGTATATATCCTGTTCATCCATCTATCAGCGTTAGCAATTGTCTATTGTTGATCTGCCTCTCGTTCATTATACCACGCTCTATCAATGACTGTATCTGTGGTTCAATGAAGTATTCAGGTAGTCCCAGGTTCATGGACAGGGAACGTCTGTTCTGGGGTTCCCTTATTATTGTCATCAATATGTCGGCTTCCAGATGGTCTTGTGCCACTTCATGGAGCCGATCGATGCATTGTGCCATGACATCTGTCATCTCGCCTTCGATGTTCCGTTGTTGGTTTGCCAACCCCCGCCGCCGCGATTCCAGTTCAAAGAGCTTGCGGTTCAGTTCTTTCAGTGCATCTTCGGCCTTTACATCATCTTCCTGGGCAGGGAATGGTTCCTCTATTCCATCCCCTGACGGATGCTGATGGACCGTACTTGTTTCTACTGTATAGGAGTATGGCGAGACAAACACTTCCAGTTTCAGATTTTCTGTTATCTGGTAGTATTTCCGCCGCTTTTCGTTCGTGTCTGCACGGATCATGCCAGTCTGCTCAATCATATCCAGATGTCCCAGAACCGCTTTGGCTCCAAGCCCGATACGTTCGGTTATCTCGCCGACGTAGCAGGGCCTGGAGGCAAGTAGCTGGATGATCTTCCTGCGGTTTTCGTTTCCCAGTATGTCAAGCAATTGTGCCGATTCCATAGACCTGTTCATCCTGATATTTCTTTGTTGTTGATGCAATGTTAGTAACATACTGTTAGTAACATACTGTTAGTAAC
>JAMJFQ010000017.1 GCA_023544605.1 ANME-2 cluster archaeon | reverse complement strand
ATTTGCCAGGCAACAGCAGGAATTAATTACCTACGATAGAAATGTTTAACTCTTATAATAAGTACTAATCTAGTCCAGTTATTCATTATTATCTATCCTATCCGGAGAATCGGGAATGATACGGGAAATTACCAATAAATATGAGCCAAAGACCCTGGAAGAGGACATCCGCAATTTCTGGGATTCCATCAATGCATACCCTCGGTCCAGACAGTTAAGAGCCGGTAGTACAGACTTCTATTTTGTTGACGGACCGCCATATACTACCGGACATATCCATCTGGGCACTGCATGGAACAAGATCATAAAAGATTCCATCCTGAGATACAAATCCATGAAGAACTTTTGTGTCAGGGACAGGGCTGGTTGGGATATGCATGGTCTTCCCATTGAAGTAAAGGTTGAAGAAGCACTCGGTTTTACATCCAAGAAGGATATCGAAGAGTATGGGGTGGACCAGTTCATAGCCAAGTGCAAAGAGTTCGCTATCCAGCATAAAGATGAGATGACCCAACAGTTCAAGGACCTGGGAGTGTGGCTGGACTGGGAAGACCCCTATATGACCCTGAAGGACGAATATATTGAAGCAGCATGGTGGACCCTGAAACGTGGCAATGAGAAAGGGCTGCTGGAGAGGGGTAAACGTGTGGTGAACTGGTGTCCCAGGTGTGAGACCGCTATTGCTGATAGTGAAGTAGAATACTGGGATGAAGAGGACCCATCCGTATATATCAAATTCAAGGTCAACGGTGAGGATAATACGTACATTGTCATCTGGACTACCACTCCCTGGACAATCCCTGCAAACATTGCAGTGGCTGTTCACCCCAGCTTTGAGTATAGCAAGATACGGGCATGGAAGGGGAACAAAGAGGATAGCGAAGTGCTATACATGGCAACGGAACTGGTCGAGAATGTATTGAAACAGGGACGTTATTCTGATTATGAGATACTGGACCGGATGCTGGGAGAGGACATGTTAAGACTTTCATATGAAAATCCATTGTCTGATAAGATTCCAGCCCAGGCAGGTTTTGAACACAATGTTTATATGGCAGATTTTGTCACGGCAGAGAACACTGGCTGCGTTCATGTGGCACCCGGACATGGTCTGGACGATTTTATCCTGGGTGTGGAATACAACATGCCGATATTTTGCCCTGTAGGTCCAGACGGCAGGTACACTGAAGATGCCGGGGAATATGAAGGCAAATATGTAAAAGAAGCTGATGAACTGGTGCTTGATGACCTGGATGAGAGAGGAAACCTGCTTCACAAAGATATTATTACACACAGGTATGGACACTGCTGGCGCTGTAAAACGCCCATCATCTATCTTGCCACAGAACAGTGGTTCCTCAAGATATCAGATATCAAAGATGAGATGCTCAATGAGATAAAAAAAGTGGAATGGCATCCTGATTGGGCAGGTTCGGCCCGGTTTGCTGACTGGATATCGGGTGCAAGGGACTGGTGTATCAGCCGCCAGCGATACTGGGGCATCCCGCTCCCCATTTGGATATGTGCTGACTGCGGCGAGTTAGAGGTCATAGGTACAATGGAAGAGCTACGGGAGCGCTCAGGACTAAAAGGGCACATTGACTTGCACAGACCCAACGTGGACACCATTAACATCACCTGCCGCTGCTCAGGTACAATGAAGCGTGAACCTGACGTTTTCGATGTCTGGTTCGATTCAGCAGTGGCCTCCTGGGCGACCTTGCATTATCCTGCCGAGCATGAAGATTTTGATAAACTCTGGCCTGCCGACTTTATCACCGAAGGACACGACCAGACCCGAGGATGGTTCTATTCCCAACTTGGGGCCAGCATGCTGGCTTTTGGCAAGGCACCATATAAAAGTGTGCTGATGCACGGTTTTACCCTTGATGATACCGGGAAGAAAATGAGCAAAAGCCTTGGCAATGTGGTATCACCTGAAGAAGTAGCATCAAAGTTAGGTGCTGATACCCTCAGGTTGTATGTCCTCTCCTCCAATGCGCCCTGGGAAGACCTTAAGTTCAACTGGGAAGAGGTTTCCACAGTCAACAGAATGATGAATATCTTCTGGAATGTCTACCGCTTCCCGCTACCATATATGGCACTGGATAACTTTGACCCCGCTACTGTTAGCTATGAAATGGTCAAACCCGATCTTAGGCCTGAAGACCGGTGGATATTGAGCAGAGTGAACTCTCTGGCCGTGGAAGTGGAAAAGGCAATGGAGCAGTATGACCTGCACCGGGCCACAAGACCGATATCAGATTTTATATTGGAAGATTTGTCCCGTTGGTATATCCAGTTGATCAGACCACGTACCTGGCTGGAAGAGAATGAACCCGATAAAGTAGCTGCGTACTGGGTCATATACGAAGTGCTGGTAAAAGTCGCTAAGATCATCTCACCTTTTACCCCGCATCTTGCAGAGTCAATATACCAAAACCTTGTTCGTAACCTTGATTCGGATAGCCCCGAGTCCATCCACATGTGTGACTGGCCAACTGCCCAGCATGAGTTAATTGATACAGAACTTGAAGGACAGATGGATACTATCCGAAAAGTCGTAGAAGCGGTGTCCAATGCCAGGCAAAAAGTAAAGCGTAAGCTAAGATGGCCGGTAAGCCGTATAGTAGTTGCACCAGAGAGTGAAGCTGCTACATTTTCAGTACATGCTCTCAGGTCAGTACTCCTTGAGCAGACCAACAGCAAGGATGTGATACTGCTGGGTGAAGGAGAGACCTGGGATGAACTTGGTGGCGAAATTGTCCCACAATCAAAGACTATAGGTCCCGCATTCAAGGGAGATGCAGGTAAAGTCATCGCTGCCCTTGGTTCAATTGATGTTTCAGCCTTGCAGGTTGCGCTTTCGACCTCACAGGAATATGAACTGGAGATCCAGGGCAAAACTGCTATCATTACCCCTGATATGGTACAGTTCAAGGAGACTATACCTGAATATATAGCCACTGCCGAGTTCACAGGTGGTATGGTGTATATAGATGCCCGGTTGACAAGGGAAATTGAGTCAGAAGGCTATGCCCGTGAGGTGATTCGACGTGTGCAGGATATGCGGAAGGAACTGGACCTTGACGTTGAAGCTCGCATTCGGGCCGTTGTCAGGATCGAAGATGAACGGATCTGCGACCTGGTGCTGGACTGGGAAGCCCATATTGCCGGAGAGGTTCGCTCAAAACTGCTCATCATAGGCATTGATGTGGAACCTGAAGGCGACCTGGTCAAGGAATGGGATGTTGAAGGAACGTTTATGAAGATGAGTATTTCTGAGTCAGCATGAAGTTTAAGGATTGGGAGTCAAAATACCAGGAGATAATCAAAGATATGGGATATGACCGCAGTATGGACGAGCATGCTGCTGAACTGCTGTCAGAAATGCTGTATTTGACGGAACCGACCAGGCTTGCTCAGGTGGACAGACTTGAAGCACTGGTACAGGGAAAAGAGATATTAGTATGTGGCAATGCCCCGTCCCTGAGAGCTGAACTGGAAGATGTGGACCTGTCAGGATATTGCATCATCGCCGCCGACGGTGCGACGGTCCACCTTTTAGATGCAGGTTTTGTACCTCAGATCATTGTCACTGACCTGGACGGTGCAGTTGATCCTGAGATCGAAGCCAGCCACCGTGGAGCAGTAATTGTAGTACATGCCCACGGAGATAATATCGAAGTGGTCAGGACCACGATCCCCCATCTTTACAATATTATTGGATCAACCCAGGCTACCCCGCTGGAGAATGTCTACAATTTCGGAGGATTTACTGATGGCGACCGTTGTGTCTTTTTAGCAAAAGAATTCAATGGGGCCAGCGTGACCTTGATAGGATTTGATTTTGATGATGACGCTGTGACACCCATAAAAGCAAGGAAGCTGGATTGGGCACGCAGGCTTATTGATGTGGCACTTGGATAATTATAACTGCAAACAGAAATGTATAAATATTGTTCCATTTAAATTCAGATGAAAATAAAGGGTACATCCATAAACACGTAGAGATGGGAGAAAAAGATATGAACCAAAAACAACAGGATATTATTACAGTTGTATTATGGCTTTTTTGCGTTATGATTGTTTTGAGTAGTATTTACGCCCTGTACGCAACCTTTGGTACTGCTGCTCCGTATCACAAAAAGATATTCCCGGGTCTTTCCACTGAACCAATTGAACTAATGGCTGAAACCGGACAGCTAAGCCAAAGTGCAATGGTGGCATACCACTATGCAGACATGTTCATGGAACTTCTGGACCTTGGCATTCCCGTTTTTGCTATCCTGGTATTCCATCATCTGTTGATGAGCTTAAGGGCGCTTTTACAGGAAAAAGGGGTTAAATTCTGATGAGCGGACTTGGCGATAAATATATAGAACGGTTCACCCTGAACCAGCGTATACAGCATGCAGTTAATGCAGTGGCATGCCTTGCCCTGTTCCTTACAGGGCTGCCTGTGAAATTCCCTGACCAATTGGGATATATTGCTCTCATGATGGGGGGGTTCAATGTTACCACTGTCATCCACAGGATGGCAGGTACTGCGATTCTTGCTCTGGCAATGTTCCATCTTCTCTATCACATTATAGACCGGGGCTGGTTCAAGGATAAGGAAATGGTACCGTCCCTAAAAGACGCCATGGATGCAATTGAGGATACGAAATACGTAGTAGGTCTTTCAGATGAGAAAGGGCACTATAAAAAATACTCATATCGTGAAAAACTGGACTACTGGGGTGCGGTCATATTCTTCCCGATCCTGATCGTAACAGGTGTGATCCTGTGGCATCCTGCCTTTGCGGTCCACTTTTTCCTGCCAGCAGATTATCTTCCAGCAGTGAGGTTGATCCACTCCATGGATGCGATCCTTGCAGGCATGGCCGTAATGCTGCACATGTACAATGTTCATCTAAGTCCAAAGTTCTTCCCTGTCAACTGGACCATGTTCACGGGAATGATCTCTGAAGAAATGGCAGAAGAGGAGTTCCCACTGTGGTATGATCGGGTAAAGCAGGAACAACTTGAAGAACAGTATTTATGAAACAAAAACAATATAAGCATACAACCTCTTAACCCGAAGACCATGGGTCTGAAAATCCATGTCGTACTGGTTGAGCCTCTGTATGAAGGTAATGTTGGCTCTACTGCTCGTGCCATGAAGAATTTTGGTTTTTTAGAGCTTGGATTGGTAAATCCATGTGAACTGGATGGGCAGGCCAGGGCATTTGCCATGCATGCCAGGGATATCATGGAGACTGCGTCAGTTCATTCCACAATTCAGGATGCGCTTAAGGATTCTGATCTCATTATCGCAGCTACCGGTAATCCTGGGCTGAGGGTTGAAGAACATATCAGGGCACCGGCATATACCCCGTCTGAAATTAAAAAGATGCTTGACGGTAAACAGGGGACCATTTCCATACTGTTCGGCAGGGAAGATAAAGGTCTGCTTAATGATGAACTGAAATTATGCGATATTATCATGAGTATCCCTACCAGTTCCGATTACCCCAGTATGAACCTCTCCCATGCTGTGGCTGTAGTACTGTATGAATTAAGTTCCATTAAAGCAGGAAATGTTAGTCTTGCCCAGCATTTAGACCTTGACCTGATGTATGGGCACATCCAGGAACTGCTTGATGATATTGATTATCCACCTCACAAGAAAGACAAGACAATGTTGATGTTGCAGCGCATATTTGGGCGGGCAAGATTGACGAGCCGTGAAGTGCAGACGATCAGGGGACTGATCCGGAGGATACAGTACCGTTTGCACCATCTCTTTGACAATTGAACTTCTTGGCAAATGTAATGAATTGCTAACATTTATTAATGCTTAAATTGTTTATAAATGTGGATGGATCCAATAGATGCCTGAAAAAGACGGAATATCAATTCTTATTGATAACAGGTGGATGATAATTGCGGCATTCGTGCTGCTGTTGATACTGGGTGTATTCGGTTACATTGTGCTGCCGCTGCTGGATGGTATCGTTCTTGGACTGGTGTTCGCTTATATTGCACGGCCCATTAAGCGTTGGCTTGAGGAGAGGGGAATAGGAGAGCGGTTATCTGTACTGTTGGCCACTATCTCCATTGTCATACCAATTATGGGTATCCTGGGACTGGGTATGCTCGAGATTATCAACCAGTTGATGGTCATGGCAAAGAACCACCAGCAACTGACCAATTCTCTGATAAATTTCATTAGAGAACTGGATATCCCGGAACCGATCTATATCCAGATAAAGGACATGGTCTTTAATCTTTCTTCTACTATACTGCCAATGCTGGGACAGATTCCTTTTTCAGTGGGGATGAAGCTTGCGTTTTTCATACTTAATGTTATTATATCTGTCTTTGTTTGCTTTTTCCTGCTAATGGACGGGGCAAAGTTTGTTAATGCTATGATAGATGTTGTCCCTGCTGATAAACTGCCGATTGTTGAATCCTTCAAGAATCATCTGGATTATATCCTTGCAGGTATTTTTCTGGGCAACATTTACACAGCATTGATCACGAGTATACTGTCTGTGGGCGTGTTCTATTTTTTCAAAGTGCCCCACATACCTGCCCTGTCTGCCCTGATACTCCTGGCAGGCCTCATACCCATATTTGCTGGCTGGATGGTTCTGGGACCAATAGCCATAATGAGATATTTTGAGTTCGGGGGTCAGGATGCTATGGTGTTCATATTGGTCTCGACCTTTGTGCTGTACGCGCCTACCGAACTTTTATTGAAGCCATATATAGTGGGCAGGGCATCACGTATCCATCCACTCCTGGTTATGCTGGCTTTCATCGGCGGCGGCCTGGTGGGGGGTATTGGCGGGTTCTTCATGGCACCTATATTCCTGGGGACGCTGATAGCAGCATATAAGGCATATATGGAAGTACGTAGAAAAAATGATGAGATATTTAAGCTAGAAGATAGTTAAATGGTTATGAATATTCATAAAGAATCTAATCAGGTTATGATTTTATGAGCGGGATACGAAATTTTGTTGTGGGATTGTTGTTTATCAGTTTAGTAGTAAGCAGTTTTGGAATAGTATTTGGAGCTGCTCCAGTATTTAACTCAATTGTTCCACCTAGCGATCCAAGTACTTACCAAAGTGAAACACAGGTTTTTTCTGTTTCAACAAACCAAACTATGGATTTCATCTGGTACATCAATGGAATAAAAGTTACTAACACATCTACTCCAACCACTTCATCTCATTCCAATAATTCAGCCCCGGTTGGTGTGCATAACGTAACTGTTGTTGCAAGCAATGGAAACGGAACTCTTTTCAAAATATGGACATGGACAGTGAATACGCCGCCTGCGCCGAGCATAACAAGTTCAAACCCAAGTGGTTCCACTGTATCTACCTATAACGGAAGTCCACAGATATTCAGTATTAATACTAACCAGTCAGTCAATATCGCCTGGTACAGAGAAAGCGTTCCCGTGAAATCCGAAACAGGTACTTCATCTTCATATACCAATACCTCCCCAATCGGGACGTATAATATAACAGCAGCTATCGAAAATCTAAACGGTACGGATTCAAAGACCTGGACATGGTCAGTGATAACAATCCCTCCTCCTTCCATAACCCGTGATCCTGCTTCCAATCCTGAATCCGAGATAGGTCAGAGCCAACCATTTTTGATAACAATCGACCAGCCAGTAAACATTACATGGATTATGAACGGGTCTGAATTAAAAAATGAAACTCTAAAGGTATCATCGTCTTATTCAAATAATACTGCACCAATTGGTACGTACAATATTACTGTAAATGTTGAAAACGTAAATGGGACTGATACAACAACCTGGATATGGTCTGTTGTCCCGATTCCTGTTGGAATTTCTAACCCTGTTCCTTCTTCATCTACTCCCTCAACGTTAGAGGATGAAACAATTACTTTTTCAATAGACATTAACCAGAAAGTTGAAGTCAAATGGTATATAGACGGGGATATAAAACAAACAAATACTTCACCTGTCACTTCTGCATCATTCACCACTTCAAAAAGTACAGCAGATACCTATACTGTAAAAGCGACCGCGACAAATACAACCACATCGGCATCCAAGTCGCAGACATGGACATGGAAAGTCAATCCAAAGACATTTTACTCAGGTAACCGCATCTGGGATACCTCAATGTCTAGAACTTACACCTGGAACCCCCAGAGCTTCAGCGGTTTCTACTACGACCTTGATACCAACGAAGGAAAAGAGACCCTGACCATTACGAATATTGACAGGTCACTGAGTAAAAACGAAATTGAATATAAAACAGAACCAATAGCTGTAAATTTCGAATATGGCAGTTGGGGTACCTATAATGTTATCGGTTTTATGGCAGACCGCTATTTTGCAGGTTACACGGCCTCTACAACATTTGCCTCATCAAGCGACAGCCTGCTGTCAAAAAGACAGCTCAGCAAGGTGCTGTTAGATACTGATAAAAAATACAATGTAAGAGCTGGTAGAGCCCATGAACTGGAAGAAGGTTATGAATTCAGGATAACTGATTTCGGTACCGGTGGAGATGCCGTTATGGTCGGACTGTTCAAGGATGGGGGCAAAGTCAAAGAAGATTTCATATCTCAAGGTGATACTTTCGTATATGAAAAAGACCTCGGGGGAGCCAGGGATATTCCCGTACTTGCCATCCATATCGACACCGTTTTTACGGGAACTGAAACCAGTACAGTGATAGTCGAAGGAATCTTCCAGATATCTGATGATTATATCGATGTTGACCCGGGTGATGAGTTCGGGCTGATGGAAATAAACAGTGTTTCTTCATCAGCTATTATCATGAAGAACGATGGCTCTGTAGGGCTTAATAGGGGTGATGACTTCAACCTCATGGGCAAGATCAATATCAGGGTGGCAGATTCTGATCCACTTCGGTTCGCCCCTTATGTGGATATGTCAGAACCAGGTACCTATGAACTGAGAGGGACAGTAACAGAGGAAAATCCTTTTGAATGGACACCTTTCAACTTCGAAGCACTTCTCTACGATATTGACACCGGTGATGGAGATGAGACCCTGCGTGTAGAACGCAGTAGTGCGACAAGCAGGACTGTGGCTGAAAATAAACTGATATATACCACAAAACCCATCAATATGAAATTTGAGCACAGCGCCGACGGCTGGAATGAATTCCAGTCCATCGGATTCATGGGTGATATATATTTTGCTGGATACAAGAGCACCTCAGCATTCGTCTCCAGTGATAGAAGTCTTATAAGCAAAGGTAAATTGTCCAGGATACTCTTAGATGAGGATAAAAAACACACCTTGCACATTGGAAACTCTCTGATCCTCCAGGAAGGTTACAGTCTGCGCATCGATGAGATCAGCCGCAGTGGCGATGCACTTATGCTTACCGTTTTGAAGGATGAAAATGAACTGAGGACTGATATTGCCAGCGAGGGGGATGACTTTGTTTATGAGGTCGAGGTCGATAATACTGACATCCCGATCATTGTTGTCCATATTGACAGGGTGTTCAGGGGTATGGAAACGAATTCCGTGTTCATAGACGGCATTTTCCAGATATCTGAGAGTTTCACAACTGTTGAAACTGGTGATAACTACGGCATCATGGAAGTTACATCCACCAGTTCTTCGTCCATTGTCCTGAAGAACAATGACAATAGTTTCAGTCTGGGAGAAGGCGATATTATCAGCATAATGGGTGATATCAAGATCAAGGTCGCAGACGCGAGTGCGGTCAGGTTCTATCCATTCCAGGAGGTAGTGGTGGAAGAACCGCTATACCTTGAACTTGACATACCCAGCAGTGTTTACCAGAACGAAGAATTAACTATAAAAGTAACTTCAGATGGAGATGAAGTTAAGGGAGCTTCCATCACTTTTGGTGATGCTGAGATAGGTACCACCGACTCAAGTGGTGAACTGGTATATACCCCCGTGGATTCAGGGACATTCATAGTTACCGCATCCAAGTCAGGATATGCGAATGATAGCGTTGATATAGAAGTGTTATACCAGCCTAAAGTACTCAAATTAATGGCACCGCAGGTAGTGGACAGGGGCGAGTCTATAGTCATATCAGTGACTTCGGAAGGTTCAGGTATCGGCGGCGCTTCCGTCAAATTCGGTAGCAAGGACCTGGGAACAACACCTGCAAGCGGCAATATCACCTATACACCTGATGAGGTAGGCTCCTTCACTATCTCGGTATCCAAATCAGGCTACCAAAGCGCATCAAAGGATATTGATATAACCGACCCTGGTGCCAAACTGGTGTTCTCGAACCTGAGTATTAAACCCAAGCGGGTACAACCGGATGAGAACGTTAATATCACTGTTGAAGCTGCCAATTTTGGCACTTTAAGAGAAGCCCAGACTATGTATCTAAAAGTAAACGGCAAAGAAGTAGTGAGCCATGACCTGGTGCTGGGTCCAGGCGAGATAATGACATTACATTTCACCATCAACAGGTCCAAGCCCGGTACGTATCTGGTCGAAGTGGACGGACGCAGTGATTCCTTCAAGGTCACCGGCCATGAACTTGGATCTACCGGTGTAATAGTAATTGGTATTATCGCAATACTATCAACTACAGCGGTAATTTACAGTATCGCCCAGGGTACACTCACAATGGATATATTAGCTTCCAAGGCGCAGGCATTTGAAAAGATGCTAAAACAACTGGTCGAAAAATAATACAAATGGTAAATGGTAAACGGGAAGGATAGATTTCATTCTTCCTTTTCTTTTTCTTCCCTTTCCATGCCTATAACTTCGAAAAGCTTCTTTACCACTGCCTCTTCGACCAGTTTCATAAGGGTGTTTTTATCCTTTGTGCCGCTGAACACCCCTAGTGGAATCTGAGCACCGGCTGATGTTGCATGACCTCCGCCATACTCTTCACCAAAGGCTTCACGCATAACCTCCCCTACATTGACCCTAACATCTTTGCTCCGGCCGGAAAGGTGTATGGTTTCCTCGGTGAGCCCGAATATAATGGTCGTGCTCACTCCTTCAAGGTTCAATAGATAATCTGCAGCCTGGGGAAGGGCGTCCCGGTCCCTGATAGAACCCACATTAGATATCAAATAACTCCCGGTTACCTGCCTGTTCTTTATAGCATCACCCATTATATCAAGTGTCTCAGTTGACATGGAAGGGGTCTCGATCAGGCTTAGAATTTCATGATCCACTCGAGGATACAGGTAAGCTGCAGCGTTCAAATCTGCCTGGGTAGCATTTTTCTTGAATTCATGGGTATCCACCCTTATCCCATAGAGCAGTGCTGTTGCCAGTTCACTACTGATATTAATGCCCAGTTCTTTTAAATACGTGGTCATAATGGTGGCACTGGCACCTATGTCGGGTTGAATATCAATGAAATCTGCTGTAATCTCGGTTGAACTTACCGGATGATGGTCGATGATGATGTTAACTTTTACTTCTGGTGGAAGCAGGTTATTCGCACCAGGAATGGCGCATTCAAATAGGGCAATGTTTGAGAACTGGGATGGGTCGTACTCGTCTATCCGCTCAATATCTATATCCAGCAGGTTCACAAATGCCTTATTCTCCTGGTGTCCTATAAAGCCGTTATAGATGATCTCAGATTCAACACCTACGTTTTTTGCTATCTCCTTCAGGGCCATTGCGCCAGATATGGCATCGGGATCAGGATTATTATGTACTACTATGGCAAGTTTCCCTTTGCCAATTTCTTTTATAGTATTTTGGAGTGCATGGGCCTTCTTCAGGATGTTTGCCCTTTCCACTGACTGGACCACGACACGGGCAGCAGCTCTTACAGGCATTACAGCCGAATCCACACCGGCAGCTTCCAGACGTTCTTTACTATTTTGGTCATTTGCCCTGGATACTGTATAGATGTCCGGATTTAATTTTTTAAGATGGGTAAGTGCCTTGAGATTTGCTTCCGAGTCAGAACTCAAAATGAACGCCACATCAATATTTGATACGTCAAGAGCGCTGATAGTCTCATAGTCACTGATGTCGCCAATCTCCACATCGAAACCCTGCTCTTTCAAGGTTTCAGCCTTACTGGCTACTTTCTCAACAAATATCAAGCTTACGTCACGTCCCTCCAATTCTTTTGCCACGGCAACTCCCATGCCGCCGCTACCCAGAATTGCATAAAGGGATTTTGATTTTACTTCTTTGATGGTTTCCTCTTCTTTGAGGAAATCCGAGTTTAATTCATCTTCGATGAAAAGACCTCCGATAATCTTGCCTACCTCTTTTACTACTACATAAAGATTAACTTAACCTTTTAGGTGACCAAACTTTTATCCTGAAGCAGGAGGGTATAAACTCTAATTATGTCAAATACAATTATGGAATATGCCAGACAGGGGCATATTACCCCTGAAATAAAAAATGTTGCCTGCCTGGAAGGTCTGGAACCTGCACGACTTGTTAATCTCATCTCGCACGGTAAAGTAGTTATCCCAAAAAACATACTGCGTGGGAACATATCTTCAATGGCCGTGGGAGAATGCATTTCAACAAAGGTCAATGCTAATGTTGGAACTTCAAAAGCACATGAAGACGTAAAAGAAGAAGTGCACAAAGCCACAACAGCGGTACAATATGGTGCTGATACAGTGATGGACCTCTCCACAGGGTCCCAAATTGATAGTGTGAGAAGGCGGTTGTTAAAGGAGATTGAGGTACCCATTGGCACCGTACCCATATACCAGGCAGCCAGCACATGTTCTTCTGTGCTGGATATGACTACGGACGATATGTTCAATGCAGTGCAGCGCCACGTTGAGGATGGAGTGGATTTCATCACCATTCATGCTGGTGTTACCCTAAAGGCAGTGGAACATCTGATATCAGAAGGCAGGATACTGGATATTGTCAGTCGGGGAGGCTCGTTTTTAGCAGCGTGGATGCTGCATCACGGCCGCGAGAACCCCTATTATGCTGAATTCGACTACTTGCTGGATATAGTGAAAGAATACGATGTCACCTTGAGTCTGGGTGACGGCATGCGACCCGGGTGTATCGCCGATGCTTCAGACCGGTGCATGTTCGAAGAGGTCATAACATTAGGCGAACTTGTGCAAAGGTCAAGAGACGCAGGGGTGCAGGCAATCGTGGAAGGACCAGGGCATATACCGCTGGACCAGGTAGAACCTGCAGTGAGGTCGATCAAAAATATCTGCGATGGCGCTCCACTGTACCTGCTGGGCCCGCTGGTCACTGACATAGCCCCGGGTTATGACCATATAACAGCCGCCCTTGGCGGTGCCGTGGCGGGGATGGCAGGGGCCGACTTTTTATGCATGACCACACCTGCGGAACATCTAGCACTACCCACAGTGGAGGAAATAAAGGAAGGGGCTGTGGTAACAAAGATCGCTGCCCATGCCATCGATCTGGTAAAAGCTGGACAACGTGAGCGTGCACGGATACAAGACAATGAGATGGCAGGGGCACGGCGCGACCTGGACTGGGAGAGGCAGTTCAAACTGGCTATAGACCCACAAAAGGCGTTGGCCATTCATTCCAGGTGCAAAGATGTGGAAACCTGCAGCATGTGCGGGGAACTATGCTCTATCAAACTCATGCGGGATGTACTGGATAAGAAATGAACATTTAATGCTGGCCAGTCTTGATAATAATTCTTGTTGATTCCAGTTCTTGCTCATTCTTGTTTTTTCTTAAATGAGCGCACGGCCAAACCAGTCCCGACCACAATTACCACCAATACCCCGACCCAGAGCATATTCTTGAGCTTTTCTAAGGTAGGTACTTTCGGCAAGGTCTCAACCTGTATCTTGATGTTATCAGATATCCTATCCTGGCCGTCAACATCCTCGTACTTGATCTCACTGTTTATACCGTACATCTTGGGTGTGGCTGAATCATCCACCTTAAGGTTGAATTTGGCAAGGGCACTTGCACCAGGTGCCAGTGAACCGAGAAAAGCCTGATCATCTGTGGTGCTGAATGGATCAGATGCACTTATTCTCACTGTTGCACCATTAACAGGCAGCTCACCTACATTCTTGTACGTGATACACAGCAAACTCTCCTCACCTGCCACCATTTCACCGCTTATATCCACCACTTCGAAATCCGCTTCATGCTTAACCACCACAGGTATTGTCAGGTTCTGGCTCTTGACCTCGTACCACAGTCCTACTTCAAGGTCGGTCACGCCAAGGTCTGTCTCATTCTTGCCGTTTATCTGGACATTTTCCTGGTATCCGTACAACAGGTTCAGCATAATCGGATGCACACCTGCGGGTGCATTTTTTGCTATCTCTATAGTGAATTGCACCGCCCCTTCTGTCTGCTGTCCAGATACCAAAGAACCTGCCTCCTGGGGACCGGTCTTCACTTTTAGGGCAGGGTCAATAGATATGAGGGTGGCAACAATCCCGATGGCAGTGGTCTTTTGGGCTTCGTAGGTCATCTCGGTCTGCTGCAATTTTTGTTCCAGCTGTATTGCTGGATCAACACTCAGTTCAGACTTAAAACCCGTTATCAGACCCCGGTTCATGAGATTGATATCCACCTCTACAGTATCCCCCCTGTAAAATTCGCCACTCCCGAGCAAAGTTGCACTGATATTAGGTCCACCATAAACGGTATAATAGTTCTTGCCAACATCGAAATATTCCGGAAATGCCGCCTGTACTGGTACAGTTAAAATCAATATTGATGTAACGGTCAGCAAAATCATCTGAACATATTTTTTCCTATCCATGCCTATCACTCTCATTATTCAATCATATTTCCTGGGATTTCGCAAAACTTTTACGATAAGGTAAATAAGCAGAACGATTACACCAAAAACTGACAATATAAAGGCTCCAACCTTTCTTTCTGCTTCCACAATGGTTATAGGTACTCCCAGATTATCAGATAATGCAACGTCATCCTGCTCATCAAGATATTTAATTTCACTGTCAATGCTGTATGTCTTTATCACGGTATTGGGATCTGAAGTAATCCTAAAACGTGCGGTTTTGCTCTCCCCTGGCTCCATGGTTCCCAGGCGCACCACTGATTGCTCGATACTGAGCGGGTACATCACTACCATCCTGGCAATGGCATCCCAGGCAGTGACCTCTCCTGTGTTCTTATATGTTACATCAATGGTACGTGTCCCACCAGCTGTAAGATGTCCTGAAACATTCATCACCTCAAACTGCCCAGACTCCTTTACATAGACGGGGACAGCCAGGGTCTTGTTTGCAGTGGTATAGTGAGTTATATGGTCTATGCCAGTAAGGCCAAGACGTACCGCATCGTGTGTGGTCATACGGACCTGGCTCTGGTACTGGTACGAAATGGGGAGCTGCATATAATAAACTCCAGCTGGTGCTTTATTTGATATCGTGATAGTGAATGTTAACGGATGTTCTGGCATTTCCCCGGGGACAAGGGATTCCATTGTCTGGATTGCAGTATCAGGTTCCACTTCAATATATGGTGTATCAGATAACAGTTCAGCTTTAATTCCTACGGCCGTGGTGCAGCGCATTTCATATTCCAGTTCTTTCAGGGAGAGGGAATGGTCACCTTTGTCTGTTCCCACACTGGTATCGTACTTGAATCCATAGATAGCACCTTTGTTAGCAAGGTTTATGTTAAGATGCACCGTCTCACCCCGCTCAAACTCTGGGTCGCCAAGTACTGAAAAGTATATATCCGGGGTGCCAAAACTATCATAATAGTTTGTAGAAAATACATAATTGGGGAGTAACAGGTCTGTGCTTGCTGCAACCGGCAACATGATGCCAGCCAATGCAACCAGAACAAGCACTAAAGTAAATACTGAAAATAACACTATTCTCATTATTTGTTTATCATTTCCCTCAATATTCATTGTGCACCCACATCCGGTGAATTGAATGTAAATCTATTCCTTAGTCCGTTCGTCGCGGGGTGGAGTGCTTTTTTCTTCTCCCGCCACTCATCCAGCTTTACCAAAACAGCAGGGAACACGATAAAGGTTGCCAGCAGTGCCAGTGCTACATCCAGCACTGTCACAAGACCAAAATTACTGTTCATTGAAAATGGCGAGGCGATAAGTGCAGAAAAACCAAATATGGTTGTCAGTCCGGAAGCGACTATGGCCTTTCCGATCTTGGAACTTGCAGCCTGCATTGCCTCAACAGGGCTAACACCCTTATCCCTTTCTTCAAAATACCTCTCCATCATCAGTACCGCATATTCCGAACCCACCCCCAGTATCAGCGCACCCAGAGTAGCGGTCATTGGGGTATAATCTATACCAATGAAATACATAATGCCTCCCGCCCATCCTATTACCATGAACATGGTGACAACAGGGGTAAGGGCCTTAAGCCAGTCCCGGTATATCACAAGTAAGCCTAAAAACACCAGTATAAGCCCGGTAAGGGTCATTGCTACACGACCTGAAGTGAGTGACCATATCACTGTGGTAAACACTACAGAATTTCCCGTTATTGTCACTTCAACTCCTGGCGGAGGGGACATCCATGAAATATCGTCCTGAACTATACCTGTTAATTCCCTGATACCGTTTAAACCGATATCACCTATGGCGTTTCCTATGCCAAAGTCCAGCAACAGCATATTCTTGCCGTGAACATACCTGTCCTTTTGCATCTGGGGTACCTGCTGGTATAATCGTTCGATATCTGCGCTGTTATCAGGTATAGTTCCCCCGTTCATTGATTTTATGATAGGTACAATGCTTGATGCATCGTATATGCGTCCTCTTCTCTCTACTTCATGCTCACTGAATTCATCCATCCACCTCAGCACTTCAGGGTCAGCAGAATTATCCACTTTAATAATGAGATTCAATGCATCGGTACCACCTATGATATCGCCCAGATGGGTCAGGTCCATCAGTGCCGGCATATCCTGGGGAACAAAGGTTTTAACATCGGTCTGAATGGGGACGAATGAGTCAGCATAAAGACCGGAAAAACATAACAATCCTGCAATCCCGAGTACAAAGATGGGGTGATTTATTGAAAAGTTGGTGATCTTTTTCAAGAAAAGCTCTATCTTGCTAACATTCGGGTCAATACTCTCAATTGATGAGTTGGGTTCCAGTTTTTTGACCTTGTTGGTGCCCTTAATCTGGTTATTTTTCTTTTTTATTAGCCTGTCCAGACCATATATTACGGTCACACCTACAAACAGTGAAGATAAAAAGCACATGACTATTCCAATTAACAGCAGTTTCCCGAAATCCTGTATCATAGGAACGGATGATGTAAAAAGTGAAAAGAAGCCGAGTCCGGTAATTGTGAGTGCAATAAGCACTGCCGGGCCGGTGTGTTTGATCGTCTCGATAACAGCTTGTGCTTCATCCTCTCCCCGTTCCAGTTCTTCTTCTATCCGGTTGTGGAACTGGATGGCGTAATCTATGCCAAGCCCGATAAGTATGGGAAAGGCTGACATGGATACCATGCTGAGGGGGATTCGCAGATATCCCATGGCTCCAAAGGTGTAGATAATTCCAAGGAGTACGATGGGGAGGGGGAGGAGTTTCCAGCGGACATGCCGGAACACCAGGTACAGCACTACTATCATGAGTACTGCAGATATCATGAGCAGGGGAACCATGCTTGTGGTCATCTCATTGTTCATGGCTATCATGAATGCGGGGTCCCCGGTCACGATGACACCATATGAGGGGGGAAAATCCGAATGCTCAACTGCTTTTTGGGTCTCGCGCAGTATCTCTATTCTTTCATTGTCGGTTGAGTCACCTGCCATTTCCACCCAGACGAGTGTATGGGTCTTATCAGGGATGAGCATGCCGATATCGGACGTGCGGCTTGCAATGATGGATTGTATATCTCCCTGGCTGTCAGGTAGTATGTGCTGGCCTGTCATCTGGTAGTTGGTATCTTTGATAATCGATGACAAACTGGCGATCCCCACCACTCCGGGTATGATATTTACCTGCTGGTGAAGCCTGTCAATTGCCTTTAGTACCTCAGGTCTTGTTACATCTTTGCCCTCGATAAGTACGGCTATTGATTCGGTTGCAAAGATCCTCAGGTAGAGATGGTCATAGTCCTGGTACAGTTTTGATGTCTTTTCTACAAAGGTTTCTGTGCCAGAGCTCATTTCAATGTACTGCGTGCCGTTAATAGAAATGACTATAAGGAGTATCGCTAACAGAACAATTGGTATGGTGTTGTCTTCGATGAAAATACCTAATTTGCGAAATATGTCCTTTATGGTTGACTCACCTTCATTTTAACAATCTAAAATCCCACATAAATGATATTATTCAATAATAACGCACAATACTAGTGACCCTTATATAATATAATTGTGGAATATTGAAAAGATCAGCACATAAAAATTTTGCATCTATTAGTGCACAATATTTATATTGGTTAACGCCGTTAACATTCATTGGTGAAATAAAAATGAGGGATCGTTTTTGTCGTCAATAACCCAAAGTTAAATGCACAGCCATATGAACTATTTTCTTCAAAACAGATTGAAGATCTCCCACCTTCTGCCAAACTGGTCTTTAAGGTGCTGGAATACAGCGGCCTTCTGACCCAAAAAGAAATAGTAAGGGAAAGTTATCTTCCGCCCAGGACGGTACGCTATGCACTATCCCGCCTGAAGAACGAAGGCATTCTGGAAGAAAGGTTCTATTTTAAAGATGCCAGGCAGAGCCTTTACGGTATAAAGGAGTCTATGCCTGAAAACACTGCCATGCCCCAGGAAGTTATGGCAATCTGAACATCCATTATGTACCTGAAGACGGGCATTCGCATTATGCTTATATGGCTTAAGACCAATATTTATGATGTTTACTGCCCGGAGGGTATACCAGGTCTACTCTAATCGCACTGATAACTGATGATTTTACGGTATTCCAGTCCATACTGGAAGTAACGAAATTCAGGGACATAGATATACAGGTACTCTCTTTTTCCGATCCGATCCCCCCGGATGTAGGTGTTGTCATAACAACACAACCTGAATTGAGCAAGATCGAGTTTGACCCTGAAAGGATCGTCACGTTTAGTATAGATGCTGATTTGACTATAAATGCAGCACTGCAGAAGTTGAACGGCAAGACAGGGGAAGGACACATAATAATTGGTATCGACCCGGGAAAGAATCCGGGAGTTGCGGTGCTGGAAGATGATATGGTGATAGAAGTATATCATATCCCGTCCCGCGAAGTGCCGGCAGTGGTCAGGCAGATTTTGGAACATTTCAAGCCAGAGAATAGTACTGTCAGGATAGGACACGGTGCCAGACTTATCAGTGCCCAGCTATCCAATTCGCTACTTGACCTGGGGGTTCGGGTAGAACTGGTTGATGAGACCGGGACCACACCTGCCATGGGACGTGGTATACACGGCTCTGAGATATCTGATATCATAGCAGCCATTAATATCGCCAGACTCACGGGTACACAGGTGGGAATACTAGACCTGGAACCGTCACTGGGCGAGCTTAAGCGCATACAGGAACATAGCAGAGAACATTCCAATGGCAAGGCCAGCATATCAAGAGAGTTGGCACGAAAAGTGGCAAAAGGCGAACTTACCATGGAAGAAGCTATCCAGATGCATGAACATGCTTCATCTGCCTAATTGATGGTCGCACCAAAGGTGGCATACTGGCAGTCACAATTCCTTTTTTCGGGTAAACATGAGACCGCATCCAGGATGATGGTGTGAAGTATCTCCTGCTTTTCATCAAGCATATCCAGTACTTCATCAGCGGTCAGTTTCTTACCGGCAAGACCGCATGCCTTGTTGGTTATGATACAAAGCGACGCATAGCACAGTCCCAATTCCTTTGCCAGCACCACCTCAGGGAGGCCTGTCATGCCCACTACATCTCCAAAGGATCTGAACATTTGTATCTCAGCAGCAGTCTCGAACCGCGGCCCTTCTGTGCATACATACACCCCTCTTTGGGCCTCAAGATCATTACGTTCAAGTGCATTTGTAAGGCATTCCCTTACTTCAGGACAGTAAGGCTGGGTCATGTCTACGTGGAGGGTTTCTTCATTAAAAAATGTGTTCACTCTTGAGTGTGTCAGGTCTATGAAATCCTCTGCTACCAGGAAACTTCCAGGTTGATGGTTTCCCATGGTGCCAACCGAGTTAGTAGCGATCACCCGCATGGCACCCAGTGCTTTTGCGGCCCACACATTTGCCCTGTAATTGAGACGATGGGGGGGCAGATGTTCTCCTCTTGCACTATCATTATTGGCATGCCTCCCAATTATTGCCAGTTCCAGTTCCCTGCCATTATGGGAAATGGTACCTCGTTTTGCCCTCACGGTTCCGTACGGCGTGGTTACTTCACGATCCTTAAAACCATTTTCTTCAGGACGAAAACCCACACCGCCTATGAGAACGGCATCAATCTCATGCTGCTTCAGGTGTGCCATCAGATGTCCTCGTCGATATCCATATACCTAAAAGCGAAACTATCACGGCCCCTACCACCGACAACACAAGGAGGTTACGCCCAGTGTCGGACGAGATGAAATAGTCATCGATCGAAGGGCTCATTGAAAGGATGAATGTGCTGGCTCCCCACAATAGCAGACCCAATGAAAACATGAAGAATAGGTACGGTAAGTTGCGTTTATAGTTCTTACCCTCCAGATGAATATCCACCATACGGCCTATATTGGCGATCCAACCTGCAGCAACGTACCACCATATGATCTGGTTCACAAATACCATCAAAAGAATGATTATTCCTACAAAAATATCGGTGCGGGTATAAAAACCCCAAAATTTAATAGCACCAATTATAGTACCTGCCAGGGTGAGTATTAAAGCTACTGAATAGGTGATGAAGGAAAACTTCCCTGAGAACAGGGAGTGTTTCAATTGTGATTTGAACTCTTCCACAGCATCATCAAAGCCGAAACCGCGGTAGAGCATATAGATACCCACAGCACCTAATATGGCCGCCCATGCGTATTTCGGATCACCGGCAAACAAGAAGATGGAATATATGAGGGCTGCCAGTCCTATGGGTACAAAAAAAGTGTGTGATATCTTTGGGTCGTTAAAGGCTGTCTTTAACAAGTAATAGGTACTCTCCAGATTTTCACTTTGCTTGACAATGACCCTGTGTATGCCGTCCACCTTGATCCGTGATTCCAATATTGGCAGTACAGATTCATCCTCAGCTCCGTCTGAAACGAGGATGGCACTTCGTGCTTTGTACTTCTTTATTAATTCATCCAGCTGGTCAGCTATTTTCATGTCAGAAATATGGCCCACATCACGGTCGCCTGCAATTGAAATAATTTCAACATCCAGTTCATCTTCCTTTAGCTGGTCATACAATTTGACGCCTGCATATATAGTGTTGATATCAGAATCTTCCGGGTCGGCAATACCGAGCTTCGCAGCCGTTTCAAGGTTTTTATCCCTGCCGATTACCGGACTTACTTCGCCGGTTTTAAACCCGATATCATCATCCCTGTCAATGCAGATAATGAGTTTATCCATATGTTACTGCCCTCATCATGATATTATTAAAGGAGATATAAAAGGGTTCTGCAAAACCGAAATCGAGAGGTCAATCATATTTTATCCTGAAAGACCCAAATTCTCCGGTTGGTTCTTCCCATACCTCCTGCACATCTGTAACATTAGCATGTGGAGGGCCAGTTCTGCACCACTGCACCATCTCATTCACCTGTATGGGAGCACCCTCGAATACAGCCTCAACTTCACCATCGATGCGGTTTTTTACCCAGCCATATAATCCTAATTCCACTGCTTTTTCCATGGTATGGTACCTGAAATAAACACCCTGCACCTTTCCTGAAATAATAAGATGAACTCTGCCTATGGTCATGTAGTAAACCCTTTTATATACGGATAAGTATTCTTATAAATATCCTATCAGTAGATGTCAAATGTTCCAGTAATCATGACTAAAGAAAAATTGATAAACCAAGCCATTGGTATCCTGGGGAAAAGCGGTCATAATATTTCGCAGCGCTGTAATATCAGGCCACGAAGTTTTGATATCGCTGCCGGGAACGACGATGTACTGCTATTGATAAAAGTACTCTCCAATGTGGACGGCCTGAAAGAAAATACGGCTCTGGAGATGCTGCAGCTAGCGGAATACCTTAGCGGGACTCCGTTAGTCATTGGTGAGAAAAGCAGGGACCATCCCCTGGAATCAGGTGTGGTCTATTACCGGTATGGTATTCCTGCAATAAATATTGATACTCTTTATGATTATTTCGTGGAAGAAGTACCTCCCATAGTGTATGCCGCACCAGGCGGACTTTATGTCAACGTGGACGGCCACGTACTCCATGAGGTACGTTTGAAATCGAACCTTTCCATCGGTGCCCTGGCTTCAGAACTGGGCGTGTCCCGCCGGTCCATAAGTAAATACGAAGAAGACGATATGGATATGTCAGTGGATATGGTGATACGGCTTGAAGAAATGTTCAATCAGGCCATTGCCCTTGCCATTGATTTTCTTAATGTGGACAATAAGGGACTGAAAAATAAGCCACATCCGGTAGAAACAGAGCCTGGAATCAGCATTAAATCCATATTATCGAGTCTGGATGTTGACGTAGTACCTATCTCCCAGGCCCCTTTCAATGCGGTCTCGTTTGAGCACACCAACAGCAGTAAAGATATTAGTTTGCCTATTATTCTTACTGGTTTTAGCGATTATTCTGGTGCAATGGTAAAAAGAGCAAAATTGATGAGCAGTATCTCGGAAGTGACAAAAGCCCAATCAATGTTCATTGTAAACGAACACTGTAAATCGAAATGTGTAGACAACACCGTGCTTTTGAAAAAAAGTGATATTCAAGAAATGGAAGACTTTGATGACCTTCTTACCTATCTATATGAGAAGGTTGACAAAACATGATAGCAGCTTGAATACTATGGAAATATATTTATAGCGCTTGCACCTAAACACTTATCCTCTGTGGAGTGAAAAATGAAGTCTTTTGCAGTAATAAGAGCTGACAGTGCTGTTAAAGTACATACTGCCCTACTGGACCTGCGAAGATACGGTAGAATAGCATTTGCAGGGGCACCCAAAATCATTTCATCTGATTATGCAGATGATATTCTCACTATTGTGCTCAGTACTCCTTTACGGAACCGATGTTATTCAGCTGCTGTGGTTTCTCTTAACACAATTCCCAGTGTGGCTATTGGAAAGCTTTCCAAGATACACCCACCGGCACACATTATCATCATCAGTCCCAAGCATGAAATTTTTAACGAGCTAAAAGACACTATCGATAGTTTTCCGGAGTTCAAAGTCCAAAAAAGCGGCGAATTGGAAGAAAGTGGACATAAGGTTTCAGGAAATTATAGCATAGTCCTATCCTGACCTAGATGAAATATTGTTGTGACCGCAATAGGTGATCAGTCAGTACTAAGGCTGTCATTGCTTCGGCTACTGGAACGATCCTTGGTGGGATGGTGGGGTCATGCCGCCCTTCTATGGTAATCTCGGTATCGGACATATCAGACATATCCACGGTATTCTGGGGCCGGGCAATGGAAGGTGTTGGTTTTACCGCAATCCTGCAGACAATTGTTTCGCCGCTGGATATACCACCCAGGATGCCACCGGCATTATTGGTGGTACATACTATTTTCCCATCTTGTATCTTGAATGGGTCGTTCATCTGGCTTGCGGTCATGGTAGCGGCCGCAAAACCTGAGCCTACTTCAACACCCTTAACAGCACCGATACCCATCAGAGCCCCGGCCAGGTCAGCATCCAGTTTATCGAACACGGGCTCGCCCAGTCCGGGCGGTACGCCAAGTGCCAGTATCTCAACGATCCCGCCGATGCTATCCTTATTTTCCCTTGCCTGTTTAATTCGTTCAAGCATGGCTTTGGCAGCTTCGGGGTCGGCACAGCGTACCGGATTAGATTCGACATTGGCCTTTATGTCATCAACATGTACCGGTGAAGCCTTGATGCCACCCAATTCCGTTACGTGGGCCAGTATTTCAATACCATGCCCGGTCAGTATCTTTTTCGCCACGGCACCGGCAGCGACCCGCCCGATTGTTTCCCTGGCGGAAGAGCGCCCTCCTCCACGATGGTCACGGATGCCGTATTTCATCTGGTAGGTATAATCAGCATGTCCAGGGCGGGGCATGTTCTTAATACTGTCATATTTGCCGGGTTCAGCATCTTTGTTCCTGACCAGCATGGCAATGGGCGTGCCTGTGGTCTTACCTTCGAACAATCCGGATAATATCTCGACCCTGTCCTCTTCCTGACGGGGAGAAGTAATTTCGCTCTGACCCGGGCGCCTGCGGTCCAGTTCATGCTGGATGTCAGTTTCTGATAGTTCCAGTCCTGGGGGGCAGCCGTCAATGACCACGCCTATAGCAGGACCGTGACTCTCGCCCCAGGTGGTAATCGAAAATGCTTTACCGAAGGTGTTGCCCATCATGGTATTCAAATATGCGGTTTAGATATATAAAC
>JAMJFQ010000016.1 GCA_023544605.1 ANME-2 cluster archaeon | reverse complement strand
GAGGCACTAAAGAAGGGAAATAAACATACCGTAGCCTCAGGCATAACACCCTCAGGCAATATCCATATTGGCAACATGCGTGAAGTGCTGACAGCAGACGCAGTCTACCGCGCAATAAAGGATGCCCGAGCCGATGTCAACCTCATTTATATCGCAGATACCTATGACCCGCTGCGCAAGGTCTATCCGTTCCTTGACGACAGTTATGAAGAGCATATAGGCAGACCCCTGTCCGAAATACCCTGCCCTTGCGGTAATCATCAAAACTATGCCGAACACTTCCTGGAACCATTCCTCTATTCGATGGATAAACTGGACATCCATCCCGAGATCCGCAGGGCTGACGAACTCTACAAACAGGGGGCTTATGTAGATGCGATCAAGACCGCACTGATCAAGAAGGATGAGATTGCGCACATTCTAGAAGAAGTATCAGGCCGCACCCTGGAGGCTGACTGGAACCCGTTCAATCCTATCTGCAACGAATGCGGCAGGCTCACAACAACAAAGGTCACAGGATTTGATATTGATAATGGAGCCGTGGACTACTCATGTTCATGCGGCTCGACAGGGACTGTTTCGATGCAGGGAGGCGGTAAACTGACCTGGCGGGTGGACTGGCCTGCCAGGTGGCCGATCCTTGGTGTTACCATTGAACCTTTCGGTAAGGACCATGCTTCTGCAGGTGGCTCATATGCTACCGGCCAGCGTATATCCAGTGAGATTTTCGATTACCCTGCTCCACACCCCATTGTCTATGAATGGATCATGCTGAAGGGCCAGGGTGCCATGTCATCATCCACAGGCGTGACGGTATCCATCAGCGATATGCTGGACGTGGTACCGCCTGAAGTATTGCGATACCTCATCATCAGGACCAAGCCGGAAAAACACATCGAATTCGACCCCGGACTGCCTCTGTTAAATCTCATTGATGAATACGACAATCTGGACGAAAACCTGGATATGAGGGCTTACCAGCTATCCCAGGCCGGTGGAACATCCACAAAGATACCTTTCAAGCACATGGTCACTGCTGTGCAGATAGCAGACCACAGTTTTGATTACCTGCTCACTGTACTGGAGAGGGGTGGGTATGATGTATCCGAACCTGAAATTATAAAGCAAAGGGCGGACAATGTCGAGAAATGGCTGGAATCCTTTGCACCTCCGATGTTGAAGTTCAAGGTCAATGAGCAGATGCCCCCGGAAGCGCGCAATTTCAATGAGGAGCAGCGCAAGGCATTGGGCCTGTTGGCCGAGAGGATGCCTGACTACGAGGAGGGACAGGCCATCCATGACGGGATATATAACACAGCCAAGGAAATTGGAATGAGTCCGAAAAAGCTGTTCCAGACCATCTACCAGGCCATACTTGGCACCAAGAGCGGCCCACGGCTGGGATACTTTTTGGTATCGCTTGACAGGGATTTTGTGGTTGAGAGGTTCAGAGCAGCTTCCGAAGTATAGTATAAAATCATTGAGACTGTCGGATTACCCCTAAAATTCACCCCAAACCCATCCACCTTTTCATGAATCTCATGATTTTTCAGAAAAAATTCCTATTTTTTCACCAAAAAACCCATATTAACTCATTATTAACCTCAATATTCTCTAATTTCCCTCATTTTCAACACGCTTTTAGATAGCATACGCTACCAATAACATTTGCTAGCCTTTTAACATTAACAACAATAGCAGTGATAATAAATTGGACATTCACCTTCGGCAGACCCCAATATCTTGCTCTTGCCATCCCATGGAATCTCTTCATCTCAGCATTCTTTGGTTCGATATGTGCTCTTTCTTTCATATCATCCTTAAAATCCTGGGTTTTATTGTATTCTTTCGCCTCCATCATCAAATCATGATGTTTCCCTATGGTGATAGTCCTTCCCTCCTGTTTTGTGCATTTATCTTTTAACAAACACTGGCTACAGATTTTTTTTTTTGAAATAGAATATTGTCGTCCCTTCCTTTTCATTATAGTTTGAAATCATGGTTCTGTTCCCGGCAGTACATGTCACCCCAGTTTTATCCAGAATGAATTTATCCTGGGATAGAAGCCCGGTTGGATTGAACGATTGCTGAACGGAACATTATTTCAGGGGTTTTTTTACCGGTCTGCCTGTCTCAAGGGAATAGAGGTCGCTGCATGCTTCGTTCACGAAGGAAAAATCTATAACCTGATTTATTTTGTAAAGAATATGGTCTTTGGGTATGAGATTTTCATAGACGGTTGGACCGTAAATAAAGGTCGTTTGTGAGGTTTTTGGTATCGAAAACATATTATCACATTTAAATCATAAATTTTAAGTGATGAAGATTATTAAGTAATATAAATGCTTCGATATCTATCGAATTATAAGTAAAAAAATCGTCATATAAGACGCTAATTTGTGCTGTTAATGGCTGATATTATGTTAAATGAGAAATTTAATAGAAACAGTGTATTAATTTATCGGAAATTTTGGACTTTCCCGACAATCTCAATATATTCTTTGAAAACAGTATTAAGCAGTGTTATTATTTCGCCCTTTCTGGCTGAGATATAACTGTTCGATACGCTCAAGTGTATCTGCTTCATCTGCGCTCTTATCATCTCTCAACCTGACCAGCCTTGGGAACCGCAGTGCAAAACCAGAATCATAGGTCGGGCTCTTCTGTATCTCTTCAAACGCCACTTCGAACACTACTTGTGGAACAAATTCCAGTTCCTTGCCGCTTTCAACCACGATAAGTTCCTTAAATCGGGCAGTGAGTTCTTCCAGCATCTCATCAGTTATACCCGTACCCACTCTGCCGATGGATAGGAAATCCCCTGTATCGGGTTCAATGCATCCCAGGTGATATGAGCCTATAAAGTTCGCACGCCTACCCTCACCCCATTCACCACCCAAAACGGTCAGGTCCAGGGTCTCCATCAAGGGTTTGACCTTAAGCCAGTGCTTGCCACGCTTGCCCGGCGAATAGAGCGATTCCGGGTTTTTGAGCATCACGCCTTCATGACCTGCATCCAGGGCCTGTTTGTATATGTCCTCGATGGCCTGGACATCTGACGTAACAAATTGTGATGCCACTTTCATGGTATCAGAGGGAGTCACACACTCAACCAGGCGAGTGCGGCGCTGTACCAATGTCCTGTCAAATAGACTCTCTCCATTGAGGTATACTACATCAAACAGGAATAACTGAAGAGGTATCTTACCCTTCATGGTATCTACATCATATTTCCGCCTGAATCGTTTGAGTATCTGCTGGAAGGCTCCGGGATTGCCATCCTGGCCCAGCACCACGGCTTCCCCATCAAGCACGGCACTTTTGGCACTTACCCCTTCCCGGACCATATCCACTATATCAGGCAGCGAGCCGGTCACATCTTCCAGGCGGCGTGAATAAATGGAAACAGTATCCCCATCCTTATGTATCTGGACCCTGGCACCATCGAATTTCCATTCCACTGCCACCGTGCCCATTTCACTGGCAACGGCCGAGATTCCCTGTGAAACCTGGGCCAGCATCATTTTTATGGGACGACCCAGCTTGATATCCAGTCCGGTCACTCCATCCAAACCGGCACGTTTCGCCTCTCTTGCTACAAGCCCCAGGTCATTGGTCATCATATATGCCCGCTCAACAGCATCCTTTGGCACGTTGAAAGCCGCAGCGATGGCATCCCTGACAATTCCTTCGCCCACCCCGATCCTCAGTTCCTCAATAGCGAGTCTGGCCAGGTAGACAGCTTCAACGGGTGAGACCTCGCTGAAAAGGAACTGCAAATGCCTGACCCTGGTAGCCTGGGAACCCTTGCCCGATGAGTTTGCGATGTCAGTAAGTCTGTTATAGACATCTTGTACGGACTGACCCGGTTCTTCCTCATTAAATACAGCAAAGGTGGACTGTGCCTTCTGTGCGGCTGTCAGGGCATCCCTGGCTGCCAGTCCCACATCCCCGGTCTCCCGAACAAGGTTGATAACTTCTTTCACAGGCAGGCCCGAAGCTTTTGAAACAGAGGTGTACAGCAAGCTGGGACCGATGCCCAGCTGCAGCGGACTCCAGACCGGGAATACCAGGCCCATTATGAACCGGGATACGAGCTCAAGTTCATCATCATCCACCATCAGGAAAAAGTCCGCCACCACCTGTGTCATTTCCAATGAACTGGATATGTTCTCGATGCGCTGGCAAAGGGCGGCAAAATCCTGGAAACTGGTCATCCAGTCATTAACTGGGATATGAAGTAAAAACAGTTTCTATATGTTTGCATAAGGTTTTAGGGTCTGGGGTCCATACTATCAGCCTCATGAAAGAGGAAATGACCAGTGTGGATGTAGCTGCCATTGTGTCCGAGTTCAATACCGGTGAACTCAGTCTGGTGGATGCCAAGATAGGCAAGATATACCAGACCAATTTTGATGAGATACGGATGACCTTGCATATCTACGGACAGGGCAGGCATAACCTGGTGATACAGGCAGGGAAGAGGATGCACCTCACCCAGCACCCGCGCCCGGCACCCCAACTGCCCCAGGGATTTCCTATGCTGCTACGCAAACATGTCACGGGCGGCCGGATAAAACAGGTTTCACAACGAGATTTTGACCGTATCATAGAACTGGAGATCATACGGGCAGGTGTTATTACCAGGCTTATTGCCGAGTTGTTTGCCAGGGGCAATATCATCCTGACCGATGCCGAAGGGCGCATACTGCAACCCATGAAGCCGGTGAGTTTCAAGGACAGGACACTACGAAGGGGTGAGATATATGAACTACCTCCACCCCAGCTTAGCCCTCTTGAGACCACGCCTGAGGAACTTGCCGGGATCTTACAGGAATCTGACAGTGATATAGTGAGGACGCTGGCCACCAGGTTGAACATGGGCGGTGTGCTGGCAGAAGAGGTCTGCCTTCGGGCTGGTATTGACAAGCATACTGATGCGTGCCAGGTATCTGACCTTGATGGGGTATGTGGGGCAATGGCAACAGTTTTCAGACCTATTGTACAGGGGGAGCTTGAACCACATATCGTTATGGGAGAAGGTACGAACATAGATGTGGTGGCTTTTGGGCTTGAAAGATATAACGGGTTTGAGACCCGGAAATTTGAGAGTTTTAACCTGGCACTGGATGAGTATTTCAGTGCGGATATAGAGGTTGTGACCCCGGTACAGGTCAAAGAGGTAAAAAAAGAAAGTGTGCTTGAAAGGCGGCTTCACCAGCAGCAACAGGCGATCGAGAAGTTCACCCACCAGGCGGCACAGTTAATGCAGACCGGTGATCTGCTGTATGCTCATTACCAGAACATAGAGGAAATTATAAAATTGATCAATGAGGCAAGGGAGCGCCTGAGCTGGGATGAGATAAAGAGCCGCCTGAAGGGTGCAGATACGCCGCACGCTAAGATGATCAAGTCCATGGACCCAAGCAAGGGTACGCTGACACTGGAACTGGACGGTAAAAAAGTAGTTATTGATAGTAAATTGACCATCCCCCAGAACGCCCAGGTGTTTTACAATAAGGCAAAAAAGATATCTGGTAAGAGATCAGGGGCTGAGCGGGCTATTCTCCAGACTGAGAAATTAATAGCGAAGAAGGCTGAGCCTGAAAGGCAAAAAAGGGGAGGCAAGATCAAGGTGAAACCGCGCTGGTACGACAGGTTCAGGTGGTTCGAATCCTCTGACGGCTTTTTAGTGATCGGTGGTCGTGATGCGGGCACCAATGAGGAAGTAGTGAAGAAGTATATGGAAAAACGGGATATTTTCTTCCATACCGAAGCTCCGGGCTCACCTGCAGTGGTCATCAAGACCGAAGGCAGGGAAGTGCCGGCATCCACGCTGGAGGAGGCTGCACGGTTCGTGGTCTCCAATTCGGGAGTATGGAAGTCGGGGCGCGTGGATGGTGACTGCTACTGGGTCACACCCGAGCAGGTGTCCAAGACCCCGGAGTCGGGCGAATACGTGCCACGGGGCTCGTTCATTATCAGGGGCAAGCGCAATTATATGAGTGCTACGGTGGGGGCTGCGGTTGGTATCAGGATCGAAGGTGGGATCAAGTTCTTTGGCGGCCCGCCTGAAGCTGTGAGGGGGCGGGCAGAATATGTGGTTGAGGTGGAACCAGGGGAGTTCAACCAGAATGATATCGCGAAGAAGATCTACAAGATGCTGGTGGATATGGTTGGGGACCGGGCGCTGGTGAAGTCTATCGCTTCGGCTGATAAGATAGCTATGATGCTGCCGCCGGGGGAGTCGAGGGTGAAGAAGGTAAAATGAGCATCCTGCCGTGGTCAATATATTGACACTCTGCTAAACCACAGCAACAATCCCATCACAATACTACCGCAATCCCATATCCGCATTTCGGACACTTCCTGTCCTCTGTGATCGCATTTCTCGCAATAGTATACCCGCTCCGGTCAATAAGCAATGCCCCACAGTCCGGACAATAAGTGTTCTCATACTCATGCCCTGCCACATTACCTACATAAGGATAATCCAGTCCCCCATCCTTTGCCATCTGCCACGCCCGCTCCAGGGTGGCAACAGGTGTAGGTGCGGCATCCTCCATCTTGTACATGGGATGGAACCTGGTAAAATGAATGGGTGTCTGCAGACCCAGGTTATCCCTGACCCATTCGATCAGACCCAGTGTTTCTACCGGGTCGTCATTCTGCCCAGGGATAATGAGGTTGACCACCTCTATGTGCATACCTAACTCCCTGGCTACCACAGCAGAATCCAGCACCGGCTGCAGGTGCGCCCCACATATTTTACGATAAAACCCATCCCTGAACGCCTTTATGTCCACCCTGAACGCATCCAGGTGAGGCGAGATATCCCGCAGTGCCTCCTCGGTGATATAACCGTTGGTCACGTACACGGTCTTGAGACCTGCCTTATGGGCCAGTTTAGCAGAATCGTGGGTGAACTCGTGCCAGATAGTGGGTTCATTATATGTCCAGGACATACTGGCACACCCTGACCCCACTGCCCGTGCTACCGATTCCTCAGGTGTTATCTCACTGGTGTGTGCCTGCTCAAGGCTCACCTGGGATATGGTCCAGTTCTGGCAGTGTTTGCACCTGAAATTGCACCCGATCGTACCCTGGGAATAACTGAGCGTCCCGGGCAGGAAATGGTACAGGGGCTTTTTTTCGATGGGGTCTACAGCCTCGCTGGATACAGTATTGTAAATAAGGGTGAACAATGTACCGTCCCGGTTCTCGCGTACACCGCAAATACCTGATTTGCCCTTTGCAATAGCACACTCATGCGCGCATACATGACACTGAACCTTATCGTTCTCAAACCTGTCGAACAGTACCGCCTCACGTATCATTGTAATCCCAGTAATTTAGTAATATACTATGTTCCTGGTAGTATAGTAATTCGTGTAATCTTACCCGTATATCCCGGACTCTATCTGTTTTGAGCGTTTCTTGCGCAATTCAGATTTCAGGCTCTCGTAATACTTCATGGTATCAGGTGTCACGCTGGGTCCGGTATCCTCGACGGCAGCAATGAAATGTTTCTGACTGACACATTCGCAATCCATATTCTCGCGCAAAGCGAACTTACCCGCCTTTTTACAGACCGCAGCAATATCGGCACCTGTGTATTCGTCTGTAAGTTCAACCAGGGCGTCTCTATCAATATCCTCGTCCAGCGCCATTTTCCTGGTATGCACCTGGAATATCTTATTCCTTGTAGTTTTATCCGGCACTGGTACCAGGATCAACTCATCGAACCGGCCCGGCCTTATCAATGCAGGGTCTATGATGTCCGGCCTGTTCGTGGCACCTATCACCACTACACCCCGCAGTTCTTCAAGCCCGTCCATTTCTGAAAGGAGTTGGTTCACTATCCGCTCCGTCACCTGTGGTTCACCGGCAGCACTACCCCGTATCGGTGCCAGGGCATCCAGTTCGTCCAGAAACACAATAGCAGGCGCTACCTGGCGGGCGCGCTTGAATACCTCAGCAATATGTTTCTCGCTCTCTCCGTACCATTTGGACAGCAGGTCACTGCCCTTGGCAGTGATGAAATTAGCGTCTGATTCATTGGCAATGGCTTTTGCCAGCATGGTCTTACCCGTGCCGGGAGGTCCGTACAGCAGTATACCACTGGACGACTCTACACCGATACGCTTGAAAGACGCCTGAAAACGCAGCGGCCATTCCACAGCCTCACGTAGTTGTTCTTTCACTTCCCCAAGACCACCTATATCATCCCAGGTGACATTTGGCACTTCAAAGAGTATCTCCCTTAATGCCGATGGCTGCACCTCCTTCATGGCTTCCTCAAAATCATTAAAGGTCACATGAAGTTTATCCAGCACCTCTTTTGGTATCTCCTGCTGTTCGAGATCTATCTCCGGTAATACCCTGCGCAATGCATTTATGGCCGCTTCCCTGACCAAAGCTGCAATATCGGCTCCTACAAATCCATATGAGATCTCAGCTAGCTGGTTCAGGTCCGCATCCGGTGTGAGCGGCATGCCCCTGGTATGTATCTGGAATATCTCCAGGCGCCCTTCGGTATCAGGAACACGCAGCTCGATCTCCCGGTCGAATCGACCGGGCCGCCGTAGTGCCATATCCAGGGCCTCGGGCCGATTCGTAGCGCCGATGACGATTACATTCTTGCGGGACTTCAGGCCGTCCATAAGGGACAGTAGCTGTGCCACCACCCGGCGCTCCACTTCACCGGTGACCTCTGCCCGTTTGGGAGCAATGGAATCAATCTCATCAATGAACACGATGCTGGGAGCGTTCTTCTCTGCTTCATCGAACATCTCCCGCAGTCGCTGTTCACTCTCTCCATAGTATTTGCTTACGATCTCAGGCCCGTTAATGGTGATGAAATAAACATTGGATTCGTTAGCTACTGCCTTGGCCAGCAGAGTCTTTCCCGTACCGGGTGGACCATGGAGCAGCACACCTTTTGGCGGGTCTATACCCAACCTGCTGAACAGTTCGGGATGTTTAAGGGGGAGTTCGATCATCTCCCTGACCTTGGTTATTGCCTGTTTGATGCCTCCCAGGTCTTCATACATGACCTCAGGAATAACCTGTTCCGGGAATTCCACAGCTTCGGGAAACATTTCAATCTCGGTAATGTCAGTTATCTTGACGATCCCACCGGGATTCGTGGATACCACCTGCAGTTTTATTTCACCTAATCCGAAGGAGGGACCACCTAAGAATCCGTGTAATATATCGTCCAGCACCTTGTCCCCGGACAATGCCTCATGTCTTTGTTTGCGTAAACTGGTAGAGGAGATAATATCCCCCTTGCTAACGGTCTTATGCTGGAATATGACACGTAGGCTATCACTGGGTGCAAACATCCTGATATTCTTGGCCACCGGGGCGAGGCTTACTTTCCTTGCCTCATGCCACTCGGCCTTTTGCACTTCCACAAATTCCCCGATACCGGTCCTGGCATTGGTACGCGTCAGTCCGTCCATACGTATGATATCAATTCCTTCATCAGTTGGATATGCCCGGCCCACGATAGCAGAAGTGACCCTGCCTCCCATTATTTCCACGACATCAAAAACATTGATACCTATTTTTGCACGGTTTTTCTCATCGATACGCACCACACCTTTCCCCACGTCACGCTGGTCGGCTTCCACTACTTTCAGCTTGATGGATTCGAATACGTCACTGCTCAATGAGGCCATTCAACCAATCCCAAATTAATGATTGGCTATTATTTTATAAAGGTTTGTTCCCGCCCGGGCCCCACTGATATATATTTGAAAGGAACACGTAAAAGCGATTCAAGCCGGTCCACATATTCGCGGGCAGACGGCGGCAAGGTATCCATGCTCAGAATAGCTGTCAGGTCTTCATCCCAACCGGTCAGGTCTTCATATACGGGTTTGCACCGGGCAAGGTCAAAGGTAGATTCGGGTGGATATTCCATTCTAACACCATCCAATTCATAAGCAACACATATGCGCAGAGGATATATGCCAGATAAAACATCCAGTTTGGTCAATGCTATATGAGTGTAGCCGTTCAAAGCTATTGATTTTTTTGCCAGCGGAAGGTCGAACCAGCCACAGCGCCTGGGACGGCCTGTTGTTGTGCCGAATTCCCCGCCTGCTTTTTGTATCTGTTCACCTGTACTGTCCAGAAGTTCAGTGGGCAGCGGGCCTTCACCCACGCGTGTGATGTAAGCCTTGACAATTCCCAGCACTTCATCCACCTTTGTGGGTCCCACACCCAGATTAGCACAGGCAGAGCCTGCAATACATGAAGATGATGTTACGAATTTCTGGGTACCGTGAATTACGTCAAGGAATGCACCCTGGGCGCCCTCTGCCAGCACGTTCTTACCCGCATCAAGAGCAGTGTTAACTTCATGGGATACATCGGCAACATAGGGTGCGAACCTGCGCCCCAGTTCGATATACTGCTTTATCCAGGTCTCATCTTCCATGATGTGGGGGTCTCCTCCCATACTTTTTATCTGGGCCGCTTTTTGCTCTTTGAGGTCTTCCAGCCGCTTGCGCAGCCGCGCCTCATCAGCCAGGTCTGCCATCTGCACTTCGTCCCTGGCCACCTTGTCGATATAGGCATAGCCGATACCTCGCTTTGTAGTACCAATTTTCTCTGTGCGGGCAGACTCCCTCAGGCTGTCCAGTTCCACATGGTATGGCATGATGATGCTGGTCTTGGCATCAATACCCAGTTTCTTCTCGTCCACCATTGTACCGTCCTCTGCCAGGGTATCCAGTTCCCTGGCCAGGGTCTGGGGGTTCATTACTGTACCGGGGCCGATAAGCAGCCTGGCATCGTACAATACACCAGATGGGGTGAGGTGTAACTTGTATTTCTTACCGTTCACTACCACGGTATGACCCGCATTATCGCCGCCCTGGAAGCGTACAATGAGGTCATATTCCCCTGCCATGAGGTCAACGATCTTTCCCTTGCCTTCATCCCCGAACTGGGAACCTGTAATTATGGTGAACATAGTGGGACCTAGAATGAGATTATTAGATAATAAGATTTTGATATTACAAATGGCAATTGCATAAACCTTTATATTCGAAGATTTATTAAAAACCATTGAGGAGGATGGAATGACTTCGACCTATCTAATGACAGTTATCATGCTGCCGCTTCTTGCATTGATGACGATAGCCGGTTTTCGTGTTCTCATCCCGGGTGAGGTAAAGGAGCAGTATAACCGGATATCAAGACGCAGGTTCCTCATAGGATTTGGGCCGTTTTTCGTATGTGCATTCATTGTCTACATGCTTGTGCAGTCCCAGGCATCTATTGTTGAAGCACTGGATATCAGGGTGAATGCAGATTATACCGGGTATCTTGTGATGATAGAAGGCGATATAGTAAGCCACTTCCAGACTTTTGCAACCCCACTGCTGACATACATTACAGCCTTCATATATCTCATGTTATTCTCATTCCTGATGGTTTTCACGTTCATTATGCTGATATATACCCGCAACCTGCATGCTCTTGAAGAATTTACCCTTGCCTTCATTATTATATACCTCACAGCCTTTCCCTTCTATATCTTTATACCTGTAACTGTCACCGGACATGCCCTGCCTAATGTTTACACGCTATTGTATGACCTGAGTCCCATCATTGACCAGGGAGTCAGAGTAGTGGACCCATTCCTGGACAATGATTTTCCCAGCCTGCATGCCGCCCTGTCCATTATGGCAGTGATGGTAGTGGTGCTGCGAACCAACCTTGAACGGTATAAGGTGTTCTCTGTGATTTCAACGTTAGCCATCCTGTTCTCAACGTTATATCTGGGTATCCACTGGATAGTCGACCTGATTGCAGGAGCAATACTGGCCCTGGTGAGTTATTCTATTGCTACACGGTACAGGGAGCGCATTTTTAAGAGGGGGCACAGGATCCTGGCGGTATTTGAGGAGCGATTAGGGATACTGGATTCTATCTTCTGCGTGAAGTGCTCAAAGGAGGTCAGAGTAATTCCACATAGCGGTTATGTGGAGTGTCCCGGGTGCGGTGAACAAATGGAGTATCATCCCCTTACCTATAGTTGAAATATCTACCAAAAAATATATTTGGATAATTTATTAACCATTTGTGTTCATTGGCACTGTTCCAAAAATCAGTTATTTTGTTGACACCGACTTTAGGTAAAATCTGTGTGAATCGGTGTTAATCAGTGTCTGGAAATATAAAAAGACACGGATTTCACTGATTAACACAGATTTGTAGTCGTATCTATTTAAGATATATTCACTGTATAACTGGATTTTGGTATTGTGCCGTGTTCATTTCCCGCATTATTTTTATAGTGAAATTGTAGATTAGTATGCATGAATGAGAGTTTTGAAAATATCATAAGCAAGGGATTTCATGTCTGGAGCCACAACCTGAACATCTGTATACCCCTTATTTTCAATTATATAATACAGGTGGCTGTCATGTTCACTGCAGCTGTAGTAGGGATATTGATATTGTTTGGTACCGGTTCTCTCGATAATGTTGCCACCATGACAGATGATGAACTTTTTGAGCTCATGTCGACCTCTGTCGTTGAGAACATCCCGGCAATCGTTTTCCTGGTCATTATGGTATTTGTCATCCTGCTGTTGTTCCAATCCTATTTCTTTGCAGGTGCCGTGGGTATGAGCCAAAACGCTATTGCTAAGGGCGATACCTCAATAGCAGACATGTTCAATGCAGCGCGTGATAACTTCACTCATGTCTTTTTGGCCAACTTTTTAATATTGCTTCTCGAACTTTCCGGTATCGTGTTCATGGTCCCGGGCGCAGTACTGGTCAGGAAGAATTGGGAATTCATGGATTCCAGCCAGTTTGCAGGTGGATTACTATTACTTTTGATCGGTATGCTAATATGGATCCTGTACCTGTTGATACTTGATCTGGCATTTTCAGTGGTCATCTATTCCATTGTGATCGAACATGTGGGCGCCATGGACGGTATCACTGAAGGTGTCAGGTTCTTTATGGATAACAAGTTCAGTGTTTTGATCATGTGGATCATTGTTTTTGTGGTCTCTGCCGTCGTGGGATTTGCATTCTACATTACTGGCAATGTCATTACAGTGTTTGGTAGCGAGAGCCTGAATATTGTATGGTCCTTTGGCAGCCAGTTGATACTGCTGGTAACCCTGCAGCCATTGATAATAGTCTGGTGGACCCGGCTGTACATGGTGAAAACAGAAAAGAACAGTTACATTGATGAACTGCTGACAGACCCCTGGGGGTAAATAATATCTATCCAGCCGACATCAAGAAGCCCTATAAACAGTACATGTGATGGATATGGATAAATACGACAGTGTTATGGAACTGGCAAAGAGGCGGGGCTACCTCTGGAGTTCTTTTGAGATTTACGGGGGTACAGCCGGATTCTATGACTATGGTCCTTTAGGCGCCATGCTAAAGCGCAGGGTAGAGAACATCTGGCGCGACATATTTGTCATCAATGAAGGTTATTACGAGATAGAGGTTCCAACCATCGGTATCGAAGACGTGTTCGTGGCTTCGGGGCATGTGGGCGGGTTCTCAGACCCCCTGAGTGAATGCCAGAAGTGCCATGAATCGTTCAGGGCCGACCATCTGGTCGAAGATGTGGCCAGTAATCCTGATACATTGTCGTCTGACGAACTTTCAGATATCATACAAGACAACAACATCACCTGTCCTGACTGCGGGGGTAAACTGGGTGATGTGTATGAATTTAACCTGATGTTCAGTACCAAGATCGGTCCTGGTTCCAAGCGAATCGGTTACCTGCGCCCCGAGACTGCCCAGGGTATGTTCGTGGATTTCCCCAGGCTGCTGCGGTTCTACCGGGAAAAACTTCCGTTCGGGGTCACCCAGATAGGAAAGGCATACCGCAACGAAATATCACCGCGGCAGGGTGTTATCAGGTTGCGTGAGTTCACCCAGGCAGAGGCTGAGATCTTCGTGGACCCCAGAGACAAGACCCATCCCGGTTTTGATAGTATCAGGGATCATGTGATAAACCTGTATTCAGACCCGGCCCAATCGTCAGGCACCGAGCCGATCGAGATGAGCCTGGGTGAGGCCGTGGAGCAGGGTATCATCGCCCACCAGTTCCTGGCATATGCCATTGAACTGACCCATCAGTTCCTGCTGCGGGTTGGTGTATCACGCCAACGGATGCGCTTCAGGCAGCACATGAAGGATGAGATGGCACATTATGCAGTGGACTGTTGGGATGCCGAGATACTATCGGACAGGTTCGGCTGGGTGGAGATCGTTGGCATTGCCGACCGTACCGACTATGACCTGAATGCCCACAGCACAGTGAGCAAGACCGACCTGTCAGTGTATATGGAATATGACGAACCAAAGGTTATTGAGAGAATAGCGGTCAAACCAGATATGAGTACGATAGGTCCGGTATTCAAGGGAAAAGCAAAAGCCGTTACCCAAGCCCTGAAATCACTGGATGCCGGAGACCTGACCGGCGATGAGGTAATTATCGAAGTGGACGGCGAACAGGTAACAATACCTGTTGATATGTACCAGGTCGAGCAGGTGAGGGAGACCATAAGGGGTGAGAATATTGTGCCTCATGTCATCGAACCCTCCTTTGGTATAGACAGGACGATCTATGCAATACTGGAGCATGCCTACAGGGAAGAAGAACTAAAAGGCGAGGATGAGGGCAGGATCGTCTTGGGACTGAAGAGCGAGGTGGCACCGGTGCAGGCTGCTGTACTGCCGCTGTTGACCCGTGAGGAACTCATGGGACCGGCAAGGGGAATAGAATCGGCGCTCAAACGCAAAGGTGTGATGGTCGCCTATGACGATTCGGGTACCATTGGCAGGCGCTACCGCAGGAATGATGAGATCGGTACTCCATATTCGATCACAGTGGATTACGATACCCTGGAAGACAGCACTGTCACTATTCGCGACAGGGATTCTATGAAACAGGTCCGCTCACCTATTGACACCATCGCAGACGTTGTACACGACCTGGTACACGGTCATATCAGGTTTGAGGACGCTGGTACACCCATTGAATAATTATGGCTGCCATTCTATCAAAAGAAGTACTGCGCAAGTCCATCCATCTCTCAGGGATGCTAATCCCTGTGATATATTATTTTCTCGACCGTTTTACTGCACTGTTCTGGCTCAGCCTGATAGTTATCGTAACGCTACAGTTCGAATGGATGAGACTACGCGGATATATAACGTATCCGGCAGCCCTCCTGCGTCCTTTTGAAGAGCAAAAGGTGGCCGGGTATGCCTACTCAATAACTGCAGCATTTATTGTCATTGCATTTTTTCCGAAGACTATTGCCATCACAGCTCTGACCATGGCAGTCCTGGGAGATATATCCTCAGGCATCGCCGGTGCAGTTTGGGGTAACAATGCTGATGTGAGGCAAAAGCGGCTGCCTGTAAAACCTATACCTATCATGCTGATAATGTTGCTGGTAAGTTTTTCTTCAGGCTACCTTGCTGGCCAAGCACCAGGGCTGTCACCGCTGCCTGCTTATTCTGTGGTTCTGGGCGCACTGGGTGCTGCCCTGGCTGATGGTGTACCCTGGCAGATACGCGGGCACATGCTGGACGATAATCTGACCATACCTCTAATATCAGCGGTGTTGATGCTGGTATCCTCTGGAATTTAAATGTTGAGTAGTTTGAGGGTATTATCCACTCCCAGTGCCACACCCTCAACCTCGATACCGCCCTTACCTTTAGCCCCATCCCCCACAATGTAGAGTCCAATGATAGGGGTGGTGTTGTCCAGATTTGAACCCGATTCTGCCCTGTTCACTGGCCAGCTGTCACTGTAGGTCTGGACCATCAGTACTTCGTATTGCTCGTTTTCAAATATGTCTTCAAGGTCTTTCAGTCCCAGTTCTATCTCAGCAAGGATATCATCTGACTGGAGTGCCTGGTGTGACATGACCAGATGTTTCCCGGGTGGTGCCAGGGACGGGTCGATGTTAGTGACCTCATTGATACCGTTTATCCGCCTGGCATAGGGCGTGAACAACACCCCGCTATGACCTATCAGGGGCCTGTCTGCCCCCAGGCATATCTTGATACCTGCTGACGGTCTTATCGATTCCATTGCCACCATGTATTCCCTGAACGTATCAGAAGCGGGATGGTCGTATAACTGAACCGTTTCACGGTGCCCGATATCGCTGATGACCACATCCCCCAGGATAGTGTTCCCATCGGCTTCCACACCCACTGCCCTGCCGTCCACTATCAGTATCCTGTCCACCTGACAGCCGGTATGGATTGGGCCGCCACCTGAGAGTATTATTTTCTCAAGGGCATTGATGACGGCACTGCAGCCTCCTGCAGGTACGCCGGGACCACCATAACGCCGCATGTTGTTAATAATGGCAAGCATCTCTGCTGCTGCAACATCCTCACTTCGCATGCTCAGCGACCAACCGCAAAAAGCATCTGCCAGTTTGACAAGCCAGGTGTCGTTTATGAAGGGGTAGAACCAGTCCTTAAAACTCCCATCTGCTGGTTTGACGAATCTGGATTTGAAAGTGAGGTAGAACAGTTTCAACCTGTTGACCCAGGAGAGCGGACTTGAGAAGTCATAGAACGATATGTCCTTAAAACCACCATTTTCCGGTATTCTGAGCACGGAAAGGGGTGATGAATCAATGATCTTTACATCAGCATCCAACTGCCTGAGCATGGTTGCCAGAGGACCTTTGCTGCCATGGGGTATCATGTGCAGGGCACCCGTTGTCAGCTGATAACCTTTATAGTCCAGGTTGATGAACCGTCCGCCGATGACAGGGAGGCGCTCAAATATTTCTACCCGGTGTCCTTCCTTGACCAGCCGTGCAGCTGTCAGGAGTCCTCCCAGACCGCCACCCACTACCAGGGCTTTCATGTTTCATCCTCCCTTATAGCACCCAGCGGGCAGTACGGTATACACACACCACATTGGGTGCAATCGTCGCCTATGACTGCTCTGCCGCAGACCGAGATAGCTTCACTGGGACAGCATACTACACACTGCCCGCATCCTACACAATCTGTACTGATCCTCATGTTATTCCCGCAAAATTTGAGATGAAACTGGCTTTTAATGGTATATATAATATGAGTTAAATGTGCCTGTAAATATAAACAACGTAAATACTATTTCGTTGCCAGTATCAAAACCATTATTTACTATCATGGATAATTAGAGCCATCGATTTGCCAAGGTGGCGGAGCGGCTACGCAATCGCCTGCAGATAAGCATAATATTTATGCTAGCAGTAAGCGGTTTTACTCCGGTTCGAATCCGGACCTTGGCTTTTGATCTTATTTTCAAAAAAAAATATTCGATAATTTTCAATAAAGGAAATTCTGGGCCAATTCATGAGCTTTACTGGTCGCATCACCATTGCCATTGCCTTCATAGATCTTGACCATTTTCTGGGCCTTTCGGTGGTCTTCAGGACAGCCCGAACAGGTATAAACGAAGTGAAGAAATCCGGTCTCGTAATTTTCAAAGGTCCGTATGTGTATATAATCAGTCCCGCATGTGGTACATGTGCCCACCACAGGAATGTTCTCTGAACAGTGATGACATTCCTTGAAATATATGTCCTCGACTATATTCTTGTTATTCATTACTGTTATCTTGGTCTCGTTTTTGGGTCGGTCTGTCAATACGTTGTTCTCTCCTTTTTTAATGGAAATTATGTTTTTCCATGCTGACTTGAATGCATGGTCCGGATTTTTACATACCAAACAGTGCAGGTATTAATATATGCTCACTATTTAAACCTAACGATTAATTGACATAGATACTTCTGAAAAACTTCGATGCAAATAATTTAGCAACCTTAATATAGTCGGCCATATCTAACACCCGCTATATTTTACTGGAGTGTTTGGATTGAACACGGTGGGAACAGGAGATTCGAATAGCAACGTGTTGCTCAGATTCTTCTCAAAGAAAAAAATCGATGACGGTCTTTGCACATACAAGATACGTCTCGCAGATAGCCAAAAATCCTTAATAATAGATTGCAGGGGCTGTAGTGCAGGTAATTCAGGACTGGATGATGCAGTATGCCGCAAGAACATTTTCCAGATAATGATCAAGGAACCCATGGTGGACAGGTTGGTGCTCTCCCACCTGTATGAACGGGATTATGAAGGGGAGAATCTCAGGTTGCTCTATCTTCTTGCAGGGTTCATTGACAACCTGAGAATGTTTGAGGACACAGAAGTGCCTGCTGTATGCGGGAATTGTCATCTTGAGCGACAAGAGTTCATATCAAATATAATGGAAATGGGACTACAGGATCCGGTAAAAGCATACACAATCCTTATAGCTCAGGTGGATTCTGGCATCGTCTGCCATAATAACGAAACAGGACAGGGGAGTGCATGTACAAATGAGTATATCCATATGCTTGCAAGGATGACTCATTGTACCGAAGGTATGGGAAACGGTTTGGATGTTAGCGTATCCTCCAGTCAATATTACACCCGGGTCATCATGCCCTATACCAGACCCGGGTTCTCCACATCCCGCATCTATACCGAGCCCCCTGACAATGCTGTTTTCCTTGAGGGATATGATGTACAAAGAAGTGGCGGGAGGGCTATGGAGGTTTCTATCTACAGCCTTTCTGACAGGCCCGAGAGCCTGTACTTCCTGATCCCTCCTGAATACAACCTGCGCCCAAAAGAACTGGGATTGCTGGAATCGGTGCGCTCACGCCTGATACGACACCGACCCAATGACCTTAATTTTGCAGACCCTGTGAACAGCAGGGAGTATTTCAGGCGCCGCAGCCAACAAATCCTGGCCGAGGAAGCTGGCCTCAAGGATATCAAACTCAAACCTGACCAGATATCGGTGTTCTCTGACATCCTGGCAAAATATACCACCGGCCTGGGTATCCTGGAGGATGTGCTGTCGGATTCAAGGGTTACTGATATATACGTCAATGCGCCCGTGGATACCAATCCGGTCCATGTGGTCATCGAAGGAGAGGAGTGTTCCAGCAATATCTACCTGTCCCAGGATGATGTGGATACCATGATATCACGGTTCAGGGCACTGAGCGGCCGCCCCTTCGGGGAGGCGAACCCCATCCTTGATATGGACCTGGCCGAGTACAAAACCAGGGTGTCCTGTATTGGCAATCCATTGAGCGCGGGCGGGCTGGCCTATGCATTCCGCAAACATGCCCAAACGCCCTGGACCCTGCCCAAGCTCATTAACGAGGGGTCAATGACGCCGCTTGCAGCAGGACTGCTGAGTTTCCTGGTGGACGGGCATTCATCCATCCTGATAGCGGGCGGCGTGGGTGCTGGCAAGACCTCACTGCTGTCAGCCCTGCTGCTGGAAGTGCCCCAGAAGTACCGCATCCTGACCATCGAGGATACGCCCGAGCTTCCGCTGCGGGACCTGCAGCGCCTTGGCTGGAAGGTGCAGGGCATGAATACCCGCTCGGCCATTGCAGGCTCTGATTCAGAGATTGCGCCCGATACTGCCTTGCGGGCGGCACTGCGCCTGGGCAATTCCACACTTGCCATAGGCGAGGTAAGGGGTCCTGAGACCAGGATGCTGTACGAGGCCATGCAGGTGGGCACTGCCGGCAATTCAGTGCTGGGCACTATCCACGGTGCATCCACCCAGACCGTGTACGAGCGCATTGTGGGTGCACTGGGCGTGCCCGAGCAGTCGTTCAGGGCCACGGATGCAGTAGTTGTGTGTTCCAATATCAGGATAAGCGGGAGCATGCGCAAGAAGAAGCGGCTGGTGCAGGTCTCAGAGGTTACTTCGGGCAACTGGGATGGGACGAGTACGTTCTTCAATGACCTGATGATGTTCGATGCGAGTAATGACAGGATCGAGCCTACTGACCTGCTGGATATGGGGCAGTCTGAACTGATCGGCAGGATTGCCAGCAGGTGGGGTGTGAGCATTGATGAGGTGCTCCTGAATATCAGGATGAGGGCTCAGATAAAAGGGGTAATTGCCGAGGCTGGCAGGACCAGGCCTGAACTGGTGGAAGCCGGGAGGGTGGGCCAGGCCAATAATATGTTCTGGCTGCTGATGAATGAACTGCAGGATGGGGATGGGGGCGTTGATATGGTTGAGGTGTATGGACGGTGGATAGAGTGGTATGAGGGGATTTTGCAGCAAGGGTGATCTACTTAAGGACAAATATTCGATTATGATGCCATGAGTTTGTAACGCACGATCGTTGACGCGCCCCAAAGGTGATAAGAATACAGAATAACTTTTTTAAAAGTTAAAATCTTCGCGAATAATTAATCAGTGTTTGTTTACGGTTTCAATGAAGTTTAGTTCATCTGATATGAACAGCAAAGCTGCTGTTTTGCCATATTGAAATGATTTTAGTTTGATGTGAGGCAATTCTGCTGCTTTTTCTTTCAGTTCTACAATCTTTTCTGCAGTTCCAAGGTACTTTTGCCACACCTGTTTGGGCGTGCCATCACTTCGTGTATCTTTGAAAGTCAAGTCTTATTTCTCAATCACGACCATTACATCCCCAATTTCCAGCACATCAACCGCATGGCCTTCTGAGAGGATCTCTCGCTCAAAAGCCACCGAATCAGGCTCAAGTGTTATAGTCTCGCCGCCGACCTCGATGGATATTGCCCCTGCCGCCGCCTGCTCTGCAATGGTTGCAGCATAAGCACTTTTCAAAGCACCTATGATGGCTCCGGCCTTTTCACGAAACTTTGGACCGATAACACTCATATTGGGCTTGACACCACTCACGCTATACTCGAACTCGGGCTCACCCACCATTACATCTATTTCAGCGTTCACCGTCCCGGCAATATCAGCTACATCCCCGATGCGCCCGTATATCCTGAGCTGGCCAAGGGGTGCATTCAAAGCCATACCCTTATCAGATTTAAAGCGCCTGATGGCAGCCGTGATCTCCTTTACCTGCTCGCCCAAACCCTCTGCAGCGGCATCAATGGCAGACTCATCCACAACGGGCCACGCATCCGTATGCACGCTGTGGTCATGTAACTGTGAGAATACCTCGTCTGCAAAGTAAGGAATGAACGGAGCCAGCATCTTCGCCAGAGCGTCCACTGTCAGGTACAAGGTCTGCTGAGCTGCCTGCTTTGCTTCGGCATCGCCGCCGTATAACCTGGATTTCACGAGTTCGATGTAATTATCTGCCAGGGTATCCCAGGCAAAACCCCTGATATTCTTCAAGGTCTCGTCGAACTGGTATGCGTCCATGCTGGCAGTAACCTCCTTGATAAGGGAGTTCAGTTTACTCAGCAGCCAGCGGTCGATGGTCCTGTACTGCACCTCTCCGGGCTGGAATCCCTCAAGGTGAGGCATGCAGAACCTGACAATGCTCCAGAGTTTCTGCTGGAACCGATTCCCTGCTACTACGTCCTTCCACCTGAACATGATGTCCGAACCTGTAGCACCCCCAATAGCGGCCCACTGCCTGAAAGCGTCTGAACCATATTTCACCACAACCTCTTCAGGCATGACGATATTACCCAGGCTCTTGCTCATCTTATGGCCGTCATCACCCAGCACCATACCGTTTATCATAATGTCGTCCCACGGTCTCAGACCCGTTAAGGCACTGGCACGCAGGATAGAATAGAAAGCCCATGTCCTGATAATATCATGTCCCTGTGGGCGCAGCTGGGTAGGCAATCTTGCATCATCCCTTTTCATCCAGCCAGCTACATTGAGGGCCGAGATGGATGAATCCATCCAGGTATCAAGCACGTCCTCCTCTGGAGAGAAGGAAGATGAACCGCAACCGCATGGTTCATGTGGCTGCGAGGCATTGGGATCCAGCGGCAGCCACTCTTCCCTGGCCACCATTACCTCGCCGCACTCATCACAGTACCACACAGGGATGGGTGTGGCAAAGATGCGCTGTCTGGAGATGCACCAGTCCCATTCCATGGTCCCGGTCCAATTCTTGAGCCTGGTCTCCATGTACGGGGGGACCCAGTTGATCTCTGATGATTTTGAAATGATATCGTCAGCATTGATCTTTACGAACCACTGCCTTTCTGATAATATCTCTATTGGTGTTTTACAGCGCCAGCACAATCCCACGTTCTGGTCCAGGGAATCCTGCTCATAGATTATACCTGCATCTATCATGTCCTGCGTGATGGCTTCTTTGCATTCGGCCAGGTTCATACCTTCATATTTTCCAGCTATGGAGGTCATGTTGCCCTGTTTGTCAATGGCTTTTCTCAGTGGCAGTCCCAGTTCAGCCCACCATCTCACATCCTGCTTGTCACCAAAAGTACAGATCATGACCACGCCTGTACCGAAAGTCGGGTCAACCTCCTTGTCCGCCATTACCGTTACCTTGTGATGGAAGATGGGGACCTCGATCTCCTGGTCCACATATTGTTTATACCTGTCATCATCGGGATTGATGGCCACTGCCACGCAGGCTGCAAGCAGTTCCGGCCTTGTGGTGGCAACATCCAGTTTATCGAAATGGAAATAGTTCAGCGTGGTCTGCCTGGCCTCGTATTCCACTTCTGCAAAAGCTATTGCGGTCTCGCACCTGGGGCACCAGTTGTTGGGATGGTCAGAGCGGTATATCATCTCTTTATTATACATCTGGACAAAGGAATGCTGGGTCCTGCCGTAGTATTCGGGCTTCATAGTGATGTACTCGTTGCTCCAGTCTATGCTGAACGCCAGCCTGCGCATGGTTTGGCGCATCTTCTCGATATTGCCTGTCGTGAGCTCCTCGCACAACCGCCTGAACTCAGCCCTGGGAACCTGGTTTTTGGTAATTTTATGGATCTCTTCCACCTTGACCTCGGTGGGGAGACCGTGACAGTCCCACCCTTCAGGGAACATGACATTGAACCCGCGCATCCGCTTGTAGCGGGCAATGAAATCTATGTAGCACCAGTTCAGGGCGTTGCCGATATGGAAATTACCTGTGGGGTATGGTGGTGGGGTATCGATGATGTACTGGGGCTTTTGGGAATCCCAGTCAAAGTAGTTCATGGAATCGGACCAGCTGTTCATCCATTTGGGTTCGATATCCTGAGGATCATATTCCTTTGGCAGCTGTGTTGCAGACATATGTTTGGGCCTCTTGATAAGTGAAATATTATAATATTCTAAGTTGAAACATGCAACAAAACACGCACAAGGTAAATATTATTATCGGTGTTGCAGCAGGTTGCCGTGAGCGTCTATCTCCCCCTGTAACACTCTGGTTGAGGATATTGGCTGTCCGTCATAGGCCAGAACATACTCTACCAGTTCGATACTGATAGGCCTATTTCCCAGTTCAGTACGCCGGGTGTTAATGAGATCGGCTGTGGATTCGGTCTCGGGGGATACCACCAGGTAATCGAAATCCTCGTATAGGGTGGGACCAAAGGGGTCGTCCAATCTGACGATGACCGGGCTGGCTCCGAAGGTGTCCTGCATAAAACCCATGACCTCCTGCTTCCGAACTTCCCAGTCTTCTATTTCATGGTACTTTTTCCCGGCCATTTCGTTCGAGGTTATGCCGATCAGCAGTTCGCCACCGCTGCTTAACTGGTGTGCTCTGTTAAGCAGAGCCCTGTGGCCGTCATGAAAGGGATTAAATGTGCCGCCTACTGCAACTTTAGACATTGAGGTGTCTAATTGAAATGAAGCACAATAATAGTTATTGATACTTGTCCCTGTCCCTGCGGGTAAGATACACAGTGACGGCAGCAATACACAGCACCAGCATTGCTACGATTGCATAGGTCGTTTCTGTAAGCACGATGGAATACATCGTGCGGCTTATGGGATACAATAGCATGATACCATTAGCAGCCACCCCAGTAATCACCACTTCATTAACCTCACTGGCTGTTGTGTCATTGGTGATCGCAATGTCTATGATCTGCCTGATGGTATCTTTTGAGTTGTCGAACAGGAAGATATCCAGCAGGCTGTGGCTTAAGAAACCCGAGAGAAGCGGCCTGAATGATAAGGGATATGCCAGACCTATGATACCTGCCAGTGCGGCCAGCACTACCGGGGCATGGAGTTCACTGCGGTGGGTACCCAGGATGTCAAGGTCAGGGAACAGGCTGGCGGCGATGGCTACCAGTATGATGATAGTGCGGTATTTTTCCCACTCCTGCGGGCGGTTCATGAAACCCAGCCTGGCAATAGTAAGACCGAAGATTATGTGGGATATCCAGTCCATGATCGTGGCATTCTACTATTGGGATTTTTCTGTAATAATCAGCTTTGGATCATTCCCTGCTGTTAAGCAGAACAATATTCCCCCGCCCCTGCTTCACTTTACGCACCAGCCCCCTGTCCTCAAGGTCGGTGACCATCAGGCTCACTTTGGCTTCGGAACATCTCAGTTTACTTCTCAGCTCCTTCTGGGTGAGCCTGCCCCCTGCCTGCCGGATGATTCCCAGTACTTCATTAAGGTCATCAGGCAGGGATTTTGTCTCAAGTGTCACAGTCACGTCGCTTTGGCTTTGTTGACCTGCCAGTTCGGGCTCAGGTCCAAGTTTAAGCTCAGCCTCAGTTTTTTCTCCATCTCTCCCTGTCCAGCTCAGGTAATGGTAATATGCCGCCATTACCACAAAGAACAACACCAGCAGTGCACCTGCC
>JAMJFQ010000110.1 GCA_023544605.1 ANME-2 cluster archaeon | reverse complement strand
TGCTCATGTTATCCGGCAATACCTGCATCCCAGACCCCGATGATTCAGGATGGCAGTCGGTACACTCCGGAATGGTAGGCTGGACATTGGCCGGGATATCGCCGCCATGGCAGACCTTGCAGGCATCATGGGTGGAGGGGTTGGCTGCGGTAACAGGCAGGTTATTGGGCATGTAGACGTTGATGGATTTGACCTGAGGCTGCTGGGTTACTGTTGCAGCACCAGCACCATAACAACTAGAAGTTCCTGATGCAATACGGTTCCAGGCACTTACTGTCAGCCTTACTTTACTAATATCCCGTTCAGTAAATGAATAGATATTTTCATTACCGTAATTTGTATAGGTAGTACTGGAAACCAGACCGACCCATTGGGTATCGTCCCAACCCTCAATCGTATACGTGGCTTTGTAATTATCCATGGCTATTCGTACACCATCAATCGGATACAACATTCCAAAGTCTATCTCAATGACCTGGTTTGTTACTCCCTCAGGTGTCCATGCTGTCTTTTCATCATTATCCACAGCAAATGACGGGTTTCCGCCGTTGGATGAGGTAGCCGGCTTGCCCTGTGCCATATCCCTACTGATACCTGCATGGACATCAGCGCCATACTCTTCACTCAGGATACTGCCCCACCTATTATTAGCACTGTTATGACAATCAGGACAGGCAGAAGGCAACACTTCGGTCGGGTGGCATTTGACGCAGTTCCAGTCTTTAGCATTATTATGGTAGTTGCAATTAGAAGTACTCCAGGGTGGATTATCCACTATAGGATGCATTTCATGGACATATTCTTTTGAGAAATTAGAAGGATACACCGGTCCATCAGATTGACCATATGCTCCGCTTGAGACCGTATGTGAATAATAGTGATGGTAACCCATTCCTTCATCCTTATGGCACCGTGCACATCCCCATTCAACAACGTTGAAGTACTGCTTTATACCCGGATATTCCCTGAGCTCTACCCAGTACATCCCTTCCGGCCCATTATCGGTAACAACATACGTACCCGAATACAATCCATCAGTTTTTGTTAAGGCGACACTGGAGAGCACGGTCCCATCATACCGGTAGATATCAGCGGTGATGTCCTGACCTTCATAGATATGCCCAGCCTTGGTCAGGAACTCAACATTAATAGTAAGGTTCCGGTATTCCACAGGTGTCACACCTGCCGGCCAGGAAGAATGACCAACCAGGGCTTCGGCCGGGTCCACCCACATACGCAGATGTAAAGTAGAGGTGATACTGTGATTCTTCCCCGTGATGATGCCTTTCGTAGCAACGGATGTAATATTGAACGAGTAATAGACATCAGGTAAATTGAAAACAGTCGTACTGCTGCCAGAGCTATCTGAAACTGAACTGTTGGTATTGATGAAGGTACCGTTTCCGTATTTCAGTTCAGTAATAAAGTCAACATCCGGTTCATATCCACTACCATTGAAAGCACGCAATGTAACCGTGACATTATCACCAGGATCATAACTTATCATATCAGGAGTGATGGTGACCAGGAACTGGCTGTCAATGGACCGCTGAGAAGAGGTACCAGTGACACCGCTGGTATCCACGGCAATTACCTGCACAATGTACCTGCCCGACTGGTTCAGGACAAGTTCTTCTGAATAGGTACCAACCATAACATTGGTATTGTATTCAACTACCTGGCCCAATGGATAGGTGACATTGATCACAGCAGTCCCGTTCACGTTCGAACTGGTACCATTGTCTTTGACTGTGCCGCTCAGTGTTGTCGAATCTCCCACGATATAGGGTGCAGTGCTATCCGTTACCGTTACAGCCAGGCTGCGGACCTTGAAGCTGGATGACCCTTCCCCCTCATCAGCACCCTTTGAGGCCGTACCATTTACGTTATACGTATTCAGCAGGTCAGTACCGGTATAGACCAGGCTGTAGGTCCCGTCCCCGTTATCAGTAACCTGGACAGGCGTGGTGAATGACTGGACTGTAACATCAGGTTTGGTGATATTGATCGTGACACCACAGCCGGGAACTCCACCCGAACCATTATTCACGGATATTGTCACACCTACATGTTCGTTGAGATCATATTCGGCAGGTGTCTGGTTAACGCTCACACTGATATTCTGCCGTACTCTGAAAACGGAGGTATTCATACCTGTTATGCCCAGGCTATCATTTGCAGTAACACGTACTTCATAGGTACCTGTATATGAGGGTGTGAAGAAAGTCGTGGAATATAGCCCGCTACTATCCGAAGTAGTACGGTATAGGGAATGTTGCCCAAGTGGGTTCACCACATAAACCAGGACATCTGAGCTCCTGCCAACACCTGAAAGATTATCAACGATCCGGCCATTGATGGTCACATTTCCAAATAACGGTGTATACGGACCGCTGGCATCTATCGTGACGTTCAGGTCCGCCACCAGCACACCGGTCACATTCGTTCTTTCAAGGCCCGGATAAGTACTATTTGAAATAACAAGATACTGTCCGACCCAGGGAAGAGTATCATACGTGCTCTGCACATCGACCCTTGCATTATCGATATAAGACTGGTTATTATAAGCCCAGAAATGGAACCGTGGGTTCCAGTCAGAGAGATTGTACTCGTAATCGGGAAGGTCAGGTCTGGGACGGCTGCTGTCATCCCTTGAATACACGTACAGGGATGAATAAGTATCATAAAAGTGTATCTCAGCAGTATACCAGGTATCAACAACAGGTGTGAACAAAACACTCGTTACCCACCCCTCAACCGGGTCGTACCTCTGCCCGACAATGTCACCTGATTGGAATCGCATTCCGAATCGCCTGTACTGGGAACCGGCTGCGGTGTTTTCGGCAGATACATGGAGATTGGAATTAAGATCATTGACCTTGAAGTCTGCTTTCATTACCGGATGGGATGACCGGTCATAAATATCGTTGCCGTAGAAAGTGGCATTCCAGTTAACTCCGGTCCCGTTCAGCACCATGTACCCCTGGGAACTGTTGTGATAAGAATCACTGGTATTGGTCCAGAGTGTCGTATTGAACGTATCAAAGGTGTCGTTAAAGGTCTGTGTATAGTCATTTCCAAGGTATCGTACATACGACCCGCCAGGAGCCGACACATTTTCCCCATCAAGATAACTATGAATGGTCTCACCACTGAAATGAACGTCATCGAACCATACCCTGGCAGTGTTCGTGGAATTTTCGTTCAGGGTGAAAGCCATACCGTCCACCACCATACCGTCAATACCAATTTCCGTAGTCGTGACATTGAGCATAGCCCACTGACCGGCTGAGGGCAGTGCACCTTTAGGCCGGCGTGAACTGGTATCGTTCGTCCCCCACTGGATAAGGTCGGCACCCCAGTAGGCACGGTGTCCCCAGCCGTCTGTGGAATGGAACTGCAGCATGATCTCGTCAACGGGTTCGGATAACGGGTCTATGTACACCCAGGCCGAGATGGTCTCGCCCGTACCCACGGGGTAGCCGCTGTAGGCATCGAAGAAGTAGTGCTGCTGTCCTGCTGTACCGGAATCGGAAGCTTCCTGGTAATGTGACCTCACACCGCTGTGCTTCATGGAGTAGTCCCAGTTCCAGGTACCGATACCTACCGTAGCACCCAGCGGCACCACATCGTCGATGAAGCCGGACTGGTACATGACCGATATATTGGCATAGGAATCTACACTGCTGCCGTTATAGGTAGTAGTACCGCGAATAACAACAGG
>JAMJFQ010000015.1 GCA_023544605.1 ANME-2 cluster archaeon | reverse complement strand
CGGCACTGGCTGCCGCTTCCACCACTGAGTCCATAGCAGGCAGGTCATCAGGATATATCACGGTATTGACTGCCAGGTATGCCTTCAGGCCGCTGCCTTTCACCTTCTCGACAAAAGCATCAAGTTTGTCCAGGGTTATGTCCCGGGCCCGGGCTCTGAGACTGAACCGGTCAATGGAAAAATACACTGCATTTGCATGCTCCCTGCAAGCTGACAGTGCCGCCATGTTGCGCACACCGGCCACAAGTTCCGGGATGTGTCCTGACATAGTGAAAATACTACCCTGAAATTATTTTATGGTTTCCCAGGACCATTAATTTAATTTCCGTAACATCATTTTTGTCGTAATATTGGAAAACAGTGTAAAAAAGAATATTGCGATACCTACCCACACAATAATACTTCCAATATCTTCAATACCCCCCAGCGTGAGCAGCAACCCGCTACCGAGGATTATTATATTTACTTTGGTCAGTTGCCTGTTTCTGGCGAGTATGGCAACATATTTCTGTTTCTCGATCAATGTTTCCTTTTTCTCAGGCTTCATCAAGGTCACATCCTGTCAACTTAGTTCAATTAACTCATCTGCAGCTTTTTCCAATCTGTTCAGGACCGCAACCCCAACCCCGGCAATCCCTATAAAACCGTCTGCAATTATCACATCCACATCTTTCAAATCCAGATGCCTCAGGCCTGCAAACAGATTGCTTGCAATAGCGGATGTATCATACCTGCTCCCGAGCAAGAATACCTCATCTGCCGACACTTGTTCGGCAGTCTCATCGGTCACCAGCAGCCCCACCCGGATGTTCCTTTGCCGGTACTCACTGACCAGTTCATCAATCCTATCCACAACAGCGTGGCTGTTCCCTTTGACCAACACCAGTCTTGTTTCAGGCGAATAATGGGTATATTTCAGGCCGGGCGACCTGACAGGTTCGCCTTCAACGGCCCGTTTATCTGTGTAACCAATACGTACCTCGCCCACATATTCCCTTATCGCCTCCACATCCACCTCACCCGGTCTTAGCAGCACGGGAATGTCTGAGGTCATGTCCAGGACGGTGGATTCAACACCTACACGAACAGGCCCCCCGTCAATCACCGCATCTATACTGCCTGAAAGGTCGGCAATCACATGCTCTGCAGTGGTGGGGCTGGGCCTGCCAGATATGTTAGCACTGGGTGCGGCAATAGGTGTACCTGCCTCCTTGATCAGTGCAACTGCCACTGGATTATCAGGCATCCTGACCGCCACCGTATCCAGCCCGCAGGTGGTAATGTCAGGCACAATGTCCCTGCGCCTGAAGATAAGGGTCAGTGGCCCGGGCCAGAATGCATCCATCAGATCGCGGGCGCTGTCGGATACATCCCTAACGAGCACGTCCAGTTGCTCTGTGTCTGCAATATGCACGATAAGTGGATTATCCTGCGGGCGCCCTTTTGCCTGGAATATCTTTTGGACCGCTCCGGGATTCAATGCATCGGCACCAAGGCCATACACGGTCTCTGTTGGAAAGGCCACTGTGCCGCCCTGCTTTATGATACTGGCAGCTTCACTGATAATTTCATCAAAGTTACCGCCCTCAATCTGGAAAATGCGTGTTGTGCTGTTCATTCGCCCGGTTATTGTGTATAAAATGTTATTGTTGTTAGGCACGGTTCCAAAAATCTGTTATTTTTTAGACACTGACTTTAGGTAAAATCAGTGTTAATCAGTGAAATCTGTGTCTGAAAATATAAAAAGACACAGATTCCACTGATTTACACAGATTTGTGGTCGCATCTGCATATGGTCTATTCGCTTTATAACTGGATTTTATTATTGTGTCTTGTTGATATACGAAAAAAATTGAGGAATAGGCCTATTTGCCTATCCCCATTGTCTTGTTGGTCATGGCTATGGACTTTTCGCCGTCGGATTCCAGTTCACACATGGCACGGATAGCATCCACATTTTCGGGAACAACATCAGATTCCTGGTGAATGGCCTGGAAGAAGTACAGTTCGCCCTGGTACTTGCTGATACTGTCCTTCCATATCACGTTCTCGAACATATCACTGCGGCTGCGTCCAAGGTCCCTGGCCAGTTCCATAACTTCGGCCGTGCTCGTGATCTTATCCGCTCCTGATACGAACCTGATACGGGGCCGGGCAGCGTACAGGTCAATGATATCCTGCGGCTCGAAATCACTGTCCAGCTCCACGTTGAGTGCATGGAAGTGCATGAGGGTAGTGGATAGTTTTACTGCCACCGTGGCAATTTTCAGATGGGGAAGGATCGAATTCACGTCAGGCCCGTGGTGGCTGGGTAAACTGATAGGATTCGGTATAATGGCATTAATTGGACCGCTCTTGATATTGCCCGGATCTGCTGCACGGCGCATCAAGGTGACCCTGGATTTCTTTATGCCAAACGTCTGGTCAAGAGGATAAAGTGCCCTGGTAAGCCCTGTAGTATTGCAACTGACCACCCTGGTAAAATCGCGGCCAATGGCATCAGAATAATTTGCCTCTGAATTGAAACTGAATCCTGCTACTTCATGGTCCTCCCCTCCCTGCCAGATGGCCTTTATGCCGTGCTTCTGGTATAGTTCCTTATAGGCAGCTCCTACACCTCCAGGAGTGCAGTCTACCACCAGGTCTACATCTGCCAGCAGGTCATCCAGTGTACCTGATACCTCCAACCCGGCCTGGTTGAAGCTGTCGATCTTATCCGGGGAGGCTGCATACAGGTCAAATTTCCGGTCATTTGCCAGTTTTGCCTCAAAACTCGGACGGGTTTTCACCACTCCCGCAATCTCCATATCATCCTGGGCAGTAACCGCATCTGCAACACGTTTTCCAATGGTACCATACCCATTTATTGCAATCTTAGCTTTAGACATATATTTCTCCCTCAATGGAAATATAACCACTATTTAGCAGTGTTCCTTAATACAACATAACCTAATCGATTTTCTGTATCAGAGTCTCTTGTTTGGTGATATCCACGCGCAGTATTTTCCCTTTTACCTGCTTGGTATCACCCAGCATTCCTGTTATTGTTATGTCGTTGTCGTTCACAACTAATCTTACGACATCCTCCATTAACAGTTTCTTATCAGTCCCATCAATCAAAAAAGCATTTAATTCACACATAATAATCAAATTATACCTTTGATATTGATATAGATAAAATGTTCGATAAAATGAAACGTATACTTCGTCTTAAAAATGATACAGTATCTACAAAAAAAGCAAAACACTTTATATTCTCCAATTACTAAATACCTCAAATAATTTCGGAGTAAAACGTGATGGAAGAACTGTTGAAAACGTTCACAATACCTGATAACACCACCATGGAAGAGCATTCTATCGTAGTGGACGGTGGAGTTATAATAGGTAACTATTCCGACCTTGGTTTTGGCATTATTGCAGATTCGGTCATAGCAGGGGAACGCGTCAATATCGGTGGCAATGTGCTTGGGTCTGAAGGGATACGAATAGATATGTGGTCCCATGTTACTGGTGACGTAAGGACCAAAAATGAAGCTTATATTGGCGAATTTGTCAACATAGAAGGAAAACTTATCGTCGGCGGTGACCTGGACATAGGTAAGAATGTGAAGATCGGCGGTGGTTTTGAGGCAAAAGGCTGGATCGTGGTCAGGAATCCCATTCCAGTTATCATATATATTTATCTTTATCTCACAGAAATGCTACGATTAGGCAAGGGTGAGGAAGTCGAAAAGGCGCTAAGCGAGATTTTCAGCGATGAAGATGAGGAATTGTATGAAGATAAACTGCTGATAATTCCCAACGGTTCAAAGGTAGATATGGAGACTATCAAAGTGCCAGATCGAGCGGATATCGGCAGCGGATGCAGGTTAATGGGCAATATCAGAGCGACTTCATTAGAGATGAGTAATAACAACACGCTGTTCGGTAGCATCAAAACCATGGATACTATTGTTATAGGGAGTGGAAATATCATTCACGGTAACCTAGTCACAAAAGGGAAGGTGTATGTAGGCAAAGGAACTCATATCCTGGGTGAGATAAATGGCGATGAGGTCACCATACACGAAGAAGCAAAAGTGGATGGCCCTATGCGGGCTCCCAGCGGTGTTACAATAACAGGGGATGAGATCAAGGTAGTACCTAAAACAGGCGGTATACTGGATATGATACCTGAACCTGCCGCTGCAAAAAGCGCAAAAGGCACGGCCACGGAAGAAGTATTTGTCATCCCGAAGAATAGAATGAATACTGCCATTCGGCTATCAGAGATTGAAAAGACTCAGGATGCCAGTCCTAACGTCACTAAAAAGAAAAGAACAGTTAAAACAAAAGCTGCCGAAGGTAAGATCAAATCCAAAAAAATCGCTGCAACACCTGAAAAATCTGGACTTAAAGAGAAGAGTACAGCAAAAGTGGCAGCCTCCAATCCGGAAACGGTGGATGCAAAAACAAGCGTAAAAAAGGTAGCTTCAGAGAAGACCGCTACAAAGAAAAAAGTTGTAAGTGCTAAGACTTCCACCAAAAAGACCGCTACAAAGAAAAAAGTTGTAAGTGGTAAAAAATCCACCAAAAAGACAACTACAAAGAAGAAAGGTACCAAAAAGAAAGGCACAAAATAATGGTCTTTTAAAATATTGTTACGCCTTTTACCCCGGGCATCTTCATCAATTCATCGACCAGGTCGCCAGGTATCTTGTTATCGGTGATAATAGTAAGCTGTGGGTGTTCGGCTAAATAAGGGTCATCAGTCACTGCCTGCCTGATACTTAAGCCCCGATGTGCTACGGCTGAGGCCACATTGCCCAAAATTCCAGTTCTGGATGCATCCCCGGGTGTAATGACCAGCACTTGCAGACCCAGTTCAGGCGCTACATCTTTCAGGAAAGGTATAGTGTGTATGTTCCTGAAGATACTTGCAAGGGTCTTATCACCCAATATCACTTCGCACGTGGAGTCCACCACTCTGCGGTCCACATCGATCTCTCCTGCTACCTGGGTATGGGGTATCTCAATGCCGCCAGACACCACACGACCCTCATCATTAACCTGGAAACCGCGCTCCAGTAGGAGCTTGATGACCTTTTCCTGTGCAGGATGTTTTTCGAACTTACTTAATATTTTACTCCACATGGGATTGTACTCGAGCAATTTATTTTCTCATTACGGCTAATAGTTAATTAATTATCCTTATATCCATTCATAATGGGCCATGACCTCTGGTCTGAGATCAAACAATAGGCTGCCTTCTACATATCCGAAGAACAGGCATCCTTTACAATCATGGACTGTCATGCCACGTTCTTCCTTTGACCTTTTCCATACGTTTTCCAGACCGTCGCTCACATGACCAAGACATTTCTTTTGTACCCGGCAGTGTTCTATCCACCCGTCTGATGTGACATTCAATATAATATCAGCTGCACGGCACTTGAAATCCATATCATGGTCCCTGACCATTCTAAGGTATGTCAGGGAATTGATAATGGGATAACCCTCTTTCTTCAAAGTGATTATGCCATCCACTGTCCTCACATATTTCGCCATGTCATGTACCCCTATCCTGTCCCAAACATCCTGTCCGATGCCTTCTGACATGTGCAGCGGCTCAAATGAGACCCAGACCCCAATCTTCCGGGCCAGATGTATCAGGGGCTCAATGTCATCCAGGTTCTGTCCTGAGATGACGCAGTTCATCAGGAGGGGATTTTTGCGCCCCTCCTTGGCCATTTCTATCCCGGCCAGAAGGTCATCGAAATCCATCCCCCTTATATCCCTGTAGGATTCAATACCGTCCACTGATACGGAAAGATAATCCACATCATTCAGTTCATGTGCCCGCTGCTTCAGAAGTTTCCCGTTGGTGATCATGGACGTTATCAAACCCAGCGTGCGGGCATGTGCCATGATCCGGGGCAGGTCTTCCCTTAATAATGGTTCTACAGTCCAGGCATTGTAATACTTAATACCAAAACGTTTTGCCTCATCCAGAAGGTGCAGGATATCCTCTGTTTGCATCTCATCTTTTTCTTCCTTCCAGTATTCGCAAAAATCACAGTGCATGTTGCACCTGGCATTGATGCCATGGGACAGTACGAACGGTCTTTTTCGTATCCTGAGCTGCCAGAGGGCTCTGGAGGCAAGAATGGGGGAGATGGTTCTCATATAAATCAGATATTTAAATCGTTTTCCAGTGCCGATCCAACGATCATACAGTAAAGCTGTGATGCTGCACTGGGTGGATTTTCTAACGTTCCAACTTCTATATGCTCGTCGGGATACCCTAACTTTTCTAAAACTGCAATTGGAACATCAAGTCTGATACTTTCAAGGATAGAAACAACTTCATCCACACCGAAATTCGGGTCCGGAAATAGGAAGATCGTCGAACCCGATGTAATAGCCAGCCTGAATTTCACTGCTGCTGATGTAGGATTCCTGCCATGTGCATTAACCACTACGATCATGGTCTGGTCAATTTTCATTCGGGCACATGCAGTCTGCAGAGAAGAAATACCGGGTATTACCACATCTGAGGGGCCTGCATACTTGCCCAGTCCAGACAGGTTTGGGTCGCCTGTGGACAGCACTACAGCTTCGGGTGGCAGTTCATGCAGCCGGCTATAATCCTCTATCGTCCTGGCTTCACAGGTTATATGTTCGGCCGCCAGTTCCAGGGCACGGGGTGAGCCGTACACTAACCCGGCATCCTGTATCACTCCAGCCACCTCGGGTGTCACCATGCCCGGACCGATACCTACGCCTACGATCTTCACGACATCCCCTCTGTATCCCTTACTATTCCACCATCCCTATCAAGCAGTACTATCCTCGCCCCTCCTGCTTTTTTTACAGCCGCTTCAAGCGCCCTATCGATTATGGGATTCGTCGGGTCATTCTCTAACATTTCCTGTATTGTATTGAAACCCGTTCCATTCAATACATCAGGTATTGCCCATTTCAATATCAGACCTGGCAAGCCACACATGACTGTTTTGCCCCCTGAAACCTTAATACCTTCGTCAATCCGGTTACCCACCATGACCACGGTATAATCGGGGAACAGCATCTGGGAATAACGCATCCCGACGCGCCCCGTGGTCAACACCACCCTGGAAGCGTCTCTTATCAGATCCATTTTGGTCTCGCCCAGGTGGTCACTCCAGGGCTCCACGAATCCGGTAGTGCCCAATATGGATATGCCGCCTTTCACACCCAGCCGGGGGTTCAGGGTCTTTGCACCCACCGCCTCGCCATTTGGAACCGACAGAGTTACAGCTGCTCCTTCCAGGCCTGTTTCGTCAAGTGCTTCCTGGATAGCATCCAGTATCTGACACCGTGGGGCAGGATTGATGGCAGGTTCCCCCACTCCCACCTGCAGTCCTCCTCTTGTCACCGTGCCAATGCCTGACCCTGCCATTAGTTCAATTGTGAGGGACTGTGTAGCCTCGGCCCTGAAAACGAGACCGCCCGTGGCATCGCTCTTATGGTCTCCTGATATCTTTACTACTTCTGCCCTGCCGCTCGCTGCTGTTACTTCCAGGTGTGCCCTTAAGCCTGACGGGGTAGGGACCCATACCGAATTCACATCCCCTTTGAGCGATAACACCGAAGCTTTTGCTGCGGCTGCGGCAGTTGTGCCGGTGGTAAAGCCTCTATGCAGCACCTTTCCATTGGAAAGTACCACCAATATTCCGGATGCAACACCTTCGGCCAGTTCATGTGGTGGCATGTTCACCCGGTCTACCCACTCCCCGGGTATCTGAAACTCATTAACAGGGTCAATCAAATTCATACTATCAAATTCATCCCACTATTCAGACCTGTCAATTTATCATCAATCATATTATATGTTAGCATATGTCTGCAACCCTGGAACCCCTTGTCAATGAACCCGCACTGGTTGTTGAGAATACCATCCGGGTGCTGGTGGTGGCAGATATCCACCTCGGGATAGAATGGGACCTGGGAAATAATGGCATCGAGGTCCCTAGCCAGTCCCATCAGGGGCTAGCAAGGATAATAAAATATATCACCAGTGTAGCACCTGACAGGGTGGTGCTCCTGGGAGATGTGAAACACAATGTGCCCCGGATATCCTGGCAGGAAAGGGAGGAAGTCCCCAATTTCCTTGAGGGTATTGCCGGGAAAGTACCGGTTGATATAGTACCTGGCAATCATGACGGGGATATGGAGTACTTGCTACGGCGAATATCGCCCGGACTGGAAGTGGCATTACAGCCTTCAAGAGGATTTGTGCTGGACGGTATAGGATATTTCCACGGTCATACCTGGCCAGACCCTGAACTGCTGGCTTGCCACTACATCGTAATGGCACACAACCATCCTACAGTCAGGTTTACCGACCCGCTGGGTTCCAGCAGTGCTGAACCAACCTGGATACGCACCCGGCTGCACCGCTCGCCGCTGGAAGCACATTACTGTGTGACCGGTAAAAAAATGATGTGGTCTGACCCGGAAGTGATAATCATGCCCGCGTTTTGCCGGCTCTGTGGCGGCGTAGCGTTCAATGAATCACTACATGACGACCTGTTGGGCCCGGTATTTGGTGCAGATGCTGTTGATCTGGACGGGGCGCAGGCATACCTGCTGGACGGTACCAGGCTTGGAAAATTGAAGAATATGAGAAAGCTGGATATAACACAAAAACGACCGCCACGCAGCAGGGCGAGGACTACTAAACGTCACGGTACGGTATCTCGATCTCCATGAACTCAACAGCAATAATAGCGTTCTCGAATTCCTCTTTAGCATCTTCCAATAATTGTGATGTATCGTCCGAGTACCTGGGACTTATATGGGTCAGCACTAATTGATGCACATTTGCCAGGGCTGCCAGGGATGCTGCCTCTCCTGCTGTAGAATGCATGGACTCGTTTGCCCAGTCCACCATGTCATCGGTAAGAGTTGAGTCATGTATCAATAGGTCTGCTTTGTCGCTGGCCATGAAAATACCACTGCAAGGTCTGGTATCACCGGAATATACGATCTTTCGTCCCGGTCTTGGCGGGCCTGTAACATCACTGCTTTTGATAATGTTGCCATCAACTTCTACATCTTCTCCCGTTTGCAAGTGTTTGAACAGGGGGCCGGGTGGTACACCAAATTCTACGGCCCTTTCACGGTCGAACCGTCCGGGCCTGTCTGCTTCTACAAGAGCATAGCCAATGGACGGCACACTGTGTTCGGTCTTGATAGCCTCAATGTAATAATCGCCTCTGTCCACCCTGTCACCGGGATGTAATTCGAATGCTTTGACTTCGAATTTCAGTTTGAAGAACCCAATAGCTGTCATCATACGGACGAATTCTTCTACCCAGTGGGGGCCGTATATCTTGAGCGGCTCTGTGCGTCCATTGAAGTTCATGGTCTGTATCAGGCCGGGGATGCCCAGGATATGGTCGGCATGGAAATGAGTGATGAAGATAGAGGTCAGGTTACCCATACCTGTCTTAGCCCGCATCATCTGCTGCTGGGTGCCTTCTCCGCAGTCGAATAGCATAAGCTCGCCCTTGCGGTTCACTAAGATAGCTGATGGGTTACGCTCGGGAGTGGGTAAACTACCGCCTGTGCCAAGGAATGTTACTCGAAGCATCGGACCGTTTTATGTTATATATGATATTAAATAATTCCTTTCGCATTTATAGCTTTAATTTTACTGATTGCACTTTTTCATCCAGGCCTTTACAGCCTTGCAGCCGGTGGTCGATCGTGATGTTGGTCAATACCCGGTTGACGCCCATATCCAATACAGCTTCATGAGCTGCTTTGCACGCATCGAATATCTCGTCTATGCTCTGTGCTTGTATGGCAGTGCCCATTGGACAGACCTGGTATTGCACATTTCGTTCATCCAGTGCTTTTACGGCGGTTGAGATATAGCGGCTCAAGGAATCGTCGCCTTCGCCAAGAACTGCTAACTGGAGTTGTGCAGTGACTATATTTTCAGTCAATATTAGTACCCCCTTGTATTGTTACGTGATGATATGCATTTGTTTCTATATAGTTTGCACCATATTCACAATTGAAGACTGCAATAAAAACAGATACACATAAGATTATTTTTAGTAAATCACATTTTCGACATGAAGAAGCATAATTATAGATAATGATTAATAATAATCATCATTAGGAATATTATATAATTGATTGAATAATTTCCAGTTGAAATGGAGGGGTAGTCTCAACTATTTTGATATGTTATCACTATAGGTTAACAGCGTTCTTTTTTCCTGCATTTTGCCTGAGAAATTCCTGAATATCCAGGCATTTGTAAGATCAAAAGGTGAAAAGATCCATGTCACTTATTATCGATATCCTTCGGAACTGGTATCTTTGTTCCAGGACTTAAATGAGAAACTTAAGAACAAAGGATTTGATCCAGCAGTACCATGGCTGAAGAATAAAACTCTTGAATTTAATTTTAATTAATGTGGGGGGAATGTTAAACAAATAGGGGCAACAATATCCCTGTGATATTATGTTGAATGAAAATTATAATAGAGACAGTGTATTAATTTATCGGAAAATTTGAACTTTTCCGACAATCTCATAAGGAGTATAAAAGGAGTATAAAATGTACTATACTGATAAGGAGATAGCAATAGCAAACAAGGAAAGAAACACCATGAGACTGCTGGGCATGTCCATCTCTTTCATGACCATCCTGCTGTCCCTGCTACTTTCGATATGGCACATAGGTTACAAAGATGTCATAATCCTTGTGAGTATTTTCATTCTGGGACTGACACTGGTGCTTTCTTATATTTCAATAGGCACACGTATTGAAAATAGTGCCGGAGAGATAAACTCATTCATTATTGTACTGACCACACTATCAAACCTGAGTATATTATTCACCAGTAACATGAAGGTTTATTTTACTTTGGTCATTATCCCCATCTTCTTTGTGGTGCTGTATCTTGTCGAGAATAAAAGGCTGAGAGATATATTTTTCTTGAATATCATGACCATAATAATCGTAGTAAAATTGGTGCCACTGTATTTCCCCCGATATATACCCCTGCTTGCAGATTACCTCTTCCCGTAACTCCTATAGAGAAGCAATACCTGAAGGAAACCTGATAAAGAGTTTTTCACGGCACATAATGTCATATCTATTTGAAATGATTTTGATTAAATTCATAACGTCACACGTTAACATTACAACAGGAGCCATGGAAAAATGGTAGATCTTAAAAAACCGATCACTTCAGTATCAATAGTACATTGTAATAATTACGCTGACGTAAAACCGGCCGTAGCCAGTTCACTGGAACTTATTGGAGGTCTGGATAGTATTATACATCCAGGTGATCGGGTGTTATTAAAAGTTAACCTGCTCTCTGCCAGACCACCTGAGGACGCTGTTACAACACATCCATCTGTTGTTTCTGCCGTTGTCGAACTTGTTCAGGATGTGGGTGGGATTCCCATCGTAGGGGATGGGGCAGGAATGATACATCCGGGCGCCACTGCCGAGGCACTGGAAGTATCAGGGATAAAGAAGGTGGCTGAAGAACTGGGCGCTGAGATCGCTAATTTTGACGTGGCCGGATACGGGAAGGTCGATATCCCGAATGGTAAACAGTTGACAACGGTCTATATGGCCAAACCAGTACTTGAGGCGGATGTAATAATCACCCTGCCAAAACTCAAGACCCACGAACTTACCCTGTTCACAGGGGCTGTCAAGAGCATGTTCGGGGCCGTACCGGCAAAGGTCAGGAAAGCAGCTCATGCGCTGGGCAAGAACGATATATTCAGCCAGGCTGTGGTAGATATATTTTCCGTGCGCCCGCCTGAACTGGCCATAATGGACGGTGTTGTAGGGATGGAGGGTGATGGTCCATCCAGGGGTGACCCGGTGGACGTGGGTGTTATCATGGCATCTGAAAACTGCGTTGCCCTGGATATGGTAGCCTCAGGACTTATCGGATTTGAACCAAATGAGATTGTGACCAGCACGGATGCAGCCAAGAGGGGTTTAGGTCCGTCCATGCCTGAAGAGGTCATACTGCTGGGTGACCCTATTGAGGATGTACTGATCGAATTTGAGCGCCCTGGCCAGGCATCTTATGCTGCTGCACCCGCATTTCTCATCAAGTATCTAGGCAGGTTCTATTCAATGAAACCCAGGATAGACCAGGACAAGTGCCATAAATGCGGTGCATGTATCGAGAACTGCCCTACTGGTGCCATTGAACTGCCATACCCAATTAAAATCGATGATGAGCTGTGTGTGCAATGCTATAGCTGTTTTGAACTCTGCCCGCACAATTCAATAGTTATAAAAAAATCACTACTTGCCAGAATGATAAAAAGATAGGTATTGGATGATATAATTTCGTTAGATCTTTTCAATAGTGCACTCTATATGCCTGCAACCGTTATGGTTCCTCTCATCCACACGCTGTTTTACGAGTTCGGCCATGCCACCGCTGGCCAGTACAAGGCAGTCCAGGCCTCGCAGGGCTGACAGCATGGCAGACTGGATAACATCAACTTCAAAATCTGTTTGTATCTCTGCCTTTTTGGCAGTTACTTTAGCAGAGGTACCCATGGCACCTACCCTGTCAAAAGAAGTCCCGTCCAACAATGCCCTTATCCCTTCGATATCCACGTTCTTTGAGCCGCCTTCGATCACCCGGGGTATCTGTACCACATGGATACGGCCGGTATTGGGGGTGAGTGAACCATTCACATACTCGACAAGCACTTCATCACCGGCACCAGCATCAGACATTGCAATTCCTACAGCCCTTTGTTGTATATCCGACACGGCCACTATGGTACCTTCCTGCATGAACAGCCCTACCTTCTGATCCTTCGAAATAGTGCAATCAGCCACAGCGCACCGTACACCGATATACGGACTTTCCATTGAGTCCATGAGGTCAAGGAGTGTCATGGGGGCATGTCCTTCAGCTATCCCTCGTGCTTCAAATTCCCTGAAGGTCTCAACTATGGTGGGAAGTTTCAGGTTTGTATTCTCCATAAGTGCCCTGTCTGCAAAAATACGGGACGGATGCCCGGAATTGTATACTTGTCCCCGGTTCAGGACATACACCACATCAGCCCATCTGGCTGCCAGGTCAACATCATGAGTGGAGATAATAATGGTCTTTCCAAAATGTTTCAGTTCATTGAGCAGTTCCATGATCTCGCTGGCACCTGATGGGTCAAGGTTGGATAGGGGCTCATCAAGTATGATAACCTCAGGTTCCATAGCGACAACACCTGCAATAGCTACTTTTTTCTTCTGTCCACTGCTCAGATGATGGGGTGGTTTATCCCTTAATTCTGTAAGACCCAGGTATTCAAGGGTTTGGGTGACGCAGTTGTTGACCTTTTCTTCATCGAATCCCAGGTTAACGGGGCCAAAGGCTACGTCATGATACACGGTAGGAGCAAATAGCTGGTCGCTGGAATTCTGGAACACGATACCAATCCGCTTTCGCACCTCGCGCAGGGACTTTGCATCATATCGCAGAGGTCTGCCCTGAACATATACCACTCCCTGCTGGGGGGCCAGAGTGCCATTGAACAGCAGGAACAATGTTGATTTACCTGAACCGTTGGGACCTACAAAAGCGATACATTTCCCCGTTTCAATTTCGATATCGATCCCGTCAACTGCCTGTGTCCCGTCCGGGTATGCATATTTCAAGTCGTGTGTTTTAAGGATGCTCATGATGTATTCCTCAGACCAAAGGCGGATTTCCTGTAATAAAAGACAGAGCAATGATAGATAGTACAAAAAGGGATGAGATGAGCAATTCCGGGGCTTTGATGGGATTATTTGGACTGAACATAACCAGTTTCCCGTCATAACACCTGGAGTTCATGGCCAGATACAGTTTGTCTGCTTGGTCCCACGACCTGATGAACAGGGTACCTGCCAGCATAGCAGTGGAACGCAGTGAACTCAATAGATCCTTATACCCCAGGCGTACTGTCTGGGCGAATTTTATGCTCACGGCAACTTCAAGGAGCACAAAGATGTAGTGGTATATCAGCATAGAGAGTTCGATGAGTACATCCGGCACCCTGGATGCCTTGAGCACAGAAAATAGTTCGACCATAGGGGTTGAGAGGGCAAGAAAGAACAGGCAGCACATTCCGCTAAGGGTCCTCGCTAACACCAGAGATGCCATGTTCAGCCCCTGGCTGGTGATCGCCAGATGGTGGCCGGCTATGGTCACGGCTGCAATTTCATGACCCGAACCGAAGAAGAACAGTATGACGGCTGACCCCACGGCTGCAAATCCCAGGGGTACCAGCATGAGTTTCAGGTAGAACTTAAGGGGGACCGCTCCGAACACGACCGATGCAAAGCTCATGCATAGAGCTATGAACAGAGGTGTTACGGGTGATGAGGCTGATATGCCGCCAAGCAGGCCCGCAGCCACTATGATGAGTTTGAGATAGTTGTTCGTGTGCCGTAGGGGGCTTAACAGTGCCTGGTCATCCAGCATGTTGTCCATATTCAATTCCCGGGTTTCACGAATTCTTGCTCATTTGACTTGTTCCTGCCTCTGTAATATCCGAAGAAGTAGCCGATGACAAGGGCCCCAATTGCGGCCTGGAGTGCAAAGAGAAGGCTTTCGATTTCCCCACTGGGCGGCTCCCAGAAGGGGCTGGCAATGGGTTCATATGTACCGCCTGTCAATTCTTCGATCACACCTTCAGCCTGGCCGTCTGCACCCCCGAATTCTGCATTGGTGGTTGAAGAAACATAGATGAACTGGGCTGTGAAGACCAGCACTATAACGGCTACAATAATTTCAATTTTCATGCTGCCGCCTCCTTGATCCTGCGCAATCCCGCCTCACCGATCACGTTGAGCTTTACCAGCACGTCGCCCCTGATTTGTATCACATACTTGAATATGAGCGCAGTAATGGCACCTTCAATTACGGCAAGGGGGAGCTGGGTGATGGCAAAGACGGCTGCAAAGGCCTGGAATGATGCAAGTATGCCCCCGGCCTGTGCCGGGAATGCCAGGGCCAGTTCCAGTGAGGTTATGAGGTAGGTGGCCATATCTGCCATGGCTGTAGCCAAAAATACGGTGAAGTAGAAATTGAGGCCCGCTTTCATACCGGTCCTGTAGATCACAAATGCGATGACCGGGCCGGCGATTCCCATGGAAAAGACGTTGGCTCCGAGTGTGGTCAGGCCACCGTGGGCCAGGAACAGGGACTGGTACAGCAGTACGATCATTGAGAGCACGGCTGATATGGCGGGTCCGAAGAGGATGGCGGCCATGCCAGTGCCTGTGGGGTGGGAGCAGCTTCCGGTCACTGAGGGCAGTTTGAGTGAGGATAGGACGAATATGTATGCTCCGGCGACCGCCAACAGGGGCAAAAGGTCGCGTTTTACCTCCATCATCCTGTTCAGTTTGTGGATACCATAGAGTATCACAGGCAGGGATACGGCAAACCATATCTGCCACCAGGGGCCGGGTAAGAAGCCTTCCATAATATGCATACGTGTCACCTGTTGATTCTGGAATGTTAAATCAATTAAATTGGTGTTATAACAAGTTTGCTTGATTTAATGTACAGGTATATAAGGATAGCGAAATGTGTAGACCGTTACAATTCATGTTGGTATTAATTTTTTTCTTTGTATACTTCACTTTCGTGGCAAATAATGATATTGATTATCCATTGTCAATGATACGAAAATCGCAATACTGCCCATTATAACTTCAACGTTTATTTTGCAATCTAATTAGTTGCCATATACCGCAAATCTAGTTAATTTTATTCACCAGCATGAATTGTAACGGTCTCGATTAATAGAAAATATATGGAGATATTCACAATTATCGCCAATTCAATCCTCATTGAAATAACTCCCAATCCTTAACCTGATGTTGAATTTGCAGAGAATTTGAAACAGAGGTCTAACATGACAGATAGTAAAGGAAATAAGATTTCAATAGGTGACCGCGTTAAGGTACTTTGGAATTTTGAAAATCGGTTCAATTAAAGGGGAGATCACGAAAATAAAGGAGAAAATCGTAGAGATAGTCCTCGATAAACGCGAATGAACGCAAATATTGCGACTAAATGAAGATTCTTTTGTATTTCTGTCCATGAAATTAGATTTAAATTTCGAAATAACATTTATCTGCGTGTATCTGCATCCATCTGCGGTTAATATTGAAATGATTCCTGCCCCCCCTTTGAAGCACTCACTCACTGCCCGGACATGCTGCTGCTGGCATGGGGTGGGTGTAACTATTCAACTGACACTGCCACCGCAGCCCGCCGGGTGGTAGTGTGGCAGTCAGCTTTGTTTCATCAACGAACTCCCGGCTCCCAAATCCCCGTCACCTTCCCACCCAATGCCAGGCGTCCCATCACCCGGTTTACCTTCTTGCCCACAGCAGACGGCAGCGCATCTTCCAGCGGCGTTCCCGGCAGTGGAGTAAAGTAATGGGAATGTATGTTCCCACCCTGTGCTATAATCCATTCTACCAGTTCCAGTGTTTCCTGCTGGTCGGCGGGCATTTCTCCTGGCAGCCCGAATATCACATCCACCACTGGTGTCAGGTCATATTCCCTGCACAGTTCTACAGCGCACTTGACATCTTCAACTGTATGCCCCCGTTGGATATCATCAAGCACTCTCTGGCTGCCGCTCTGCGCGCCCAGGCTCAGCGATGTGTTCTGGCAGTACTGTTTTACCAGTTCAAGGATTTCATTGTTAACGAATTCGGGCCTGACCTCTGAAGGAAACGTTCCAAAGAACATCCTGCATTTCCTGGAGACGGCTTCAAGCAGTGTCTGAATTTTGTTCGGTTCGGGGCGATTTCCATGTGAGCCGTATGCAAAGGCATTGGGCGAGACGAACCTCACATCCCGCATCATCCCCGCATACTCGGCCACCACCTCAGGACTGCGATGGCGCATCCGGTGCCCGAACAGGCGGGGTGTCTGGCAGTAGGCGCAGTTGTGGGGGCAGCCCCTGGTTATCTCGATATATCCTTTGAGAAGCTCAGGTGAGAACGGGGGGTAGTGGTTCAGGTCAACAGGCGGTCTCGCTCCTGTATATACACACCTGTCCCCGTCCATATATGCAATGCCTTTTACTTCTGCCGTGTCGCCTCTCTGGATACTGTTGACCAGTTCGGGCAGGGTCTCTTCACCTTCTCCCACCACCACGTAGTCGAAATATTCAAGGCACTCCTGCCACCGGGCAGATGGGTGTGGTCCTCCTGCAATATATAAGGAATCTGTTGACGACTCCTCCACTTCCTTGAAGACAGCACCGGCCTGGGCCGTGGAAAAACTAAACACCATTATACCGTCCTCTGCTTTTTGCACCATGTGTGCCCCCCGTACCAACGGCATAAGGGCTGCCAGGCTGTTACTGTTCTTCTGGTTCCAGCAAAAATGTACCCTGTCCAGTCTTTATTCCCCCCTATATCTGGATGGGGATGAGGGTGACGCACAGCAAACCCGCAATGAATACCAGCATCCCCAGTATCATCCGGCTCTTGCCGATATTATCTGAATCTTCCAGAGGCTCGGGATGTCCTGCTGCTGCGAACAGGAAGATGAACAGTCCCCAGAACAACCACATTGAACCATTCTGCTGCATTACAAAATAGATGAACATGGACATTGACAGCAGCACGAAGGGTACCACTGCGGATATATATGCCGACCTGGGACCCAGCATGGCACGTATAATATGCCCTCCATCAAGCTGGCCTGCAGGTATCAGGTTCAATGCTGTCACTAACATGCCGACCCAGCCGGCAAAGGCCACAGGATGCATGACCAGATCACCAGTTATTCCACTTGTGAAACTGGCAATAAAGGAAAAAAGTATCGGCAGTGACAGTTTAAATAAAATAAAACCATCCTGCGCCTCCATATTTACCGGTGGTAGAGATAGACCGATAATTGTTACTATTATCGAAGCGACCAGGCCGACAATGGGTCCGGCGATCCCCACATCGAAAAGGGCAGTCCTATTGGGGATGGGACCTCTGTGCTTTATGACCGCACCCATTGTCCCGATACCGATAAATGGAATGAAATACGGTAGTGATGTTTTCATTTTGTGCATTTTTGCAACAATGTAATGGCCCATCTCGTGGGAACCCAACACGAACATGATCGCCAGGGTGAACGGCAATCCGGTGATGATCTGGCCTGGTTGTGCAAAAGGGTCCACACCAAAGAACATTGAACCGAAGAACATGGTCGTGAAAACGGTAATGGTTGCCAGTATAACATTTAACCAGATACGCTCACGCTGCTCAGTTATAGGGCCGACCACCAGGATATATTCGCCCAGTTCATATACCATCTGGACATTGTACCCCATGATAGATAGGGAGACCCACAGGCGCTTTACCACGTCTTTTGGGTCGTTTAAGGGAATACCCGAAAAATAATATGTTCCGTCTTCGTATGAATACTCATAAATGTTAAAATCAGACACTTCTGATCTGATAAACTCCAGAATATCAGTCTTGCCATCAGGAATATCATCACTGTCAGGATGGCTGTCATTGGATTCATTCATAGAATTTGGACAACTCCTCTTGTACCATCGACCCGTACCATATCCCCTGTTTTAATGGTAGTGATTGCATCAGGTTCGGTGCTGTCCACCATCGGGATATCTGAGATGATGGCGCCCACGACAACGATAGGTTCAGCAGAACGATTTATCACTGCTGCGGGAGCAGTACCATTCTTTTTTAACTGGTACATCACATACGAACTCACGGTCGAGCCCTTTCCGGTAGGGAACACCAGCACTTTATTGCTCACACACTTACCCTCAAGTTCGTGTTCCTGTTCTACAACCATACCGGTTGCAGGGTCCACGCTGCCCAGGAATGAGATGGGATCTTTGGTCACCAGTGCCTCACCCTGGCCACAGCCACTGGAGATAGGTCTGCCTCTTAAGGTCCTAATCAATATCCCCTCCTTTCAGGCAGTCACGGGTGCTTGCCAGGCCAGCTCCCACCCCGCACATACCCGGGATGTACTTCAAGGCCTTTCCTGAATCGGTGAGCACACATCCGAACCGTTCGGTGGCAGGGGACACTACCATGCAGGTATCCACGAACACCCTGGCACCACTGGCTTCGATCCGGTGCACTGCATCAGGATTTTTGTCCCTGACCTGACGCGAGGTACATATCCACACCTCTTTATTCATGGTCACGCCCTCAAGCAGATTTGCGGCAGCTTCCAGTTCTTCTGCAGAATAATGGGGGCAGCCCAGGGCTATAAGGTCAACCTCTTCAGGGCAGTTTTTCTCGAACACCTCATCGATCTGGCTGCGCTCAATAGTAATGGTCTCTGCCGGGGCCTGATATGAATCCGACTCGGGAGTGACACCTTCGACATGGTATAATGCCACTGCACCAGAGGCGGCCATGGCAGCACCCAGCGCCTTGAGTTCAAGATCGTTTGGCCTGGATCGTAGTCTGAACATGGGCACATCAGCCCCCACCTGCGCCCCTATAAGGTAACCCAATGCACCGAAGTCGGCACCTGATACGTGGCAGTCAACGTGGACTGTGATGACGGGTACTCGTTTCTCGTCCAGATGGTACCCGTAGTTTGCAGTCTTACCAATGAGCGCGGCAGCCAGTGCAGAAGGCCCCCCTTCCCGGTTGGTCCTGGCACCGATAACTGAATTGGCGTATGAGACCGCTGAACTTTCACTCCAGGCCAGGTGGTCGCCATAAGATGCCAGAGCAGGGTCAATATAATATGGTGTACAGGTGCATTCGCATCTCACACCCAACTGCCGGTATGCTTCGATTATCCGGGTCTGCCGGGCCGCAAACTCTTCATCGATACCCATCTCACGCCAGCGCTCAAGGTCCATGCCCGCCGGGTTCAGGATCGATGGTACTACCACCTTCCCTTCAAGATCAGATATCCATTCCAACCCTGCATCGCCTATGGTCTTATAACTCACTCCTGCTATCTGGGCACTTTTAATAGGAACCAGCGAATCCGCTTTATAGATATCACCCAGTGCGGTAATGATCTCCATGGCCTTTTGGAGTGTGGGACCACTCTCCCCGTTCAATATCGCTTCTTCTTCCCGGGTGAGATGCAAACCTAATCCTCCAGCATGGACGGCCGCCTGAACTTATGTTCTTCACCCAGTATCCTGGTAGCATCCAATCCCATCTTTGTGGTATTTCCATTTGGCATACACATGGGGTCAAGACTACTCCCCCGGACATCGGGGTATACTACCAGGTCGCGGTCAGCCCTGAACCGGGTGGCAATGGCATATTCAACATCAGACACATTAAAGATGTCAATGTCATCATCCACAACAACCACATGTTTCAGGCTCCGGTGGGCAGCAAACGTAGCTTCGATGGCCTTACGTCCGTCATCCTTCCTGTTCTGGTGTATCTGCACAACAGCATGGAGATATGAACATCCTCCTTCGGTCAGCACTACATTGCGTACATCACAGACTTTACCCACTTCTTTCAAGATGAGTGGTTCGTAGGGCACACCCATGAGCATTTTGTGTTCACCCCCCGCAGGCATAATAGCGTGGTAAATGGGGTCCTGCCGGTGCATGACCCTGGTGATGTGGATCAGGGGTTCCTGTCTTACAATATCAAGAGTGCCGGTGATATCCACGAAGGGTCCTTCGTCAACCCTGACCTGGGGCTCGATATATCCTTCGAGCACCCATTCTGCATGTGGTACTTTGATACCGTTCCCAAGCTGGAACAGTTCAAGGGGACGGCCCAGGAGTGCACTTGCATACTGGAATTCCTGTTTCTCAGGCACCCTGGTGGTGGTTGCCAGCAGCACTACCGGGTCTATGCCGATGACCACTGCAATGGGCAGGGGTTCGCCTGCCCGGGAGGCAGCTTTGTGAAGATTATACGTATGCCTGTTCTCGACCAGCCGTCCCACCATGGTATCCTTGCCTGTTACCATGAGCCTGTGGATAGAGGCATTGTATATGCCGCCGTATTCTGATACCACCACTCCTGCTGTAATATATGGACCGCCGTCCTGGGGGTAGTACGTTAGCACAGGTATCTTGCTGAGGTCCACCTGGTCCTCGATGACCTCCTGAGATGGTGAATCGTCCACCTGCACTACTTCGCCATCGTGTTCGATACCTGCCAGGTAATGTACCATTGTCCCTGGCATGGTCCCCAGCGCCTTAGCCATCAATTGCCGGTCAGCAATGATGTTCATTACTACCTTGTCTCCCATCACATTATTGAAAAGGAGCGGGCTTGAGCTGTCCATTACCTGTCTCGATACCTCCAGGTTGGGAGACAATTGATCATCAACTTCCCGGATGGAACGGTCTGACTTTAATAGCTGGATAAAATCTCTGAAACTCATCTCGGTATTCTCAGGTTTCAATGATTACTGTATCTTATATATCTTTTCCACTCAGGAAGATATTAATAATGTAGAATAAATAAAATTATTCATCGCCATGTTTGCAAATATAACGATAATACGTAATATTTATATAAGTTTGATACTTAGGATATTCAATTTCCAATAGGCGACCTGATTATAGTGGTCTGTTGACCTATGAAGGATAAAATGATAATGATGTTATCTTCAGGAGGAAATAGATAATGAGTGAACCATTTAGTTATTATTCTGGGATTCCAACCTTTGAAATGATGCTTGGTATCGCATTGGTTGCAGTCCTTATATTTTTAATAGGAATGATATTGAACATGAAAAAATGGGGCGGAGGAAGCGTAAAGGCGTTTCTTAGCGCCTTCATAAAATCGGCAACCAAGGAAGGCCACCAATCAATACTTACGTCGGTTGTCCTTGATATACTTCTGCAGCGCAGGATTATACGGCGCAGTCCGTTCAGGTGGGTAATGCACATGCTGATCTTTGTCGGATGGGGAGGCATGCTTGTACTTTCCCTCATTTTTGCTCTCTTTGAGATCCTGCATAAGATAGGGATTGGAAGTTTTGATCTGAATGTCGTAAGAAGCGGCTTTGATACCCCAAATGAGGTACTCGGGTATCTGCTATTGATCGGAATTATAATCGCAATTATAAGACGTGTCGCACTCTCGGAAGTAAGCAAGAGGACACAGGTCTTTGACTGGGTACTGGTTTTGGGTATTCTGTTCATCACGGTGACAGGTTTTATGGCTGAGGGTTATAGACCGGATGCTGTTTCTGCCTGGACTTTTTTAGGTGCTGATGAAGCCCTGGCCCAGACACTTGCTCTGTTCCATGTAGCAATATCCCTGCTCTTCTGTATCGCGTATATTCCCTTTAGCAAATATATGCATATGATCGCGGCACCCTTGACCATTATTGCAAACGGTGGAGGCGAGTAAAATGGCTGAAGAGAAAAAAGCTGAGGAAAAGCAGATGCCAGAGATCCCTAAAGGGGAGCCTTCCATAAAAACGGATGTTATAGACCCGATATCCCTTATGCAGTATGACGCATGTACCAGATGCGGTGAGTGTGATAACTGGTGCCCCACCCTGGATGCTATGGAACGGGATATGAACATCTCTCCAAGGGATAAGATCAGCAGGTGGAGAAGTTTCATGGGTAAGAACTACGGCCTGCTTGCCAAGTTGTTCGGACCAAAGGAAATACCTGAAGAGGATATCCAGAATTTCAATGATCATCTCTTCCACTGCACCACATGTGGTGTATGCGGTACGGTCTGCCCTGCCGGTCTCAATACCATTGAGATGTGGGAAGCCACAAGGCAGCAGCTTGTGCTGCGGGGCAATGGACCGTATGGAAAACAAAGCCTTTTTCCCAAGCTGATCGGTGAGATGCACAATCCATATATGAAGGAGCAGAAAGACCGACTGTTGTGGGTACCTGATGATGTGGAGATCGCGGATAATGCAGATATAGCATATTTCACAGGATGCACTGCAGGATTTAATATGCAGGTCCTGGCCGTATCCACAGCAAGGGTATTGAACAAACTTGAAGTTCCCTTTACCATGTTGGGTGAGGATGAATGGTGCTGCGGTTCAGCACTGATCAGGACCGGACAGCCCCATATTGGTGATACTCCAAGACAGGCCGCAATCCATAATGTGGAGGCACTGGAAGCAAAGGGTGTCAAGAAAGTGCTTTTCGCATGTGCAGGCTGTTTCAGGGCTGCAACCATCGATTGGCCACACCTCATGGGACGTGAACCCAACTTTGAGGTAGTACATCTTGCTGACTTCCTTGCAGAACAAATCGAACATGGTAAGATAAAGTGGGAGAATTCCCTTGAAAATAAGACCATTACGTATCATGACCCCTGCCACCTGGGAAGACATGTAGGCGTGTTCGAGGGACCTCGCAAGGTGATCAAAAGCATGCCAGGTGCGAAATTCGTGGAATTGGAACGAAACCGCGACCTTCAGCGTTGCTGTGGTGCAGGTGGTGGAGTCAAGGCCGGAATACCTGACCTGGCACTGGGAGTGGCATCAGGCCGTATCAAGGATGCGATGGACGTAAAGGCAGACATACTGTCATCCGCATGTCCCTTCTGCCGCCGCAATCTTGGTGATGGCAGGAACAGTGTACTGGGCTTGGAAACCGGCGATTTCAATGTGAGGGATAGTGAGGAGAATGACATGCAGGTCGAAGACTTGATAGTGCTTACAGCAGAACTGATGGGTCTCTCCACCAAGACAAAATCCCAAACTGAAGAATAAATACATACCATTTTGTGTTTGGTGCGCAAGCGCCAACACCATTTCTTTTTTTCTTATTTTACTCAAAAATAGTAAAATACTATTAGCCACTATCTTATTATATGGTAGAAGAGAATGAACTGACCGATGATGAGCTGGAAGAACTCTTGATACGCCAGGCGAAGCAGCAGCCTAAAAAATGCAAGATGGAACCTGCTCCAAAGTTCATCAAGAAGGGCACTGCACCTCCGGATGAAGTGTCACTGTAGGCGGGGTATTGAATAGAAAGGCGGGAGAAAAAATGGTATATGTAACAGGTTTTAGGTGTTTCAAGTGTGGCAAGCACCATTTGCCAGGTGAGATCGAGAACAAGCCGATTCCGCGGTGTTCCAATTGTAACTCCGGGCTGGATGCAGAATATGATTATGATTCGATAAGAAAATCCCTCCTGACTGATCCGTTCAAGAGGGCAAGCCCAACCCACTGGAAGTACTGGGCGTTCTTACCTGTGCGCGACCTGTCCCATATCATTACCATGGGTGAAGGGGGCACACCCCTGCTAGAGAATAATTCGCTGACCAAGGATATCGGGTGTGGGCGAATGCTGGTGAAATATGAGGCCATGAATCCCACTGGCTCTTTCAAGGACCGGGGCTCGTCCCTTGAAATAACCAAGGCAATGGAGTATGGCAAGAGACGGGTGGTGTTGGCTTCCACAGGTAATATGGGTGCTTCTGTGGCGGCATACGCTGCTTTTGCCGGGCTTGACTGTATTGTGTTCGTGCCCAATATCGTGGCTTCGGCCAAGATCAAGCAGATCAAGGCATATGGAGCTGAGATACGGTTTGTGGATGATGATTATTCTCAGGCGATGAAGAGGGCCGAGGAGTATGTGATAGCGCACAGGGATTCGTTCCTTACCGGTGATTACCCCTGGAGGGGGGAGGGCACCAAGACCGTTGGGATGGAGATAGCGGACCAGCTGTACTGGAGCGTACCGGATGTGGTCATTGCGCCTGTCGGCAACGGCACCCTGATCTGGGGCATATCCGAGGCTTTTCGGGATATGTATGCGGTGGGGGTTATCGAGCGCAAACCAGCTATTTTTGGAGTGCAGGTGGATGCCTGCCGGCCTGTGGTGGATGCATGGGAGAACGAGGCGTCGGAGATCATTGCAGTGGACGACCCCCAGACCGTGGCTACTGCCATTGCGTGCGGGGACCCTATTGACGGGCTGGGGGCTTTGCGTGCTATTCGGGAGACCGGGGGGCAGGCGGTGAGTGTTTCTGATGATGAGGTTGTCAACGTGCGGGATTTTTTGGCGAGGAATGGTATCTTTGTGGAGCCAAGCGGCGCTGTGGCTTATGCCGGAGCTCGGAGGTTTAAAGGGGTGCTGGCTGGTAAGACTGT
>JAMJFQ010000014.1 GCA_023544605.1 ANME-2 cluster archaeon | reverse complement strand
TGTTCTTTGACCTGGAATGGGCATCACTGGAAGAAAACAAAGCCAATATACTTCTTAAGGACCCATTGGTCCAAAAATACCGTCACTACCTTGAAAAACTCAGGAAATATCGCCCTCACCAGCTAACAGAGATCGAAGAGAGACTCCTGGCAGAGCTCTCACCAACCGGAGTAAGCAGCTGGAACAGGCTCTTTGACAAAGTACTCTCCCAGATGAAATTCGGGAAAGAGGGCCGGGCTGAGGAGGAAGTACTCTCTGACCTTTATAATCCGGACCGGCAGGTAAGGATACAGGCATCCGATGATCTCACGGAAGGACTCTCATCACAACTTCACATACTTACGCATATATTCAACAACATCCTGGCTGACAAGATGATCATGGACCGGCTGAGAAAGTATCCTGATTGGATCAGCTCCATGAACCTCGACAACGAGATCGATGAAACTATAGTAACGGCACTGGTGGAGGCAGTAACAGCCAGGTATGATATTCCCCAGAGATACTACCGCCTGAAAAAAACACTGCTGGGGTACGATGAACTGTTCGATCATGACAGGTATGCGCCGCTGCCCATATCCCCTGAAAAGACCATACCCTGGGATGAAGCAAAAGAGACCGTTCTTCAGGCTTACCATGATTTTTCCCCCAAAATGAAAGATATCGCCCAACAATTCTTTGACGGCAGATGGATACATGCACCTGTCATGCCTGGCAAAAGAGGCGGCGCCTTCTCTGATCCGTGCACGCCTGAGGTACATCCCTATGTTATGCTCAATTATATGGGGAACAACCGTGATGTTGAAACCATGGGTCATGAACTTGGCCATGGTGTCCACCAGTATCTTGCAGGCAGGGAACAGGGTTTCCTGAACAGCCAGACACCCCTCCCCATGGCTGAGACAGCATCGGTGTTCGGTGAGATGCTGGTGTTCCGTTCACTCATGGACAAGGCCACGAGCAGGGACGAGAAATTAAGCCTGCTCACGAATAAACTGGAGCAGATATTTGCCACCGTATTCCGCCAGGTCGCCATGAACCGCTTCGAGCATGTCATCCATAGCGAGAGGCGCGACATTGGTGAGCTTTCATCAGAGCGGTTCGGGGAATTATGGCTGGATACCCAGCAGCAGATGTTCAGGGATACCATCACCCTCACTGAGAATTACAGCATATGGTGGAGTTATATCCCTCATTTTCTTGAGGCACCGGGGTATGTGTATGCGTATGCATTCGGGGAATTGCTGGTCCTTTCCCTGTACAAACGGTTCATGGAAGAAGGTGCGGATTTTGTTCCAAAATATATGGACCTGCTCGCTTCAGGCGGGAAGGATACGCCTGCAAAATTGCTTGAGGGTTTCGGGATACGACTTGATGATGCGAGTTTCTGGAAGGATGGGCTGGACATCATTGATGAGATGCTGAACCAGGCAGATGCGCTGGTGTAGATATCTCAGGGTGTACTTTTTGCAGGAAAAGATGGGGGACAAGGTCGATGTGGTGGTTGAAGAGATGGATGCAAAACAAGCCAGGTTAGTCTCTTTATTGGATTTAGGGAAATTTATAGCAAAGTAGGTAAATCGGTGGCTAGCGAATTAATGTTTTGATAGGTACTACATAAATTGGTTTGCTTGTTATTGGTTTTTAGTGGATCTTTGAAAGGCAAGTTTAAGGTTAGTATTAGTGCTTATAAATTTATTCATTTTAATAATTACCTATATTTTTGCAAGTCAACATTATTGCTTACCAGATTCCTTGTATATTCCATGTGTCCTGATTTCTCCAGAATAACCCGGCATGAATTCACATCAAAAGAGTATTAAATCATAATACCTATCCCAGAGAAGGTGACTAAATGTCCAAACGAGAGGATATTAAAAAAGTACTTATTATAGGGTCAGGCCCAATCGTGATAGGCCAGGCCGCTGAATTCGATTATTCTGGAACACAGGCCTGCAAAGCACTGCGCCAGCTTGGCTATGAGATCGTGCTCGTCAATTCCAATCCTGCCACGATCATGACCGACCCGGATATGGCGGATATAACGTATATCGAGCCGCTAAACATCGAAACCCTGGAGAAGATCATAGACAAAGAGCGCCCTGACGCCCTGCTGCCAAACCTGGGTGGTCAAAAAGGGCTGAACCTGTCCTCCGAACTTCATGAAAAGGGCATTCTGGAAAAATACGGTGTAGAGATCATAGGAGTTCAGATCGATGCCATCAAGCGGGGCGAGGACCGTACCACATTCAAGGAGACAATGGACAGTGTCGGCGTAGAGACAGCACGCAGTGAGACAACGTTCAGTGTCGAAGAAGCTGAGAAGATCGCGAAGGATATCGGTTACCCTGTGGTCATCCGGCCTGCTTACACCATGGGCGGGACAGGCGGCGGGTTCGCCTACAACGTGGATGAATTGCGCACCATTGCCGCCAGGGGCATCTCGGCCAGCCTCATAGGCCAGATACTTGTGGAAGAATCAGTGCTCGGCTGGGAGGAACTTGAACTTGAGGTGGTAAGGGATGCCAAAGGCAACAAGATCACTGTATGTTTCATCGAGAATATCGATGCCATGGGCGTGCACACAGGCGACAGCTTCTGTAGTGCACCCATGCTCACCATTGATGAAACACTCCAGAAGCGCCTGCAGGATTATTCATACCGCATCGTGGACGCCATCGGCATTATCGGGGGCACCAATGTCCAGTTCGCCCATGACCCCGAGACCGGGCGCGTGGTAGTAATAGAGATAAATCCGCGCACATCACGCTCATCAGCCCTTGCCTCCAAAGCCACTGGATTCCCGATCGCGCTCGTCTCTGCAAAACTGGCTGGCGGCCTGCTGCTTGAGGATATCCCCTACTGGCGTGACGGCACACTTGAAAAGTACACACCATCAGGTGACTATGTGGTCATAAAGTTCGCACGCTGGGCATTTGAGAAATTCCCCGGTTCCATCGATAAACTGGGCACGCAGATGCGCGCAGTGGGCGAGGCCATGAGCATCGGGAAGAACTACAAGGAAGCTTTCCAAAAAGCCATTCGTTCACTTGAGATCGGGCGTTACGGGCTTGGATTTGCCAAGAATTATAATGAGCTTTCCCTTGATGAGTTGCGAAAGCTGCTGATTGAACCGTCTTCTGAGCGCCAGTTCATCATGTACGAAGCCCTGCGAAAGGGAATGTCTGTGGATGAGATGTTCAAGATAACCCACATCAAACACTGGTTCATCCGGCAGATGAAGGAATTGGTAGAATTAGAAGAAGAGGTGCTTAACTACAAGGGCGGCAAACTGCCAGATGACCTGCTTATACGGTCCAAGAAGGATGGTTTTTCAGATAAGTACCTTGGCCAGATCTTAGGTATACCAGAGCACGTGATACGTGAGCATCGTTTATCCCTTGGATTAAGTCAGGCATGGAACATCGTGCCGGTCAGTGGCGCAGAGGACGCATCTTACTATTACTCTACCTACAACGCAGACGATGAAGTGCCCGTATCTGATAAAAAGAAGATCATGATAATCGGTGGCGGGCCAAACAGGATCGGACAGGGCATCGAATTCGATTACACCTGCGTACACGCCGCCTTTACGATACGTGACCTTGGTTATGAGTCCATCATGGTCAACTGCAACCCTGAAACGGTATCTACCGACTATGACACTTCGGACAAGCTGTATTTTGAGCCTATTACGGTCGAGGATGTACTGAGCATTTACGAAAAGGAAAAGCCGGAAGGTGCTATCGTGCAGTTCGGGGGACAGACTCCCCTGAACATTGCTGCAGAACTTGAAGCGGCAGGCGTTAAAATACTTGGTACATCGGTCAGGAGCATTGACCTTGCAGAGAACCGTGAGCAGTTTGCCGACATAATCAGGAGACTGGAGATACCAATGCCAGAACCGGGTACTGCCACTTCACTGGAGGGGGCACTGGAAGTTGCATCACGTATTGGCTACCCGCTGGTGGTGCGCCCTTCATACGTGCTTGGCGGCCGTGGTATGGAAATAGTCTATGATGATGAGATGCTGGAAAAATACGTTGCAGGAGCCATTGAGATCACACCAGAGGCACCCATGCTCATTGACAAGTTCCTTGAGGATGCTCTGGAGTGCGAAGTGGATGCCATATCTGATCGCACGGATGTTTTCATCCCTTCCATCATGGAACATATCGAACAGGCAGGAATCCATTCAGGTGACAGTGCTTGTGTATTGCCTCCGGTGGGGATACCTGATGAACAGATGGACACCATCATGGAATACACGCGGCGTATTGCCACTGAACTCGAGGTCGTGGGGCTTATGAACATCCAGTATGCCATCAAGGACGGCAAGGTTTACATCATAGAGGCTAATCCACGGGCATCACGTACCGTACCGCTGGTATCCAAGGTTACAGGTGTATCCATGGCACGTATTGCCACCCGGGTCGTGCTTGGTGAGAAGCTGGCTGATATGGACACCAACCCACGCACATACCCTCATTTCGGTGTCAAGGAGACCGTATTCCCCTTTAACATGTTCCCTGAGGTTGACCCCGTGCTCGGACCTGAGATGCGCTCAACGGGTGAAGTGCTGGGTATGGCAGATTCCTTTGAGATAGCTTTCTTCAAGTCCCAGGTCGCGGCCGGCTCATCATTGCCACTGGAAGGGGCGGCATTAATAACCGTTGCATCCAGTGATCGCAAGCGTGCCCTGTCTGTTGTAAAGGAACTGGATGGCATGGGTTTTAACATACTCTCCACTGAAGGTACGAGCGCTTTTTTGCGTGAGCATGGTATCAATTGCCAGGACATCAAGAAACTTCATGAAGGACGGCCCAATATCGTTGATGCTATGCATAATGGTGAGATACAGTTCGTATTGAATACCCCGATAGGCAAGGAGGGTGCCTATGATGACAGCTACATCCGTAAATCTGCTATCAAGTACAACATCCCCTATCACACCACCACTGCAGCTGCTCTTGCCGCAGCCAGGGGAATAAAAGCAGCCAGGGAGAAACGCATCGATGTAAGGTCTGTTCAGTCTTACCACCGAGATGTGAAGTAAGGGCAGTAGAAGCGCCTTCGTCGCCCAACGAGGATTTATAGCTCCTGCATTTCCAAATTCAAATCAAAGGCAAGGGTTTATGCTTGACAATGTTATATTTATGAAATAATGTGAGGTTATGAAAAATGGCATTCTCTCTTAGTTTATTCATATTCCTGATCGGCATTGTATACGGTTTTGCCAATAAGGGCACAGAAGATTATCTGCATATCCTGATTAAGGGACTGAAGACAGGCGTGATATTTGGCATTATCATAGGGATCATCGTTTTTGTGTTTGGCGGATTAACACAAGGTATCTCCACGGGTATTGCCGGTGGACTGGTTGCAGGTTTTGGCGGTTCTTTTGTGTTCGTAATAATAATGTTAGTGGTAACGGTTACGTTCATGGTCGGCGCGCTTATCGGGGACATCCTGGAAAAACTACTGCGTAAGTAACCGATAAAGATGAACAAGGTCACACCCGGCCTTTGACAAATAGAGTTTTGATTAATCAGCAATATCTAATGTCTATGAACAATTCTGGCCCCATACTGCAAGTGGCCCTTGACCTGCTCGAACTGGACCGAGCCCTCCAGATATCCCGCGAAGCCGTAGACGGCGGCGCGGACTGGATAGAGGCCGGCACACCGCTTATCAAGAGCGAGGGCATGAATGCGGTAAGGGCTCTGAAAGAACATTTTCCGGGCCTGACCATTCTGGCAGATATGAAGACCATGGATACCGGCGCCCTTGAAGTGGAGATGGCAGCCAAGTCCGGTGCAGATATAGTAATACTTCTGGGTAATGCCGATGATTCTACCATTGCGGATGCACGGAGGGCTGCAGATAAATACGGTGCCAGGCTCATGGGCGACCTCATCTCAGTGGCCGATCCTATCGAGCGGGCCATAGAACTGGAAGCGATGGGAGTAGACATCATCAATATTCACGTAGGTATCGATATGCAGATGATGGGCCAGGACCCTATTGAACTGCTCAGGGAAATGAGGGGCAAGATACACATCCCCATTGCAGTAGCAGGCGGGCTGGATGAAGGGTCTGCAGGTGAGGCTGTGTCCGCGGGTGCAGATATTGTCATTGTAGGCGGCAATATAACACGCTCATCCGATGTGATGGCCTCTGCACGGAAAATAAGGCAGAATATGGATTCACCATCATCCGCATCCCATAAGAAACCCGGGTTTGAGGCTGAGACCAGACGGCTGCTGACGGGTGTGTCCACACCCAATATCAGTGATGCCATGCACCGTAAAGGTGCCATGCACGGGCTCATCCCCATAAACCCAGGCCTGAAAATGGTAGGGCCTGCCGTCACGGTGCAGACATTTGAAGGGGATTGGGCTAAGACCGTGGAGGCCATCGACAGGGCCGGCCCGGGTGACGTGATCGTGATATATAACGGCGGCAGTGACCGTATCGCTCCCTGGGGTGAACTGGCCACATTAAGCTGCATGAACCGCGATATCGCTGGAGTGGTCATTGACGGGGCTGTACGGGATGTGGATGACATCAGGAAACTGGATTTTCCGTTATTTGCCCGTACAATAGTGCCCAATGCCGGTGAGCCAAAAGGTTTTGGTGAGATCAATGCCGAGATACAATGTGCGGGCCAGACAGTGCGCCCCGGAGACTACATAATAGGCGACGACAACGGTGTGGTCGTAGTACCCAGGGAGCGGGCCTACGAACTTGCCCGCCGCGCTGTGGAAGTGGAGAAGAACGAGAGCCGTATAAGGGATGAAATAGTCAAAGGTTCCACTCTCTCTAAGGTCATGCAGCTGGAAAAGTGGGAAAAGAAATGATCTCTCCACATCCCGCATGATCGCTGTTCAAACTACTCCGACGCTAATGATCATATAGAGCATTACTATAGCCAGCAGTGCTATCAGACTCTTCAACATCAATTCTGTGTTATCCTTGGCTTTGTAAGGCATTGCCAAACCCCCAAAGGTTATTCCACAAGAAAATCCTCCCTTCGGTCTGATTAACTTGAGTACATAATCTTATAGATTATATACTAGAATAAAATATGCCATTATTTAATATTAATAATTATTGGTCAGATTGGTATGTTAAATTATCCTGGCATCCACTACCACGTGCCAGACCCCGGGTGCATATTTCTTGACCCTGTGCCAGTGCACTATCTCTACCTTTCGCCCCTGTCTTTTCGCTTCGGTGCTGATGCGCTCCATTGCCCTGTCAGGCATCAGGAGTTCGGGTACGGTCTCGTGGTAATGCAGCATACCGCCCTGTTTCAGGGCTGCAATGCCGTAGGGAAGATACTGGTGTGTCTTTCCCACATACCCCATCACCACCCGGTCTGCCACTGATACTGGTGTATTTTCGGCACAATCGCCCAGTACCGGTTCCACAATTTTTTCCACGTGGTTCAACGTGATGTTCTCAACAAGGTACTGGTAGGATTCAGGATTCAGTTCGATGGCTGTTATTTTTTCGGTCCCACCATGCACAGCCATGTGTATAGTAAAATACCCGATACCTGCGAACATATCAATCACTACTTCATCCCTGCCCAGCCTCCCCATTCTCGCTCTCTCGTTCAGGTTACCCTTGCTGAACATGACCTTCGTAACATCCAGCTTGAACCTGCACCCGTTCTCGGTATGCACGGTTTTGGACGGTTCATCGACCCCCTCTCGGACAGCAATGATTTCCCTGCTTGGCCGGCGCAGTTCTCCCTTTATACCCCCATCAAGGTACACGCTCTTGCAGTAGGGGTATATGGTGAGCAATGCATCACCCACCTTTGCCCGGAGAGGGTACAGGTCAGGATGTAGTGAGGTGATAACCACATTTCCCAGTATCTGCCATCCCCCTGGCAGCAAATCCAGTTCATCCCCATCCACATACGTTTTCATCAGGTCTTGAAGAGTGGGTTCGTTTTCATAATATTCGGGCTTTTCCTGATTGATATTAGGGAACCGGACAAATTCAGGCGGAACATAACCATTAACAGGGATCTCCAGGTCGTTCCCCCTTACTTTCAGCCTGCGCCTGGTGTCCATGTACCCCGCCTCAAGTAGTTGTTTGCGGAGGGTTTCAGCCTGCTTTTTTGGTACCAGTAGCGCTTTCATTTTTTCCCTATCCTGCTATGGGGGCAATATGAAAATAGTGTCCTCCATGAGAATGACCCTGACATCTTCACCACCCGTACCTTTGAAGTATGCCGGTTTTTTTATTGTCACCTGTTTGAACGTGAAGGGATGCATTACCTGTACCGTATCCTGCTCCACCAAGACCACGATGGCATTCTCGGCTTCGTTCACATCAGCCACCTTATGTGCATCTTTCAATCTATCAGTGTGCTGGGAGAACTCCAGCCCCGATTCCAGATATATCCCGGTTGTCATTTTTGCAGAACGGTTGACCAATACCGCATCCTCTCCTGCTTTGATTATGTCGCCAGGCACTAACCTTGGCAGCCTGAGACTGTACGTTATCCTGTATATGTCCTTACCATCCTTCTTGCCCACCAATGAAGGGGATTCCGAATAACTGCATCCGAACTGCTCACCTGCCATACGGCATGCCTGTCGTGCAGTACTGTTAGAACCCAGGTACACATCCGTCCCTTCGGGCAATTCCTGGGTATTTGTAATAAATGCAAACCTATCCCCCCGCTGGTATTGCCGTTCAACGACCTCATCCACCAGTTCTAACATCTGCTGCTGTTCATGCCTCTCAGGGAAACGTCCCTCTGCCCGTATCTGGACCACTGCCTCGTAGTAACCGCCTGCCATACGGCTGCAGGCATCGCAGTTCTCCTTTGAGATACGCACTTCAGTATTAAGACGCGACTCTGCTTTAACACCTTTAATGTGTGCTGTGACTGTGATGTGTGCCCGGTAGATGGCAGGATTGCTATTGGTAAGTGCAATGGATGTGGTAACATCCCTGGCTTGAGGATCAATTTTCAGTGCCTGTTCAATGACGCCCTGCATCAAATCCTCGATTTCGATGTTCCGGTCTTCCCAGTGTTTACCCTTTTTCACTGCCCCGCACACCGGACATAGAATGGTACGGATCACAAGTGGAATGCTGGCCAGGGTAATGGTCTTAAGGAAACAGTCCCTGCATCGGCCGTCGATCTGGTGCTCGGTGGGAAGGCCGCATACGGGACAGAGTACATTATTCATGTTATCAATCATATTGTGATTCGTTATTATGGGTTTCGATTGTATAGGAACCCGCTCAAGGGTTAACATGTGCATTAATTTGTCTCCATAATACCAATTAATTAGAAATTTTTATAACTCATAGCCACATAGTGCACCCATATATTACGACGTGTTTCCCTTTTTGAAGATGGAGGCAGTACATGTTCAAGGCAATTATAGAATCTGAAAAACTAAAAGAAACCATCGAAGCTGTTTCAAGTATTGTTGATGAAGCTAAACTCAACCTGACTCCGGATGGCCTGACCATACGGGCTGTGGACCCTGCCAATGTGGCAATGGTATCCCTGACCATAAAATCCAATGCCTTTGAAGAATTTACAGCTACGGACGGTGAACTGGGTGTGGACTTGAACCGGCTCAGCGATATCATGGGTATGGCAGAAAAGGCAGAGACTGTAGAACTTGAACTGGATGAAGAATCCCACAAACTGGTGATACGGATGAGCGGTCTGACCTATAAGATCGCACTGCTTGACCCTGCATCCATACGCAAGGAACCTAAAATACCACAACTGGAACTTCCAGCCTCCATCACATTATCAGGCAATGACATGAAACGTGCTGTTAAGGCTGCAGAGAAAGTGTCAGACCATATAACCATGGGTGTTGACGGCGAGACCTTTTATCTTGAAGCTGAAGGTGATTCGGACCGGATGCGTCTTGACATGCTCAAGGACCAGCTTATCGGTATTAAGTCGGGAGATGCCCACTCACTGTTCTCGCTTGATTACCTTTCAGATATGGTAAAATCAGCAGGAAAGGCCAACGAGGTCACATTGGAATTGGGTAAGGATTTTCCGGTCAAGATCAATTTCCAGATCGCAGGCGGCAGCGGTGAAGTAAACTACCTGCTTGCACCAAGGATAGAATCGGATTAATATGTAATGGATGCAGCGAAATTATCTTTATATCCATTTTTAACCCAGGCAGCAGAACATGTTGCACATATGGACCTGTCCATAGATGACATTATCACATCCAAGGCATTAGTTGGGGGTCTGCCCAGGAGCCGTGCCAGTTCAAGAGTTATCCAGTCCATATTAGGGGCGATTGAGAAGGACGACACCAAACCTGATATTGCCGAGTTGCTCTCCTATCCCATTGCCCGAATATTGGTCTCCTGTTTAGATGATGCGTTCTTAATAAGGCGGTATGCCCTTGCAGAAGCAAAGTTTGCAAATACCAGGATGCAAAAAGAGGACGATTATGAAACGCTGCTGGAGATAGGCAGGGATTTCAACATCAATGCCAGTATTACAGACAAAGGTTTCCAGATACATTTCACCGACTATATCAGGGGTGCCGCCGGGATGCGGGCGCTTAACTGGAAACTGGTGAACCGCAGGTTAACGTCAGGTTTTGTCAACATCACAAAAGAAGAATACGCACGCCTGCTGCAGGAGGGTATCAGGGTACGCATCTTCAACTCCCTGCCTCTTGATGTACCGGAGCCATTCTGCATTGCCCTGCAAGAATACCTTGAAGAGATCAAGACCTGTCTGGAACATAGCAAAAAAGAGTTAGGTGAGGAGGGTTTCGGTGAGATGGAGCCGGGAAGTTTCCCTCCGTGTATCAAACATCTGCTCTCCAGTGCCCAGGGGGGTGTAAATCTCGCCCATTCGGCCAGGTTTGCCCTGACCTCGTTCTTACTCAACATTGAACTTTCCGTGGACCAGATAATCCAGTTATTCAACGTATCACCCGATTTCAATGAGGAGATGACGCGTTATCAGGTGGAACATATCGCGGGTGGCACAGGGACTACCTATAAACCACCTGCCTGTAATACCATGATCACATATGGTAATTGCCTGGGCAAGGATGAACTATGTCGCACTATTGGTCACCCTTTGGAATATTACAGGAAAAAGAAAAAAGTGACATCCAGCGAACCCGGCCCTGGGACGGGTGAACCCCCTTCAAGTACGCAGGAACAAACATGATTATATATGGTTAATTACGTTAAATACCTATACAGTGGTAATAATACAGTAGTAATATTAGAGTGAAAAAAAGAGTTAAAAAGTTATACAGATATGCACAGTGTTAAAAGAAACCTTTAAATCAAATGTACACATTACAAGGGCGGTACGTCAGCAAAGCCTCGCTATGTACCATATACAGACCGGTGAAGAATTGTACCGCAAAATAATTCCATTGCAGAATTTTCGTATTGGTTTAGGTGTAGCCAAGGCTGGTTATATGAGGGCTCGTAGCTCAGACAGGCAGAGCACCTGGCTTTTAAATTATATGGGTTTACCCATACATTGGAAGATACCAGATGGTCGGGGGTTCAAATCCCTCCGAGCCCGTTTTTCACGCTAAGAAGGGGACAGATGTTACATGAAAAATATGAAAGATTTCAGTTTACTTAATAATGATTTAGTGCCGCAGCATATTTTAATGCCTGAGAATGAAGTTAACAAAGTCCTGAAAGAACATTACTTAGACAAAGAGCAATTACCCAAAATAAAAATTACGGACCCTGTAACGCTGGAGATCGGTGCAGAGGTCGGTGATGTGGTCAAGATAATCAGGAAAAGCCCTACAGCCGGGGAAGCTGTGATATTCAGGCTTGTGATCGAATAGATTGTAAATTGTGATAAATAGATTGTGAATGATAGTGAAATATAGGTTTTATTCTGCCGAAATTTAGGAAGGTGCAAATCCGTGTTGGATCGACAAGTATTGTCCAGAGCATACTTTACAAGAGAAAATATAGTTAGACATCATATAGATTCGTTCAATGATTTCCTTGATTATGGGCTGCAAAAGGTAATCAAAGAACAGGGAACCATCGAGACCGATATCGAAGATACATATGTACGGCTTGGAGAAATCAGGGTTGGCAAGCCCACGGTAAAAGAAGCCGATGGTGCCCAGGACCTGTTATATCCCAACGATGGACGGCTCAGGAATATCACGTATTCTGCCCCCCTTTTTCTTGAGATGACCATCGTGAAGGGCGAAACGGAGAATGAGCCTGTAGAAGCTGTAATTGGTCAGCTTCCCATAATGTTGATGAGCAAATGTTGCAACCTGGCCGAAATGACACATGAAGAGATGGTTGGGGTCGGGGAAGACCCGCTGGACCCGGGTGGATATTTCATAGTCAACGGTACTGAGAGGGTACTGATGACACTGGAAGACCTGGCACCCAATAAAATATTTGCTGATTTCGAGGTACGTTACGGTGACAGGATAGAGGTTGCCAAGGTATTCAGTGAACGCCGTGGATACAGGGCGCTGGTGGTCGTTGAGCGCGGCCGTAAATCCATAGTAGAGGTCAGTTTCCCTGCTATCTCGGGCCGTCTGTCCTTTATCACACTGATGCGGTCAATGGGTGTGGAGACTGATGAGGATATCGTGAACATGGTGTCCGACAATCCAGAGGTCATAAAGTTCATGCTTGAGAACCTCGAGGAGGCAGAGGTACATACCATCGAGGAGGCCATGGAAAAGGTGGGCAGCCGGGTGGCAGCCGGGCAGACTAAGGAATACCAGATAAAAAGGGCCAATTATGTTATCGACCGATACCTGTTGCCCCATCTGGGTAATGACCCGGCCCACAGGACAGTAAAGGCACAATATCTTGCCAGGATGGCTGAGTCCTGTTTTGAACTGGCACTGGGCAGGCGTCAGCCCGATGACAAGGATCATTATGCTAACAAACGGCTCAAACTAAGCGGTGACCTTATGGAGGACCTTTTCCGGGTCTCTTTCAACAGGCTGGCACGGGATGTCAAGTACCAGCTCGAGCGGGCAAATATGCGTAACCGTGACCTGAATGTGGTCACCGTGGTCAGGGCAGACGTGCTCACAGAACGGCTTGCCCATCCTCTGGCTACAGGGAACTGGGTCGGTGGCAGGGCAGGCGTGTCACAGTTGCTGGACCGTATCGATTACATGGCTGCACTTTCACATCTGCGCCGGGTAATATCTCCCCTGTCCAGGGCACAGCCCCATTTCGAGGCCAGGGATCTTCATCCCACTCAGTGGGGGCGTATATGTCCTTCCGAAACTCCAGAAGGACCTAACTGCGGGCTGGTGAAGAATTTTGCCCAGATGGTCGAAATATCCACAGAAGTGTATGATCTCAAGGGATTGAAACAAACCCTGTACAACCTGGGAGTGGAACATGTGGCACCCCAAATAATGGGCCTGGAAGAAACACCGATAACCTATGCAACCGAGTTGGAAGCGATCGAACAATCAGCGGAATACAATAACACAGATGAGGGGGGTGACTCCTTTGAATAGGACAAGGGTGTTCCTGAACGGGGAACTGCTGGGTTATAGTGATAAACCTGAGGAACTGGTTGACAATATCAGGCAGATGCGCCGCTCAAGCACAATACCAAAACAGGTCAATGTAGCACATTACCAGGTTACCAACGAGATAATTATTAACAGCGATAATGGCAGAGCCCGCAGACCCGGCATCATAGTGGAGAACGGGAAACCTTTGCTGCGCGAGGAACACATTGAACAATTGAAGAACAATGAACTGGTATTTGAAGACCTGATCAAGATGGGACTGGTGGAATATATCGATGCAGAGGAAGAGGAAAATGTATTCATTGCTGTGGACGAGGCCGACCTGACCCCGGAGCATACGCATCTGGAGATCGACCCTGCCCTGATACTGGGTATATGTACCGGTATGATACCTTTCCCTGAACACAATGCCTCGCCCAGGAACACCATGGGTGCAGGCATGGTAAAACAGTGCCTGGGAGTACCTATGGTGAACATGAAACTGCGACCCGATACCAGGGGACATTTGCTGCATTATCCGCAAAAAGCACTTGTGCACACCCAGACATGTGATGTCATCGGGTTCGATGACAGGGCAGCAGGCCAGAATTTCATTGTGGCAGTGCTTTCATATGAAGGTTACAATATTGAAGATGCCCTGGTCATCAATAAGGGTAGTATCGAGAGGGGCTTAGGCAGGAGCCATTTCTTCAGGACCATGGATGGTGAAGAAAGACGCTACCCGGGCGGTCAGGAGGACAAGTTCGAGATACCTGACCAGGAAGTGCGGGGTGCCCGCGGTCCCGAAGTTTATTCTCAACTGGATGAAGATGGGATAGTTAACCCTGAGATCGTAGTGGATCACAATGATGTGCTCGTCGGCAAGACCAGTCCGCCCCGGTTCCTTGAAGAACCCACAGAACTGGGCTTGAGTCCCCAGCAAAGGCGTGAATCCAGCGTTACTATGCGTTCCAATGAAAAGGGCATAGTGGACTCGGTCATTCTTACCGAGAGCGAGAACGGCGCCAGGCTGACAAAAGTCAAGATACGGGACCAGCGGGTGCCGGAACTTGGCGATAAGTTTGCATCCAGGCACGGGCAGAAAGGAGTGATAGGACTGATCATGCCCTTTGATGACATGCCCTTCAACGAATCAGGTATGGTTCCCGACCTTATCATCAATCCACATGCCATCCCGTCAAGGATGACTGTTGCGCACGTCCTGGAAATGATCGGAGGGAAGGTGGGCAGTCTTGAAGGCAGGCGAATTAATGGCACTCCCTTCTCTGGTGAATCTGAGGTGGACCTGAGATCGGCCCTGAAACGTGCAGGTTATTCCCACACAGGCAAGGAAGTGTTCTATGATGGTATCACAGGTAAGCGTATCGAGGCCGATGTGTTCGTAGGTGCTATTCTATACCAGAAACTCTACCACATGGTAGCCTCCAAGATCCATGCCCGGAGCAGGGGTCCTGTACAGGTGCTTACCAGGCAGCCCACAGAAGGTCGGGCCCGGGAAGGCGGTCTGCGATTCGGTGAGATGGAACGTGACGTGCTCATCGGGCACGGTGCATCTCTTGCCTTAAAGGAGAGGTTGCTGGATGAATCAGATAAGGTCGAACAACTTGTGTGCTCTACCTGTGGAATGGTAGCCACGAATGATAAGAGGCGCAACCTGACATTCTGTCCCAATTGTGGTGCCGAGACCGGTATATACAAAGTTGATATGAGTTATGCTTTCAAGTTGTTGCTGGACGAGATAAAATCGCTGGGTGTAGCTCCCAGGTTGGTGCTTGAGGACGCGGTGTAGGGGGTAATTACTATGATAGGAACGGTTCCGAAAAGAATTAAAGAGATCAGGTTTGGTCTGATCTCACCCAAAGAGTACAGGAAGATGAGTGTTACCCGGGTTATCACTGCAGATACCTATGATGATGACGGTTTTCCCATTGAAATGGGTTTGATGGACCCTAAGATGGGTGTCATCGACCCCGGACTTCGCTGCAAGACGTGCGGTGGGAGGGCTGGTGAATGTCCAGGTCACTTCGGACATGTGGAACTCATCGCCCCTGTTGTACATGTAGGTTTTGCAAAACTGATCCGCAAGATATTGAGGGCCACATGCAAGGATTGCAGTGCCCTTCTTCTGGATTCAACCCAGAAAAAGGAATATCTTGAGCAGATACGGATGTTAAGGACGATCGGGCAGCCCATTGAGGACATTACCAACGAGGTTTTCAAAGAAGCAAGAAAACCAAAGACCTGCCAGTATTGCAGTGCCCAGCAGCTTGATATCAAGGTGGAGAAACCCTCAACATATGTGGAAAAGGATGGGACACACGAGCATAAGCTCATGCCGTCCGATATCAGAGCCAGGTTCGAGAAGATTACGGACGATGATATAGAAGTTATGGGTATGGACCCCAGTGTTGCACGGCCCGAATGGACCATTATGACGGTCCTACCCGTGCCACCTGTGACAATGCGCCCCAGTATCACGTTGGAATCAGGGCAGAGAAGTGAGGATGACCTTACCCATAAACTGGTGGACATTATCAGGATCAACCAGCGGTTTCAGGAGAACCGTGAAGCAGGTGCACCTCAGCTCATCATCGAAGACCTGTGGGAACTGCTGCAATACCATGTGACCACATTCATCGATAATGCTGTCTCGGGAGTACCCCCGGCCAGGCACCGTTCTGGCAGACCACTGAAGACCCTGTCCCAGAGGCTTAAAGGTAAGGAAGGCAGGTTCAGGGGCAGTCTTTCAGGTAAAAGGGTCAATTTCAGTGCGAGGACAGTTATATCACCTGACCCCAACCTGAGCATAAGTGAGGTGGGCGTGCCATTAACTATGGCCATGGAACTGAGCATCCCGGTCAATGTGACCAAGCGTAATATCGAAGAAGTACGTGAATATATCAAAAGGGGACCTGACAACCATCCGGGTGCAAATTATGTTATACGAGATGATAATCGCAGACTTAAGGTAACTGACAAGAACTGTGAGGAACTGGCAGAGACACTGGAAATAGGATGGAAAGTTGACAGGCAGTTGAAGAACGGGGATGTGATACTCTTTAACAGACAGCCGTCTCTACACAGGATGAGTATTATGGCCCACGAGGTCAAAGTGCTGCCTCATAAGACATTCAGGCTGAACCCGGCGGTATGTCCGCCATACAATGCTGATTTTGATGGTGATGAGATGAACATGCATGTACTGCAGACCGAAGAGGCCAGGGCAGAGGCAAAGATGCTTATCCATGTCCAGGAAAATATCCTCTCTCCACGTTTTGGCGGTCCGATCATTGGTGGTATCCATGACCACATATCAGGCATGTACATGCTTACGAAAGGAGAGAACAGGCTGGACAAGAACGACTTCCTGGAAATGCTGAGGAAGTCTCGGATCTCGCAAATTATTGAACCTGAAGGTACGCAAGATGGTAAGCCATACTGGACAGGAAAACAGGTATTCAGCCAGATTCTGCCGGACGGGTTGAACATGACATATAAAGCGTTGTTGTGTGAGAACTGTGCCACTTGCAAGAAAGAGGACTGTAACCGTGACGCTTACGTGACAATAAGGGACGGTCAACTTCTCAGCGGGACCATCGATGAAAAGGCCGTGGGTGCATTTAAAGGATTGATACTTGACCGTATTGTTAAGGATTACACCCCGCCAGTTGCTCTCCAGTTTATTGATGATATGACCAGGCTTGCTATTAGAAGTATCATGCATTTCGGTTTCAGTTTTGGTATCAATGACGAGGACATACCTGAAGAGGCCAGTGCACAGATATCTGAACTTCTGGAAGATGCCGAAGCGAGGGTGATGGATTTAATCATTGCATTCAATGAGGGTAATCTGGAACCACTCCCTGGCAGGACTGTAGCTGAGACATTGGAATTGAGGATTATGCAGGAATTGGGTAAGGCAAGGGATTCTACCGGTGATATTGCTGGCAATTATCTGGGTCTTGATAATGCTGCAGTTATCATGGCGGTGTCCGGTGCCAGGGGTTCTATGCTGAACCTGACCCAGATGGCAGGCTGTGTGGGCCAGCAGGCAGTGAGGGGTGAGAGGATACGCCGGGGCTATGCAGGCAGGACCCTTTCCAATTTTAATCATGGAGACCTGGGTGCAGGGGCTCACGGGTTTGTGAAGAGCAGTTACAAAAAGGGCCTATCTCCCACCGAATACTTCTTCCATGCCATTGGTGGCAGGGAAGGTCTGGTGGATACTGCTGTCAGGACATCACAGAGCGGTTATCTCCAGCGTAGACTGGTCAATGCCTTGCAGGACCTTGAAGTACAATATGATGGTACTGTGAGGGATACCCGGGGCATGGTCGTCCAGTTCAAATACGGCGAGGATGGTGTGGACCCTATGAAAAGCGATTACAGTAAACCCCAGACCATACGCAGGATAATCGAGGATGTTACCGGGAAGGAGGTGGAATAAATGGCAGTCAGTCAGAAGACCATTGATGAAATGATTGTAAACCTGCCTCTGCCCCAGAACCTGGTGGATGCACTCAAAAATGACCTTCAAAAGGTTAAGGTGACAAAAAAGCAGCTTGAAGATATTATCGAGCGTTCGCTGGAAAGTTACGAATATGCACGTATCGAACCCTGTGAAGCAGCAGGCGTGGTTTCAGCCCAAAGTATAGGTGAACCAGGTACACAGATGACCATGCGAACGTTCCACTATGCGGGTGTGGCGGAGATCAACGTTACACTGGGTCTGCCAAGATTGATCGAGATCGTGGATGCCAGGAAGAACCCTTCCACACCGATGATGACCATCTACCTGACAGAAGAGTTTGCCAAGGATCGTGACCTGGCCCGTAAACTTGCATGGGATATCGAGGCCACACATGTCAGTCATGTGGGCAGTCTGTCCACTGACCTCACTGAAATGGTATTGATCATTGAACTGAATGAGAAGGCTATATCCCAGCGGGGTCTTACATCCGAAGGTGTGGCTGACAAACTGGAAGATGAACTGGGTGTTCCCGTATTAGCTAATGGCAATATTCTTTCTATCCGGCCTGAGAATGAATCCTACAGGGAACTCTTGCAGTTGAGTAAGAACGTGGAAAATATCATAATCAAAGGTGTCAAAGCCATAAACCGGGTAGTTATCAGCAAGGATGATATCCTGGATGAGTATGTGCTCTATACAGAAGGTTCGGCATTGAAACAGACGCTTGTTTTTGATGGTGTGGATACAACCCGTACCAATACTAATAATATCAATGAAGTATTCGAGGTATTCGGTATTGAAGCGGCCCGAAACAGCATCATAAAGGAAGCCACTGATACCCTGCGTGAACAGGGTCTGACTGTTGATGTGAGGCATATCATGCTGGTGTCAGATATTATGACCGTTGATGGTGAAGTGAAAGCCATTGGGCGGCACGGTATTTCAGGTGAGAAGGCCAGTGTTCTTGCCCGTGCAGCTTTTGAGGTGACTGTGAACCATCTCCTGGATGCAGGATTGAGGGGAGATGTGGATGAACTCAGAGGTGTTACCGAGAACGTTATCGTGGGACAGCCTATTAAACTGGGTACCGGGCACATAAAGCTTATGACAACAAAAAAGACTTAAAGAATGAAACCTTGTAGGAAGAAAAAATTCAGAAGAGATGATATTTATGAACGTAGACCTTAACAAAGTACTCAGGAGCACTATCCAGACCGGAAATGTTCTTATCGGTTCCAAACAGACACAAAAGGCAGTTGAAAGTAACCAGGCAAAAGCTGTGGTACTTGCATCCAACTGTCCTGAAGAAGTGAGGAGCATGCTAACAGGGAAAGTACCCATTATTGACTTTCCGGGTATGGGAGTCGAACTGGGAATTACCTGCAGCAAGCCTTTTGCTATTGCAGCCATGGCTGTTGTAGACCCGGGCGATTCCGATATAATGGCAGTATTGAAAGCATAAGAGGTTTTATTTGAACGAAGTCAGGATCAACACGGATGGAATACGGTATATCGCCTTGTTCGAGAATCTTACAGGAGCCACTGCCAAAGATTGTCTTGTTGATGATGAGAACAACAGGGTCATATTTGTGGTAAAGTCGGGTGACATGGGTATTGCCATCGGTAAGAACGGTGAACATATCAACCGTGTTGTAAAGAATATCGGTCGCCATGTTGAAGTGGTAGAGTACAGCGATGATCCCGAGACGTTCATCAAAAGTCTCCTGCAGCCTGCCAATGCCAATAGTGTGAAGATCGGTTATAAGGGTGACAAGCGCATAGCTTATGTAGAAGTAAGCACCAAAGATAAGGGTCTTGCCATTGGGCGAAATGGACGTAATATTGAGAAGGTCAAAGTACTTTCTAAGCGACATCATGATATAGATGATGTTACAATCCAGTAGCCCACATAAATAATAATACTATATCAGAAATTATATACAATATCAGGAAATTACAGGAAGTAACATAGATGGGAAACGGAAAATACGCAGCTCGCAAACTAAAAAGTGACAGGGAAAACTTCAGATGGAGTGATCGTAAATACTTCAGGCGTGCCCTGCGGCTCAATGTGAAAGCAGACCCTATGGGAGGGGCACCCATGGGACGTGGAATTGTGCTTGAGAAAGTAGGTGTTGAAGCAAAACAGCCGAATTCAGCGATCCGCAAATGTGTAAGGATACAGTTGATCAAGAACGGGCGACAGGTAACTGCGTTTTGTCCAGGGGACGGCGCTATCAGTTTTATCGATGAACATGATGATGTTACTGTAGAGCGTATCGGTGGTCGTATGGGCGGTGCCAAAGGAGATATTCCTGGTGTCCGGTTCAAAGTAACGGCAGTGAACAATGTACCCCTAAGACAAATGGTGATAGGGCGTAGGGAAAAACCAATGAGGTAGATGTATGTACAAATTATTCGATAAGTGGGATTCATCTGAAGTCGAAGTTGGTGATGTCGGCCTTCAAAGATATATTAATATCGACCCCGTTATACTGCCGTATTCTGGTGGAAAACATGCCAGGCAGCAGTTTAACAAGTCCAACCAGCATATTGTGGAAAGGCTCATCAATAAGATGATGCTGACCCATCATAACACCGGCAAGAAGATGACCACCTATAAGATCGTCAGTGATGCTTTTGATGTGATTAACAAAAAGACCAAGGAGAATCCCATACAGGTACTTGTAAACGCCATTATCAATGCCGGACCCAGGGAGGAGACGGTCAGGCTGAAGTACGGCGGTATCGCAGTACCCAAGGCAGTGGATACTGCTCCCCAGCGCAGGGTGGACATTGCATTGAAGCTTATAGCCCAGGGTGCACAGAAATCATCATTTAAGAGTCGACGCCCTGCTGAGGAAGCACTGGCAAACGAGATTATAGCAGCCGCGAATTACGATGTAAAGTCCTATTCCATCAATAAGAAGGAAGGAAAGGAACGGGTCGCTAAAGCTGCACGGTAATATGTTTTACAGCGGTATACTTCATGTATGCCGCAATTGTTTTTTTGGATAGTTAATAGTTAAAGTTGCAAAATTTCATGTATTGATCCAGAAGTTAAAACTTGTTAGAGGAAATAGATATGGGACGAAGGAAAAAGATGGTTGAGCGCGTGACCGTGCTCATGAATGAACCGGAGAATATCCGGAATATCGGTATTGTTGCACATATCGATCATGGGAAAACTACTCTTACAGATAATATCCTGGCCGGTGCCGGTATGATATCAAAGGAACTGGCAGGCAGGCAGTTATTCACCGATTCAGATGCGGAAGAACAGGAGAGGGGTATTACTATTGACTCTGCCTGTGTTTCAATGGTACACGAATTCGAGGACGATGAATATCTTATCAATCTTATTGATACACCGGGTCATGTGGACTTCGGCGGGGATGTTACCAGGGCCATGAGGGCCGTGGATGGTGCTGTGGTCGTAGTGGATGCCGTTGAAGGTACCATGCCCCAGACCGAGACCGTGTTAAGGCAGGCACTCAAGGAACATGTAAAGCCAGTGCTTTTCGTCAACAAGGTTGACAGACTGATAAACGAACTGCAGGTAGATGCACAGGAAATGCAGATCCGGCTGGGGAAGGTCATTGACCACGTGAACAAGCTCATTAAGGGCATGAATGAGGAGAAATACAAATCAGGATGGCGCATGGACGCGGCAGAGGGTACTGTGGTGTTCGGTTCTGCCCTGTATAACTGGGCCATCAGTGTTCCATTCATGAAAAAGTCAGGTATAGGTTTCAATGACGTATACAATTACTGTAAGGAAGAGAACCAGAAGGAACTGGCAGAGAAATGTCCGCTCCATGAAGTATTGAATGATACGATAATCAGGTTCCTTCCCAATCCACTGCAAGCCCAGAAGGACAGGGTGAATGTGATATGGCACGGTGATAAGGAATCCCAGGAAGGTAAGGATATGCTGACTGCCAACAGGGATGGTGATGTGGCATTAATGGTCACTAATATCTCAATGGACCCCCACGCAGGCGAGGTCGCAACAGGCAGGTTGTTCAGCGGTACCCTGAAAAGAGGTATGGAGCTGCACGTTTCCGGTTCATCCAAGACCAACAGGTTACAGCAAGTGGGTATTTTTATGGGCCCGGAGCGGCTGGAAGTTGAGAAGATACCGGGCGGCAACATTGCAGCAGTTACTGGTCTGAAAGATGCATATGTGGGTGCGACCGTCTCAAGCAAGACTGATATGATCCCGTTCGAATCCATCAAACACGCCAGTGAGCCGGTGGTCACGGTTGCTGTAGAAGCCAAGCACATGAAGGACCTGCCAAAACTTGTAGAAGTGCTGAGGCAGGTGGCCAAGGAGGATAATACTCTTAAGATCACGATCAATGAAGAGACAGGCGAACACCTGATGTCAGGTATGGGTGAACTCCATCTTGAGGTCATTGGCCACAGGATAGAGAGGGATAAAGGTGTGGAGATCACTACCAGTCCGCCTATTGTGGTATACAGGGAAACTGTGCTGAAACATGCGGGTCCGGTGGAAGGTAAGAGTCCAAATCGGCACAACCGGTTCTATATTGAGGTTGAACCTTTATCCAACGAGGTCGTGGACCTTATCAAGTCAGGAGAGGTGTCCATGCGTATGCCTGAACTGGAACGCCGTGAGAAGTTCATGGAAGCAGGTTTTGATAAGGATGAAGCCAAAGGTATTTCCACAATTTATGAGTCGAATATTCTGATCGATATGACCAAAGGTATCCAGTACCTGAACGAGACCATGGAATTGGTAATTGATGGTTTTGAAGAGGTTATGGTAGGCGGACCCCTCAGCAGGGAGCCATGCCAGGCTATAAAGGTCAAACTCGTAGATGCAAAACTCCATGAAGATGCAGTGCACAGGGGTCCGGCCCAGGTGATTCCGGCAGTTCGCTCTGCTATACAGGCAGCCATGTTATCGGCTGACGATACATTGCTTGAGCCTTACCAGAAAGTATTCATCCAGACACCACAGAACAATATGGGTGGAGCCACTTCAGAGATACAGGGCCGCAGGGGTGTTATCAATAACATGACCCAGGAGGGTGACTTGACCATTATTGAAAGCAGGGCTCCGGTAGCGGAACTGTTCGGGTTTGCCGGTGATATTCGTTCTGCAACGGAAGGACGGGCTTCGTGGAGTACGGAATTCGCAGGGTTTGAACCACTTCCGATGAGTAAGCTAAAAGAGATCGTAACACAGATACGACAGCGGAAAGGATTGAAAGCCGAAATGCCAAAATCCAGTGATTTCATCGGTCAATAATCTGGTGTTGAAGGGACTAAAGTATCAGATAACTACGACACAAAGTTTAAAAACAGTAAAAGATATAATGAGACAGAAATTCAGATAATTAAAATTAATAGTTTGGAGGATTAAAGATGGCAGAGAAACCACATATGAATCTGGCAGTCATCGGTCATATCGATCATGGGAAGTCAACCCTTGTAGGCAGACTGATGTATGATACAGGCGCTGTAGAGCCGCATATCATTGAAAAGTATAGAGAAGAAGCCAAGGCGAAAGGTAAGGAATCCTTTGCATTTGCATGGGTCATGGACTCACTTAAGGAAGAGCGTGAGAGGGGCATCACCATTGATATCGCACACCAGCGATTCGATACTAATAAGTATTATTTTACCGTGGTGGATTGTCCCGGTCACCGTGACTTTGTTAAGAACATGATCACAGGCGCATCCCAGGCAGATGCTGCAATACTTGTAGTGTCTGGCAAGGACAGTGTACAGGCCCAGACCAAGGAACATGTGTTCCTGTCCAGGACCCTGGGTATCAACCAGTTGATCATTGCAATTAACAAGATGGATGAGATCAACTATGATGAGGCAAAGTACAACAAGGCAAAGGATGATGTAAGTGCCCTGCTGAAGATGGTAGGTTTCAAACCAGGCGAGATGAACTTCATACCCACATCTGCATTCGAAGGTGACAATATTGCATCCAAGAGCGAGAATACTAAATGGTACAAAGGTCCTTCCATCCTGGAAGCACTGGATGAACTCAAGGAACCTGAGAAGCCCACATCTCTGCCACTGCGTATTCCTGTACAGGATGCTTATACCATCAGTGGTATCGGTACTGTTCCGGTAGGACGTGTTGAGACCGGTATTATGAAGAAAGGCGATACTGTCACTTTCAGTCCAAGCGGTGCTACAGGCGAGGTCAAGTCCATTGAAATGCATCATGAAGAACAGCCCCAGGCTGTACCAGGCGATAACATTGGCTGGAACGTCAGGGGTATTGGAAAGAATGATGTGAGAAGAGGCGATGTATGCGGTCCCGCATCAAAACCACCTACAGTGGCTGATGAGTTCACTGCACAGGTTGTTGTACTACAGCATCCGTCTGCCATATCAGTGGGTTATACACCTGTGTTCCACTGCCATACGGCCCAGACTGCATGTACTCTGATGTCTATTGACAAGAAACTGGATCCCAAGACCGGTGAAGTGAAAGAAGAGAACCCTACCTTCATCAAAGCTGGTGATGCAGCTATCGTAACAGTGAAGCCTACCAGGCCACTTGTCATTGAGAATGTGAAGGAGATCCCACAGATGGGACGTTTCGCTATCCGTGATATGGGCCAGACTGTTGCAGCTGGTATGGTCATAAGTATAAAGGCGAGGCCCTAGGGTCTCTCCCCTCTATTTTTTTACCTTTTTGGAGATTTCATTAATGGCACAGAAAGCAAGGATTCGATTATCTGGCACAAGCCCGGCAACCCTGGACAGTGTATGTGATCAGGTTAAAAGTATAGCTGTAAAGACTGGTGTGAACATAGCTGGTCCCATACCCATGCCTACAAAGAAATTGGTTGTTCCGACCTTGAAGAGCCCGGACGGAGAGGGCACTTCCACCTGGGACCACTGGGAGATGCGGGTGCACAAGCGCCTCATTGACCTGGATGCAGACGAACGGGCCCTGCGGCAGCTTATGCGTATACAGGTCCCAAAGGATATCAGCATAGAGATCGTGCTGGCCAATTAGTTTTTGCGCCGTATTTTTTCATAGAGTGATCGTGGGGGAAGGATTGGGGGATAACCCAATCTTTATAATTCTTACCCTTTATTTTAAGTGTGGTGATAGAAGTATGATCATAGGTTTTCAGGTAAGTCAAATCGAATCAAAATCTTTTGCAGGTGCTGAAGGGGCGAGGCAGCACAAGAGTATTAATATTAATTTTGACATCAATATCAGGAATCCCTCATTGGTTGAGCAGAATACTCCTTTTGGGAAAAAGCACGTGATAAAGCTGGAGTATGCCCTAACCATCAATTACCTGAACCCGAACATCGGGTATATCAGGTTCGAAGGGAGCACGGATTATTACCAGGAGGGCGACCTGGAGGCGATGCACAAGGAGTGGACAAGCGGGTCTGCGCCCCCGGCTGTGCAAAATGAGATCGCCAATACCATGGTAAGTAACCTGGCGCCCCTGGCGCTGACCATGTCAAAGACATTGGGCCTGCCGCCTGCGGTCCCGCTGCCTGCTATTAATTTCCAGGGTAAGAAGGAAGAGAAGAAACCTGATGAGCCTACGTATTATC
>JAMJFQ010000013.1 GCA_023544605.1 ANME-2 cluster archaeon | reverse complement strand
TATGGGGATTCAATGCCGTGTTCATTGGCGCAGCAGGGCTGAGCCTGGTAAGCCTGGTAATATCAGCCACCACTCTCACTCAACGTCAACGGCAGTCTCAGGTCCGGGTCTGAGTTACCCGGCCATCGAAGTTCATTTCCTTCCTGTTCGTATAACGGTAGAACAGGTATGCGCTCACGTAATACCCTGTATAGGACAGTACTTCCAACAGGGAAGGGTTGCCATGCTCATTCATGGTAGAGTTCAAAACATGTGCAAATTATTAGAATTTAATTACTTATCAATTTGATAAATTCATCTCTTGAATATCCTGATTGTTTAATAATTGAAATTAGAGTCCCTTTAGGAACTGGATTTCTCTTCGGAATTATTACAAGAAATTTTTCATCATATAGTCCTTCTCTGACCAATGCAGTATGACTCCCTTTGCCTTTAATGGGAGCATAATCAAATCCAGCTTTAAGAAGACTTCGTATAATCTTTTCAGACGAAACCAGAGGAAGCTTGCTCAAACTACAACTCCAATATTCGAACTAAATTTATTTGGCGATTTTATAGAAGCTGAGAAATCATCAAAAATACCTAAAGCTTTGGCATTTTCAATATACAATTCTACTGCTTCTTTGAGATTTTCAAGAGCTTCTTGTGGTGTATCACCAGCACTGGCTACTTCAAGTTCGGAACATTTTGAAACATAGATATCATCTTCTTGCCAAATCACTGCTGTTACATTGAATTCATGCATAATTATCACTTGTTATGAGTAATGTGATTTAAACAAATAAATATTTGGTGCATTCTTAAGACAAAATGCGCCTCATTCTTATTTTGTATATCCCGAGCATCAGCCATGATGCCCCGGATTTGAACGATAGCGAAATCCGAGGTCGTTGACTTGAAGCGAAAGAAACTTGCTTCTCTTATAACAACCCAGTAAACCCCTAACCAGCCATTGAACTTTAAATGAAGGGCATTCAGGGCAAAACTCAGAGTGACAGAATACCAAAATCCAGTTCTACAGCGAATATATCAGATGCAGATGCGACCACAAATCTGTGTAAATCAGTGAAATCCGTGTCTTGTTATATTACAGACACAGGTTAACAATGATTAACACTAATTTTACCTAAGGTCAGTATCAAAAAAAAACTGATTTTTAGAGCAGTGCTGACTTTCACATAATAACCATTTATCTCTGGAATGTCTATGCCACCCTAAATATATCTATATATTTCGATCCACCTCAAAAACCACAGGCAAATCTTTCCCTAACACACCACCATTGAAATTGAGAAAACATGACCTGTTTAGAATAATGTTTTAATATTGGAGTGTATATCTACACTTCAGGTGAGAACAAAATGGCAAAAAGACCAGCAGGAATGGGCGGTATGAATCCCCGGGCCATGAACCAGATGATGAAGCAGATGGGGATAAAATCCGATGAGATCGCTGATGTAGAACAGGTCATAATCAGGACCGCTGATACTGATATTATTTTTGATCATGCCAACGTGACAAAGGTGGCTGCCCCGGGTATGATCACCTACCAGATCGTGGGGACACCCCATGAAGTACCAAGGGAAACTCCCATACCTGATGAAGATGTGACGCTCGTTGCCGAGCAGACCGGAAAGACCAAGGATGAGGCAATGGCAGCCCTTAAGGAAACGGGTGGAGACCTGGCCGAAGCCATATTGAAACTAAGCCAGTGATTTTTTTCCATTTTGTATCGTTTATGCTGTAGTCCTTTTATACAAAAACTATATCTACTGGACAGATTAGATAATAAAATATATACATTCTGGTGATCAGATTGCGAAAAAAGCTAACAGTGATACCTGAAAGATGTTCCGGCTGCAGGGTATGTGAACTGGTATGTGCCATATCCCATGCAGGTGTCAATAATCCCAAGAAGGCCAACATACGGGTCATTTCATTATATCCGCATCCTGTTATCAAGATGCCCATCGTGTGTGAACAGTGCAAGAAGCCCAAATGCAGGGAAGCCTGCCCCACCGATGCCATTGTCGTTACCGACGGTGTAGTGACCATACTGGAGGACAGGTGTGTCTCCTGTCATGCATGTGTGGGAGCTTGTCCGATAGGTGCAATATTCGTACATGAGGATGTGGAGACACCGTTCAAATGTGATATGTGCCAGGGCAAACCAAAATGCGTATCAGCATGTCCAAAAAAAGCCATCCTGTATGTCCCGGAGCATACCCTTGGCCAGGCACACCGCCTGTCTTCAGCACTGCAGTATGCCAACATGCAGGAGGTCGAATATTATGAGCATGGCGTAAAAAAGAAACTGAGGTATGCTGAGATAGAGACAGGTGGTACAAGGGGTGATTCCCAATGAGCATTAAAGGCGGATATTTCATGAAGGTCCTGCATGTTGACCTGAGTGAGTGCAAGACCCATGTGGAAGAAGTAGATGAGGAGTTCGCCCTGAAATACATCGGTGGCAGAGGCTGGGGTGCCCGTCTGGTATGGGAAAACATGAAAGAAGATACAGACCCCCTGAGCCCCGAGAACATTATAGTAATAGCGCCCGGACCCCTGTCAGGGTTATACCTCCCCTCGGCAGGCAAGACATCCTTTTGTTCCATCAGTCCGATCACTGGCATATACGGTGACAGCAATATCGGCGGTATGTTCGGCGTGGAACTGCGCCAGGCAGGGTTCGATGCAGTAGTTATCAAAGGTAAAGCACCCGAACTGTCCTACCTGTGGATAGATGATGATGATATCCAGTTGAAGAGCGCTGGAAAATATTCAGACATGGGCAGCATAGAGACCGAGCACCTGCTGCGCGAGGATATTGGTGACGAGACCGTGAAGGTGGCGTCCATTGGTCCTGCAGGCGAGAAACTGGTCAGGATGGCATGTATCACCGCTGATTGGGGCCGCAATGCCGGGCGCACGGGAATGGGAGCCGTACTGGGGTCCAAGAATCTCAAGGCCATTGCTATTCGGGGCACAAAGGACCTGCCTGTAGCAGACCTGCCCCGGTTGACCCGGGCCAGCGATAAGGCATATAGAAAGCTATCCCAGCACAACCTGTTCGAGTTCTGGCAGCGTCAGGGACTCATGAGCGTTATTGATTATGCCAATACTGCAGGCATCATACCGACCCATAATTTCAAGGACACTCATTTCGAGGAAGCCGATATGATCAACGGCGATGTCATGGAACTGGAATATAAGATCGGTGATACGGCCTGTTTCAGTTGTCCAATGGCGTGCGGCAATGTTAACCTGGTAAAGGACGGCAAATATGCGGGCACGGTCATCGAGGGCCCTGAATACGAGACTGCTGCCATGTTTGGCTCAAACGTTGGTATCAGTGACTTTAGTGCGATACTGCGGGCCAATTACCTGTGCGATGAGTACGGTATTGATACTATTACAGCAGGCAGCCTCATCAGTGTAATGATAGAGGCTTATGAGAAGGACCTGGTCACGCTGGGAGAACTGGATGGCATGGCCCTGAACTGGGGCGATGATGAGAGTATCATGGAAATGATACGCAAGATAGCCTTCAGGGAAGGCGTTGGTGATACTCTGGCAGAGGGAGCTTATGGAGTGATTAAGCGCTGGCCTCAACTGGCACCCCTGGTCAACCATGTGAAGGGACTGGACCAGTCTGCCTATGATGCCAGGGTCGCAATGACCATGGCGCTGGGGTATGCAACCTCAGATATAGGAGCCCACCATGCACGGGCCTGGCCTATTGCCAAGGAACTGGAGATGGGGGCCAACTGGGACCTGAACGACAAGGCAGACCTGGTCATATATCACCAGACAGTACGGCCCCTGTTCGATATGCTGGGAGTGTGCAGGCTGCCATGGATCGAACTCGGGTTCGATGAAAATACTTACGCTGAGTTCTTTAGTGCGACGGTTGGTATTGAATTTACATTGGAAGAACTGCTAAAGCTGAGTAATGACGTGTACAACCTGACCCGTGCTATCAATATCAGGTTGGGACTGGTCAGGGATGATGACAGGCCGCCTGAGAGGGTGTTCAACGACCCCATCAAGACCGGTCCCCATGCTGGGAAGGTATTGAGCAGGGATGAGTTCAAGGAGATACTGGATATATATTACCAGCGCAGGGGCTGGGACCAGGATGGTATACCCACTGATGAGACCCTGAAAACCAGCGCTCTTGAGGAGGCCATAGAATACATGAAACCAAAGAGGAAAGCGGTGTAAAACAGGGATGATTCTGATGAAGGACTTGACTATAGGATTTATAGGAACAGGAAAGATGGGCGAGGCATTGATACGTGGCATGATCGGTGCGGGACTGGTGGAACCTGGCAGGATATGTGCCAGTGATATAGATGAGCAGAAACTGGGCATGCTGGGGGAGGAACTGGGTATTGTTGTCTCGTGCGATAACAGGCATACTATTGAGAAAGCAGATGTGGTCATCCTTGCAGTGAAGCCCCAGATCATCCGTTACGTGCTGCAGGGTATCAAGGATTCGACAATAAAGAAGCACCTGTTCATATCCATTGCTGCTGGCGTGAACATTGACAGCCTTGCCGATGAACTGCCAGGTGGAACCCGTGTGATAAGGGTCATGCCCAATATTTGCGCTACAGTAGGGGAGGCCGCTTCGGCTATTTGTCCGGGAGATGCGGCTACCAGTGCCGATGTGGAGACCGCCCGGAAGATATTGGATGCAGTGGGCCGGACCGTGGTGGTGGACGAACACCTTATGGATGCGGTGACTGGGCTTTCAGGCAGCGGACCTGCGTTTGTTTTCATGATGATCGAGGCGCTGGCAGATGGCGGCGTGCACCAGGGTCTGGACAGGGTAACGGCCCAGACCCTGGCGGCCCAGACCGTGCTGGGAGCAGCCAAGATGGTACTGGAGTCGGGGCAGCATCCTGGTGAACTGAAGGATATGGTGACCTCACCAGGCGGTACTACCATCCGGGGTATTGAGGCACTGGAGAAACGGAAGGTCCGGGCTGCTGTAATGAGTGCGGTGATTGCAGCATCTGAGCGGTCCAGGGAACTGGGCGAATAGGGGATTTGTATGGGCAGCGATGCCGTTAAGTTGATACTGCAGCAAAAGCCAGCCCGGGTCCTGCTTGCCATAAGCAGGGAAGGCGGTACGTATGCATCAGTGATATCCAGGGAGATAGAGTCTACTTTTGCGCATACGACAAATATACTGGGCAAGCTGGAAGAGATGGGACTGGTAAAGTTCGAGCAGGACGGCAAAGACAACCGGGTGAAGCAGGTGGTGCTTACCTCAAGGGGTGAGGCTGCGGCGGCGCTGGTGGCGGAGTTGGCGGATGTGCTGGACGGTAAGAAGACCACAAGGAAAAAGGGCGCTGTGGTCAGGAAGAATAAGAATGTCCCAAAAAGGCCAGCCGGTGAGTTTTATCAGAAACTGGAAACGATAAAGGCCCAGATCGAATTGATATCAAAGGAAGAACTTGATGGGAAAAAGAGCATCTTGCAGAAGGACTATGTACGCATAGGACGGCGGATGGGTCCGTATAGGCGGGAGCTGCGCAAGATCATGGAAACGGGTGGGAAGAGCGATGTGAAGAGGGCAGGAGTGCTGGATGGGGAGATCGAGAAGGTTTTTGGAGAGCGGGAGAGATTGAGGAGTTAAATTCCCCATCTCATAATTTGGTCAACGCGGTCAAAGTCTGAATCAAAACTTGCAATATTTTGTATATTATTCTGGTCCATGACTGCCAGGTATAGTGCATCCCGTGTCAGCAGACCGTGTTCCATCTTTTCAACCATGGAAAAAAACAATTCAACTGGTGTATCAAGAACAGAGAGATTTCCCATACTGAATATGATCGTAATGGCCTTATGAAGTTTATCCGTATATTTTCTCACGACTTGTGGATTGTCTCGAATTACTTCGATTGGATGATTGTTAAAATCATCTGCTATGGACCGTATTAATAAAATATATAAAACTTCTTCTATCACAAAAGTGTTTGTAAATCCTTTGAACTTCTTATTTTGAAGGTTGGAAAAGAACTGTTGGCAAGCTTGACTGTACTCTGGATGTAATCGAAAGAAATATATGAATACGTTGGCATCGATGAAAATATTGTTATTTTGAAATTCAGAGAGATTATTTATCATTGATATTGGACTTTATTCGAGATTTTTCTGTAAATGTCTTTAATTCCTGGCTGTCCAGCGTTTCTTTTCCAAATAAACCAAACCCTTCTTTTATAGGTTCAGGGACAAGGGTGTGTATAATGATTTCATTATCCCGTGTTTCAATTAACACTTCGCTTCCCTCTTCAAGGTTCGATTGTCTCCTTAACCGGCTTGGAATAGTAATCTGTCCTTTTTTTCTAATTTTCACTCTCTGCATCATACAAATCAACTTATTTCCTACTAAATTGATTATTTCCTACTTATTTAAGTATATGGTTTTTTGCCATTGAGTCTTCATTTTACTGTTTCATTTCCAACATTTCCCTGAAATTATTACAATTATTTATGCAAATCCCATACCCAACACCCGATGAAACAAAAGGTTTATTTCAGATAGGCTATATTCCAGAGCAGCCCAATGTGGGCCGGTAGATCAGGGGTAGATCGCTACCTTGGCATTTGGATTGGCTGTACAGGCTGTCCAACCTGAATGGTAGAGGCCTCGGGTTCAAATCCCGACCGGTCCATTGGACTATTTTTCATTCTAAAATCATATATATTAATGGTGTTCATTCGAAACCTTTATACCAAGACCAGCCGATTTCTGCCCTAATGATACCATTCACCAAGCTCCATGGGAACGGCAACGACTTCATTGTTATCGATGAATACAACGGCCCAGTAGTTCCCGATGACACAAAAGCCGACTTTGCCCAAAAATACTGTGACCGGCGGTTCGGTATAGGAGGAGACGGAGTACTGTTCCTGTCAAGATCAGATCAGGCCGATATAAAAATGCGGCTTTTCCAGCCTGACCGCTCTGAAGCTGAGATGTGCGGCAACGGCATCAGGTGCCTTGTCAAATACGCCCTGGATACAGGCTATTTATCACCCGGTACTGCAGCGGTGGAGACAATGGCCGGTATACTGCCTGTGGATGTGAAGAATGAGGATAATGATGCACAGGTAAAGGTGAATATGGGGAAACCCCTGTTTGAATGCAAAGACATACCTGCCACAGGCGAAGGCGAGCTCATGAACGAGATGCTTGAAGGTGTGCAGGTGTCGGTTGTCAATACAGGCGTACCCCATGCAGTCATATTTGTGGACGACCTGGAGGACGTTGACATAGATGTAATGGCACCCCCTATACGATACCACAACATTTTCCCGAAAGGCACAAACGTAAATTTCGTCAGTGTTACCGATAAAGGTCATATTAACCTTCGCACCTATGAGAGGGGCGTGGAAGGTGAAACACTAAGCTGCGGCACAGGTTCAGTTGCCGCAGTCGTGATAGCCCACTATCTGGGCCTGACCGGCAGCGAGGTAACGGTCAATACCCTGGGAGGAATACTTATTATTACACTGGAAGGAGGTTATGCTTTCATGGAGGGCACGGCCAAAACCGTGTTTAGTGGAAAACTTCTATGATCATTGGAATTGATGATACGGACTCTGTTGATGGGATGTGTACCACCTACCTCACAGCCGTACTTATTGAACAACTCAGGGGTATGGGCACCATTAAAGGAATGCCCTATCTTATCCGTCTGAATCCCAATATCAAATACAAGACACGGGGAAATGCGGCACTTTCCCTTAAGATCGATGCCAACCCGGGTTCACAGCAGCGTATAATGGATACAGCTGTCTCGCTGGTGGATGAGATGGCTGATGTAAAGTACGAAAATACCAACCCCGGCATCGTTTTTTTGTCGGATGAGGTTATGCAGGATAGAGAGTTCAAGCACGTACTGGAAGCATTCATGTGGCGGGCAATACGAGATGTGCTAACAATTGAGGATGCCCGTATTATTATCGATAGGTTCGACCTGGCTCACCAGGGATTCAAGAATGGGCGTGGTCTCATCGGCGCTCTTGCTGCCTCAGGCGCCGCCATATGCGGCCTGCCTGACCATACGTATGAGATGATAGCTTACCGTAAGCCAGAAAATTTCGGCACGTCTCGGGTTATCGACCATGATTCCGTGTTCAAGGCAGACAAGATAACATACCCAAACACCTGGGATACAGTGGATATAGCCAACAATACCGTAGTGTTCGCACCTCATTCGCCGGACCCTGTGCTGTTCGGTATTCGGGGTGACAACACCCAGTCCATCCAGCAAGCATTCAATATGATAGAATCTGAAAAGATCGGCCGGACGATCCTGTACATGACCAACCAGGGGACTGACCTGCACCTTCTTGATGGGCACATCTGCGATATTATTGAGCACCGCTCATATTACCTCACAGGTGTGGTACTGGAGCATCCCAGGACAATTGAAGGTGGACATACGTTCTTTACCCTTGCTGAAAAAGCAGGCACTATAGAATGTTCGGCTTTTGAACCTACCAAGGATTTCAGGCAGGTGGTCAGGCAGTTGATGCCCGGGGATAGAGTAAAAGTGTACGGTAGTGTTCAGAATGGGACCTTGAATCTGGAAAAGATCGATATCATTGAACTTTCCAATCAAGATATAGTACAAAATCCGTTGTGTCCCTCCTGTGGCAGGCGCATGAAATCTGCAGGACACAGCCAGGGTTTCAGGTGCAGGCGCTGTGGTACATCAGACCGTGAAGTGAGCCGTAATCCTGTCAGGAGAAGCATTACACCCGGCATATATGAAGTGCCTCCCTGCGCCAGGCGTCATATTTCCCTGCCGCTGGTACGGTCCTCTGATCCCAGGGCATTCCCGTCCAGATGAGGACTGAATATACCATTTACTTAACCCTGGTCAGTTAGCTTTTTGGGGATAGAAGTTGTACAACATCAATAAATTAAATTGCTCAAATGTTATATCCAGACAGCAGGTGTTTATTCATTGACAGACCAGGAACTTCAAAAGTTCACCAAAATAATGATTCCCCTTGATGGCTCAAAGAAAGCTGAACGTGGCTTGAAATATGCCGTAAGCCTGGCCAATGCTTTCAAGGCCGAGATAATTGTAGTGTCGGTAGTACCCAAAGGCAAAAAAGCAGCAGGTCTTTTTAAGACAAGACTTGAGGAGATAAGTCCCGGCATGAAGGAGAGATTAAAGGATATGCCTGCATCCATATTGATGGAGACATATCACGATATAACGCTGAATACTATCAAGAAGCGTGACCTCAATGTAAGAAGCGTGATTAAAACGGGAGAAATTTCAAAGAAATCTATCCTGAATATACTGATGGACATGATAAAAGAGGAGAGGCCTGACCTGATAGTGTTGTCGTCCCACAAGCGGAGCGGGCTGCAGAAACTCACAGAAGGAAGTATAACAGATGAACTGGTCAAGCTCTCGCCCATACCGGTACTTGTGGTGAATAAGTGATCATACCTGAAACCCAAAGGTCCAAAGAGCCACTTATAGGTGAGCAGGTAATAAAACACCCCGATATGATACGGGCTGCTGAATGGGTATTAACCCGGTACGAGCCGCCCAAACGGGACATTTGCATTTTCGTACCGTGTTCAAGGGCAAAACCATATCATGAAAGCCCATCACACAAGATCTTCGATACAATCATTTTCAACCATCTTAATGAGGACCAGGTCCATGTCGTAGTATTTGGTACCTGCGGCATAACACCCAGGGAACTGGACACCGAATATCCTTTCATGGACTACAAGTTCATGTTGGGTCAGTGCAATGTGCCACGTGTTAAACGGGAATTCCACCAGCTTGAAAGTAAGCGTCTGGCACGTTATCTCCTGAAGACAAAAGGTCATTATAAGCACAGAATAGCATACTGTATCGGAGATTTCAGAGCCGCTATGGAGAAAGCTGTAGAACTTTGCGGGGTGGAAGTGGATATTGTGCCCACACAAAAGAGTATGGAAAAGATGTTCGATCCTGGTTTGAAATTCGGGCACGGAAGTCTGCATATGGAACAATATCTTAAGGATTTTGATGAGGCGATATGCCGTATAGTGGGCCAGGAACCTTTATACAGGATTACACAAGGTGAATCGATAGTCAAGGATGCTGACTGGTACATACTATAGGATACCCCCCGAGTGTCCGTAGATTATTTTTATGCAAAACCGATAGGTATGTGGGTGGCTGTGGAGGAGGATCGGGGGAACGTCAGGTCGATACAGTTTACAAGAAAATCCTCCCTTCGGTCGGATTAACTTGTGTACATAATCTTATAGATTATATACAACAAGAAAATCCTCCCTTCGGTCGGATTAACTTGTGTACATAATCTTATAGATTATATACAATGAAAAAATACAACAGTGAAATGTGCGTACACCATCATGTATCATTAGACCTGCAGCGGTATTTCAACGGCGAAATAATCGATTTTTCCTGTTATGATGTGGGCCTGTCAGGGCTTACATCCTTTGAGCAGCAAGTATTGACTGCAGCAAGGTCCATACCATGGGGCAGTATCATCACGTATTCCCAGCTTACTCTAATGATAGGGAGACCACGGGCAACAAGGGCCGTGGGCACTGCCCTGGGTAAGAACAGGGTGCCAGTGATCATACCATGCCACAGGGTAGTCTCAAAAAGTGGACCCGGTGGTTTTTCCTATGGGGTGGATGTGAAACAAAGGTTGTTGGGGATTGAATCTATAAAGGTCTAAACTGGTTGTTCCACTATAGGCGGAGTAACAGTAATCCAATACATATACGTGCGGCGCTGTGTTAAATATTCAGAGAATACCTTGACCTTCACGGTCCTGGTCTCCCCGGGCCCAATATAACCCTGGTTCGAGCTCCCCCTTTTGGTGCCGGGTTTACATTCCTGTTTGGTCCAGTCGGGAGCATTACACGTCTCCACGGTTACTATGAAATTGCCACCAAGGGTATCGTTGTTTGTGATACTGATAGTGTACTCGGCTCCCTGTGAGTTATTTTCGAAAATTGTGGTAGGAGTCAATTCTTCATACGAAAATTGGGTCAAATTCTTAAACGTTGAAGTGTGATACATTGGATCTTCAGGGTACTTATCAGAGTTATCTCCGTATCCATCGCCGTCGGTATCGGCCCATTCACCTGAATTGTCCGGAAAAGCATCAACAGCATCATGATAACCGTCACCATCACTGTCTATGCCGATGCTGGCATTGAGGGGATACAAATCAATGCTGTCAATGTAGGAATCACCATCTGAATCAGGGTTATAGGGATTTGTTCCAATATCTTTTTCAGCATTGTTACCTATACCGTCACCATCTGAATCTTCCCAATCATACGGGTCTTCAGGAAAAGCATCCACCGGGTCCCTGTGACCATCACCATCTGTATCTGGAGCTTTTAGGCATCCTGAATATGATAGAGAGAGCATAACAATTAACAGTATAATTACTATATTTTTTATCAACATAACAACACCTGAGGGCGAAAACGCCAATTTATAGTGGCATTTCGGTTGGCAAAGTAAATACTTTTGCCTGCAAAAAATTTATATGTATTTACACCAATTGTAAAAACATGGTTAAAATCGACCGTATTAATCTTTCTAATGAGGGATACACCAAGTTCTTCAGTCCTATTGAATCCCAGATAATGGAAACATTATGGGATATGGGCGACATGACCACATCCCAGATCACTGAAAACACTAACATCCCCCTGTCAAGTGTGGCCGGTACCCTTGATAGGTTGGTCAAGGCAGGTTACGTGGACCGTGATGTGCAAAATGTAAAAGGAAGAGTTCGATATATGTACATGCCTACTTCTTCCCGGGGCGATGTTGCTTGTGATATCACCAATAGGGTACTTGACAGTCTGGTGGATTGTTTTGGTGAGCTGGCTGTTGAAAATTTCTCAAAATATAAATCTAAGATATGAGTGCTATTCAACATATATCAGATGAGGTCGGCTGTTATATTAATTGCATTCAATCGTCCTCATTAACATGGGTAATATTGATGTTAATAGCACTGGCGATCTTTTTATTCATCGCATACCTGTTCGTTTCAAATCCCGACCACAGGATAACGATATTTGCATCAGGTCAGGTACTAATAATTTCTGCGGTCTGGTTATCATTCACTACAATGACCTGCAATTCCATGTTCTTTATTGACATTTATTTGATCTACACATTGTTAACGCTGGGTATTATGATATTTCTCCCAAGAGTATTTGATCGATACCTTATTAGGCACTTGAATGCTGCCCCTATAACAGAATTAATAGGATGGACCCAGCAGTTTGTAAACAATTTAGTAAAAGGTACAAGGGTGTTCTACTTTGATTCTGCCATTCCCAAGGCTTTTGCTGCCGGAAGGTCAATATTTCTTTCAGTGGGCCTGCTGGAAATGTTGAACGATGACGAATTGAGAGCGGTGCTGGCACATGAGTCGTGGCACATTATGCATAACAAAAAGACACACTGGTTAAAACAACTTTCACTTATGACCTTCACCACTACAGGTATCATGAAACCTGAACTTGAACAGATGGCTGACCGATATGCTGCAAGTATTACCGGACGAGGAGCCCTGGACTCTGCAAGGTTAAAGCTCTTCCCTGAAGATCAATCCACATTGAACCCGTAGTCCCGGCCCATCTTATACAATTTATAGAATGCTGCTATATATGTCAAACTGTATATTCCATATTCAAGGGCAATTATTTCATTGGATTGGTAATTGAAAAATAGCTGATAAGACCGCAGTAACCCGGCAATTGAAAATATTATCATCAGGCCCAAAACCTGTAAACCCAATCGTTTTATTGAACTATTCCCTAATTTCCTCAATATTAATGCATTTATGATAAGGGTTATTGTTCCCAGAATGCCTACAAGGATTATGAGATAATTGACAACTTCTTCAGGGGTCATCGCTCTCACCTTTATTTTGTATCTGCTGCATTGCCTCCTTCATCTCCTCCGACCTCCGGCTGAACCCAATGAACTTTGCCATCCTGTATAAGGAAAATAGTGCATATAAGAGAATAATATAGTAACCGCAATAAAACAAATATTCAAAATAAAAAAGATTTATACCAAATATTGATTCATAGTTAAAAAGTAGGTTGAGTGAATGGATCCCTCCCCCGATTGAAAAAAATATCAGGGCATACCATACTACCATACCATAATCTTTGATACGTCCGCTGCTTAGCTTTTGAAGGGTGAAATAACCTATGACCAGCGTCATGGTACCAAAGGCCATTGTGCCAAAGATAACTATAAATAAAAATATCCGGTCTATCATAATTATTGAGATTTGCTGAGATTTATTTTTTTGTCACAAAACAGTGAGAGTTGTGCCAGGAATTCAGCATCACTTTCCAGTTCAAGGGATAGGAATATCCCATCAAGGTTCCATGATCTCAACTTACCGGTGAGGAAATGAATAAATTTGGCAACTCCTCCTGTATTATTGTACAGAAGTAGTGTGGAAAGGGAATCCAGGAACATGAACTTGTTATCAGAGGGAATGGCATCTATTGCTTCGTCTATTATAACTGCTAAGTCAGATAGGTTTCTCAGGTCATTCAGATAAAGACATTGATCAGAGTCTTTGGCATTTCCACCACTTGGCAGGGTTATGGCGTCGATAAAAATAATCATACGCTGATCGATATTTTCTGCTTCCAATATCTGCTTCATTGTGTCATAAGGCTTGTTGAATGTTAAATAGACCCCGGGTTCGTTTTTTGTATAGATTAGGTATTTTAGAAAATTTATGTTGGCTTCGTCATAATCATTAGCACTGGTCAATGCCAGGATTATACCTGCCTTTTTCCTATCCTTAAGTTCCCATTCTATTCTGTCTCTCATATAATTACCAAACCTTTTTGAAAAATCAGACTAGTTCTTTAACTATTCGTGCATATGGTTGTATTGAAACCTATATTTATTTTTCGGCACATTTATTCGAAGAGTTTATTTTTCGATAGACTATAAGTATATTGAATAATCGTTGATAGGTGAGTAAGATTGGAAATGAGAAAGCGAGTATATCATCATTTTCCCGTAGATGATGTAGAGTTCACGCAGAACTACAGTTTCTGGGGCAATCTGCCATATCTTGTTAAGACATTAGCAGCAATGAACAATAGATCGGGATCTATGACCCTCACAGGGAACACGGGGCAGGTACTGGATGTTAAGCGGAACATTAAGGTGGATATTGCGGAAGCAAATGTGGATTTTAAATCCCTGGCACCTAAGGACCTGGATGCAGTTCTTGAGGGTATAGAGAATAATGGTATGCTGGATTTCAGGATAAATATCTTATATTCTCGCCTGAACAAAGATTATAGTAGAGTTGCATTCAACGAAGATACGTTCCTGGTCAGGTGCGAACTCAATCAAAGGATACTGATTTTGAAGATACACAAATTACATGGGCCGGGACATACTACCTGCAGTGAGATTGCCAGCACCATGGTAGATGAAATTATTCGAGGGGATGAAAAATAATCACATTTATTCGTTAAGGATTGTGTTGTTGCTATTGAAAATCTGTCTGGAAACCGAATAGTTTATCTACTATATGTTAAAAGATAGATTGAAAATTCAGACGTCAATAAGGGTAACACGAAACAACCTTCAATGGTTAATAATCATGGTCAACAAGCTTACATCTGAAAAAGCACGATTGTGGTTGCCTTTGTAAAATACGATAATTTAGATAAATTTCATATCGTTGTGGATGGGAATCTGATTGAAATGATATGGTGGAGCAAATATGACCAAGGCTGAAATTTTATCTCAGATCAAGAAAGCGGAAGAAGATGCTGAATCTATTATATCTGAAGCCAACGAAGCAAAAGCCAAAAAGATACTGGAAGCAAAGACCCAATCACGTGAATTGTTAGAAAAGGCACAATATGATTCACAAAAAACTGGTGAACAGAAGATTGCTCAAGCAAAGAAAGGTGTAGTATCGGAAAAAGAGAAAATGCTCAATGAAGGATCTGAAATGGCTAAATCAATCAAGTCCGAAGCTGAGAAAAATATTGGCAAAGCTACAGCATCCTTGGTAGAACATTTTGAGAGGGCAATAAATGCTTAAGCCCAAAAAGGTCTCGATGGCCTTATTGTTAGGTAATAAGAAATTATTGGATCAAGCAGTGGAAACGTTGCATGATTTAAACTGTGTACATATTGTGGATTTTACTGAAGAGACAGATTTTCTTTCGATAGGGAGACCTACAGAAGTAGCATCGGATGCTTCAAACAAGCTTATAAAACTCAGGTCACTATCGAATTTCCTGGGGATAAAACAAAAATATTCTGACAATCCGTTAAATGAAAAGTCTTTATTAAATGAATTTGATGCAAAAATGGATGAACTTGATTCTGCTGTTTCTAAACTTTTGGAAAGGCGAAATGTGCTGGAAAACGAAATCAAGAACATCGAAATCCATATACATGACCTACAACCGCTATCACTGTTCCCGTTGAATATTGAGATGTACAGTGGTTATAAGTCCGTTTCTGTCCGTGCAGGATATATCCAGGGTGACCATGTAGATATTGAAACTGAGATAAAGAACGTTACAACTAAATGTGATATATCATTTTGCGCATACAACAAAACCAACGTTATTACTTTATTCTCACCAGTTGAACTTACCAATGCCATCAGTGAAATACTTGAGAGGTACAATTTCTCTGAAATACATATACCAGAACTGACAGGCGATCCTGAAAAACTCCTGGCCGGTTTCAATAACCGAAAAGAGGATATCCAGTCTGAACTGGAATCGCTTGAAAATGCGATATCTGAATTGCAGACCAGATACTCTGAATTTATACTGGCATCAGATGAAATATTGTCGATAATTACACAAAAAGCAGAGGTTCCACTGCGGTTTGCTACTTCTGAAAATACGTTTATTATAGACTGCTGGATACCGGACGACCAGTTCGATAATGTAGCACAGGTCATTAAAGACCGGTTCAATACTTCAATCTTTATAACAAAACTGGACATTGAAAAAGAAGAAATAAAGACCGAGAACATTCCTGTGGAATACGACAATCCAGAACTGGTCAAACCGCTTGAGACAATAATGGACCTTTACTCCAGACCGATGTATAAGGAGATCGATCCTTCAACAATCATTTTCATTACCTTCCCCCTGTTCTACGGTATCATGCTGGGAGATATCGGATACGCTCTGGTGCTCCTTACACTGGGTATGATCGGCAAAGCAAAGATAAGGTCGGAGGGTTTGAAACCCCTGGCAACCTTGCTCATATATTGCAGTATCTCAACATTGATATTCGGCATACTGTTTGCCGAAATATTTGGATTCCATCTATTTGGACCTCACACTGTTGTGCTTGAACTGTTTGGTGAGCACAGTGCACTGGGAGAAATGTTCTCTAATTTCCATGCTCTGCCTATTCTTGAGAGGCTTGGCAGGGAAGATATCCCAATACTACTGATAGCAACCGCACTTATCGGTGTGTTGCACCTGAACATGGGATTCTTATTAGGTTTTAGGAATGAAGTAGTTTCACATGGGGTTAAAGTGGCGGTGCTTGAAAAGATCAGCTGGATAGTACTGCAATTAGGAATTGCACTCGCTGTTCTGTCTGCCTTTGAATATATACCGGTAGTAGGCAAAACGGTCGGTGCAGTTGTGGCACTGCTCGGAGTAGTAATGCTGATAGCAGGTGAAGGCGGTGCAGCCATACTGGAACTCCCGTCCATACTGAGCAATACGCTTTCATACACAAGACTTGCCGCAGTAGGCCTATCTTCGGTAGGCATTGCCTTTGCGGTCAATGAAATAGTGACCGGAATGCTCTTCCCCAAGGGCGGATTATTCATCCTATTGGGAATTATAGTGCTCCTGGTGGGGCACACAATAAACACCGTATTGGGCGTAGTAGCGCCCGGGCTGCATGCTCTGAGGCTGCAGTATGTAGAATTCTTCACAAAATTCTATCATGGCGGTGGTCGTAAATTTGATCCATTCGGATATACTCGAAAATACACGGAGGAAAAATAAATGGTAGATATAAGTATAGCAGATGCAACAGTTGAACAGATACTTGCAAACCAGAAAGGACTGATAGCCATTGGCGCAGGTCTGGCAGTTGGTCTTTCCGGTATTGCATCCGGTATTGCAGAAAAAGACATTGGTGCTGCAGCTGTAGGTGCAATGGCAGAACGTGAGGAACTATTCGGTAAAGGTCTTATCCTGACCGTTATTCCGGAAACCATCGTCATCTTTGGTCTTGTCGTTGCCATATTGCTGTTATTCCTGTAAATATTCAACCCGTTATCGGGAGATAGAATATGGGACTTGAAGACGTTGTGAATGATATTCTGGAGCAAGCCAGATCCAAAGCTGCAGCTATCAATGCTGAAGCAGAGAACGAGGCTGCTGCCCTGATAAGTGAGGCACAATCCAAAGCAGATGAGATTATGCAAACCCGTCAGGCTGAAGTTGATGCCCATATAGAGCGAATGCATAAACAGGAGATATCCAGCGCCCATCTTGAGATGAAGCGGGCTGCCCTGAATGCAAAAAAGGATATCCTGGATAGCGTTAATCAATCAGCTAAGGATGCCCTCTCTTCGATGCCAGCCGAGAAGAATGCCGACCTGTTAAAGACAATTCTCGATAAATATGGCAGCAGTGGAATCAGGGTCTATTCCAATGGAAGAGATGCAAAACTGGTCCAGAAAATGACCGACCTTATGTATATGGGTGAGATCGACTGCATTGGCGGACTGGTCATAGAAAACGATGACGGTACTGTACGTATGGACTATACGTACGATAGGATCCTGGAAGATGTATCTGAGCAGTCATTGAAGCAGATTTCTGATATACTCTTTGTGTGAGGTGTTCATGGCATTCTTGATCAGGCGGGGCAGTAAAAAATATCCGTACATCACGGCCAGGGTAAGGGCAATGAAAAGTAAATTGATACCCAAGGAGGTTTACCCCAAACTGATGAACATGGACATTCCTGAGATAACACGTTTAATAGGAGAGTCTGAATACAAGCAGGATGTGGATGAACTTGCCCAGAGATACAGCGGACTTGACCTGCTGGAGCATGCACTTAACCAGAATCTGGCCCGGACATATCGGAAATTGTTACGCGTATCCCAGGATGAACCTAATTTTCTGATCACAGAATATCTACGACACTGGGACATCTGGAATATCAAGACGATCCTGAGAGGAAAATATTACGGAGCTCCGGCCCAGGAGATACTGGATGCTGTGGTGGCCGCAGGACAGTTGGGTTACCGCGAACTTACTTCCATCGCCAATATGGAATCTATTGATGATATTAAGACCGCTCTTACACACTCACCCTATTATGCAGCAATTGCCGAATATGAGGGTGGTGAACTATCGGTCATTGAGAACGAACTTGACAGGATATATTATTCAAGATTACTGGCATCCATCGGCAAGTCAAAAGGCGAAAAACTGAGTCTTAAATATATCAGGACCGAGATCGACCTGAAGAATCTAAAAACACTTTTCAGGACTAAGAAGGCAGGTCTCGAAAAGGATGAGATATTGAACCTTGTAATACCCGGCGGCATGGAACTGAAGAGCGGAGACCTGAAGAGACTTTCATCTCTCTCATGGCCAGATTTTCTGAAAGGACTTGAAGATTACTCTTACTGGTCTGACATTTCTGAAGTGGTACGTGAGGATATGGCCTCTCTTATGGACGTGGAAGCTGTACTGGACAAATATGCAATGGGATATGCAACCAGGATTTCACATTATTACCCGCTTTCCATTCTTCCTATCTATGATTACATGCTCAGGAAGAACAATGAAATAAACAACATTAGGACCATTGTGAGGGGTAAGAAAGTAAAACTTCCTGATGAGATCATAAGAAAACATCTGGTGATGTAATCATGGAAATAGCAGTAATCGGGAACAGTGAATTTACCACGGGTTTCAGGCTTGCAGGTATAAAAAAGATTTACGAGACTAAAGGAACCAATGACCTTGTACCTACATTGCAAAGTGTACTTGAAGAACGTGAAGTCGGTGTTTTAGTAATACATAATGATGATCTGGCCAGTTTGCCGGAACAGTTCAGGATAATGCTGGACGAAATGGTCACACCCACCACTATAGCACTCGGTGGTGCAGGTGAGAGTTCAAATTTAAGAGATAAAATTAAACAAGCAGTAGGTGTTGATCTTTGGTAACAAAAGGAGAAATCTATAGAATATCTGGACCGGTAGTTACCGTCCAGGGCATCAATACCAGTATGTATGATGTTGTAAAAGTAGGGAATGAAGGCTTGATGGGTGAGGTTATTGGAATTGAGAAGGACAAATCCATTGTTCAGGTCTATGAAGAAACAGCTGGTATTAGACCTGGAGAACCCGTGGAAAATACGGGTATGCCTCTGTCAGTTGAACTCGGTCCCGGACTTATTGAAAGTATCTATGACGGTATTCAGCGCCCATTACCTATACTTAAGGATAAGATGGGTGATTTCATTGAACGTGGGGTGTCCGCAGATGGTTTGGACCATGAGAAATTATGGGAATTCAAATCTGTTGTAAAGGCCGGTGATAAGGTATCTGGTGGCGTGGTTATCGGTACCGTACAGGAAACACCCAATGTAGAGCACCGTATTATGGTCCCGCCCAATGTATCAGGCACCGTGGATGAGATAAAGAGCGGTAAATTCACTGTGTTGGATACTGTCTGTACCCTTACAGATGGCACCGAGATACAGATGATGCAGAAATGGCCTGTGCGTTTGCCCAGACCTGTAAATAAAAAACTTACTCCTAATATCCCGCTTATAACTGGACAGCGTATTCTTGACGGTCTGTTCCCTGTTGCCAAGGGCGGTACGGCAGCCATTCCCGGTCCATTCGGGAGCGGTAAGACCGTTACCCAGCAGCAGCTTGCTAAATGGAGTGATACCGAGATCGTAGTCTATATAGGCTGCGGTGAGAGGGGTAACGAGATGGCAGATGTGCTTACCGAGTTCCCTGAACTGGAAGACCCCAAGACCGGCAGGCCGCTGATGGAGCGGACCGTGCTTATAGCCAATACCAGTAACATGCCTGTGGCGGCAAGGGAAGCCAGTGTTTATACCGGTATCACCATTGCCGAGTATTACAGGGATATGGGTTATGATGTGTCATTAATGGCTGACAGTACCAGCAGATGGGCCGAAGCCATGCGAGAGATCTCATCAAGGCTGGAAGAGATGCCAGGTGAAGAAGGTTATCCTGCCTACCTGTCGGCCCGTCTCAGTGAGTTCTATGAGCGAGCTGGCCGGGTAGAGTCCCTGGCCGGACTCGGTGGCTCTATTACCATTATCGGGGCAGTATCACCGCCAGGCGGAGATTTCTCAGAGCCTGTTACCCAGAATACCCTGCGTATTGTGAAAGTGTTCTGGGCCCTGGATGCGAAACTTGCCCAGAGACGGCATTTCCCGTCTATTAACTGGCTGAATAGTTACAGTCTGTACACCAAAGGACTAACTGATTGGTACAATGAGAATGTATCCCCGGATTGGGTCAAATTAAGGGACAATGCCATGGACCTGCTCCAGCAGGAATCAGAACTCCAGGATATTGTCCAGCTGGTTGGTTCGGATGCACTCCCACCAGACCAGCAGTTGACCCTGGAAATAACCAGGCTTATCAGGGAAATATTCTTGCAGCAGAATGCTTTCCATCCGGTTGATACGTTCTGTCCTATGGACAGGCAGTATAAATTGCTGGATACCATCCAGAAATTCGGAGATAAGGCCAAGGCAGCATTGGATTCAGGTATCATGATCAATGATATCATTAAACTGGAATCCAAGGACGAACTTTCAAAGGTCAGGTTCGATGATGACTTTGATGGCTCTTTGAAGGTGGTATTAGATAAGATGGATAAGGAGTTCGATGCCCTGAAGAGTGATACTTTTTCCTCAAGTGTTTCAGAGGGGGTTGAGTAACGTGACAAAAGAGTATAAGACGATCACAGAAGTTTCAGGCCCGCTCATATTCCTTGAGAAGACCGAGCCGGTAAGTTACAATGAACTGGTGAACATCACACTGCCTGACGGTTCTACAAAGCGCGGTCAGGTTTTGGATACCTCCCATGATACAGTTGTAGTACAGGTGTTCGAAGGTACCGGTGGCCTGAACAGGCAATGTGGTGTCAGGTTCACAGGTGAGACCATCAAACTGCCAGTGTCCAAAGATATGTTGGGCAGGATATTATCCGGTTCAGGTGAACCCCTGGATGGCGGCCCCCGTATCATACCTGAAGACAGGCTTGATATTAATGGTGCGGCCATTAATCCGTTCTCCAGGATGCCTCCTGAAGATTTCATCCAGACAGGTATCAGTACTATTGACGGTACCAATACCCTTGTACGGGGCCAGAAACTCCCCATTTTCTCGGGTTCAGGTCTGCCTCATAACGAGATTGCACTCCAGATAGCCAGACAGTCTAAAGTGCCTGGTAGCGAAGAGGATTTTGCAGTGGTGTTTGCGGCTATGGGTATCACCAATGAGGAAGCCCAGTATTTTATGCAGGATTTCGAGCGTACCGGTGCACTTGAGCGGGCAGTGGTGTTCTTAAACCTTGCAAATGACCCTGCTGTGGAGCGGCTTATTACACCAAGAATGGCACTTACTGCTGCTGAATACCTGGCATATGAGCACGATATGCATGTGCTGGTCATTCTTACTGATATCACTAATTACTGCGAAGCACTGCGACAGATGGGTGCAGCCAGGGAAGAGGTGCCTGGTCGGCGAGGTTATCCAGGCTATATGTATACCGACCTGGCCAGTCTGTACGAGCGTGCCGGTGTGGTCAAGGGCAGGAAAGGGTCTGTGACACAATTCAGTATCCTGAGTATGCCCGGCGATGATATTACCCATCCGATTCCTGATCTGAGCGGTTATATTACCGAAGGACAGATTGTCATATCCAGGGAACTGCATATGAAGGGCATTTATCCCCCGGTCAATGTGCTACCTTCACTGAGCCGGCTGATGAACAGCGGTATCGGTGAAGGACGTACCAGGGAAGATCATAAGGCTGTATCTGACCAGATGTATGCAGCCTATGCCGAAGGGAAGGACCTGCGGGGCCTGGTGGCTATCGTGGGTAAGGATGCACTCTCAGACAGGGACAAGAAACTGCTGGAATTTGCTGATATGTTCGAGGACAGGTTCGTACGCCAGGGTGTGGATGAAGACAGGGATATTGAGACTACCCTGGGTATTGCATGGGACCTGCTGGCTGAACTTCCAGAGTCGCTGCTGGTAAGGGTCGATACCAAGTTCATTGAAAAATACCATCCTGCCCACAAGAAATAACGAGGATTTTCGGAGGGCAATACATGGCTGTACAGGACATTAAACCCACACGTTCAGAACTCATAGAACTGAAAAGGAAGATCAAGCTATCTGAGAGTGGACACAAGATCCTCAAGATGAAGCGGGATGGTCTTATCCTTGAATTCTTTGAAGTGCTTGAGAAGGCCAAGTCGGTACGGGCAGAACTTGATGCTGATTTCGATGTCGCAACTGAAAAGATAAATATAGCCAAGGCTGTGGAAGGTGTTGTGACTGTCAGGTCCACTGCCTTTTCTTTCAAGGATGCCCCTCAACTGGTAGTTGAGAGCAAGAACGTGATGGGTGTTGTAGTTCCAAAGATAGAATCCAGTAGCGTGAGAAAGTCACTCAACGAAAGAGGATATGGTATTATAGGGACCAGCAGTCGGATTGATGAAGCTGCTGATGCCTATGAGATACTTGTTGAGAAGATCATCCTGGCTGCTGAGATCGAGACCACCATCAAGAAATTGCTGGATGAGATCGAGAAGACCAAGCGCAGGGTAAATGCTCTTGAGTTCAAAGTAATCCCTGAGCTTATCGAGGCCAGGAACTTCATCATTTTGCGACTGGATGAGATGGAGCGGGAGAACACGTTCAGGCTCAAACGCATCAAATCTTAGATATTGTAATATATCATCTGGTTATTCTATTGTACGAATGCCTTTGATTGAAAAATTTATGGAAAAGTTGAATGAGCCTGAAACAAAGGCCTTCTTACTTCGCTATTTCTGGATCATATCCCTGATGATGCTGGTACTGGGCTACGGGATAATGGTATACTTATGGTTCTATACCTGAGGTGACCCCAAAACCTCACCTGTCCGCTCATACGTTTTAATACCGATGGGTAGGTTGCGGCTGAATTCCTTGCTACGCAGCACATCCAGGAATACCGTACCCATTTTGCTTTTAATAAATTCTTGGTCTACCACAAAATCGTATTCTTCGTCTGCAATGTGAATGAATTTCAAGTTGTTCAGTTCTGCTGCTGACCTGATACCAATACCCATATCAACCCGGTCCAGCTTAACGGCAGCGGCGACTGCACTGTGGGTCCTGGCCAGGGATCCATACCCGTTGATTGAGGCACACAGGTCGTTAAATCCTATACCCCGTACTGCTGCAAGTTCGCGGAGTTTCCTATCTGTGAGTACCCTGGTACCCGAACCCGGTGTACGGTTAATGAACCTGGCTTCCATGATGTCCTCAAATCCTTGGATAGAGCTATCATTTCTTACGATAAGCCCTTGTTCTCTCAGGTAGCCCTTGACAAGCACAGCGTTTTCCAGACCAAAATGTTTCATGAATGAAATGTTGTATTCCCCTGTGTCGTCCATGAGATGTACCCCGGCCATATCAGCGATGCCGTCCCTGATAGCAACCAGTCCACCTGTACTGCCTGTGTTTATCACCCTCACGTAGAAAGGCAACAGACGCATCAGAGCCTCGAATCCCAGGCAATGGCTACCGATAAAGAGGACATCAGGTGACTTCACATCACCCATCAGGGTGACCTCCACGTTCTCGCCAGCTAAAAGCATCTCCACACGGGGCTCTATTTCAATAAAACCGTCAGCATCCGCCAGTGTAGTAATGGCTCCAGAACCTTTATCGACCGGATATGCCATTCCCCTGACCAGTCCCACCGGTAAGAGCTGTTGCCGCCCTGTTGAGCGGAAATCCACAGCCAGGTGTGCCGTGACCTTTGACCTGGAACCGGGTAATCCCAGAATGTTACGGATGAGGGGTGCGGTAAATTCGTTGAAGATGGTAAGGGCTGAGGTGGGGTAGCCGGGCAGCCCGAATACAGGAGTACCATTTATCATGCCAATAATCACCGGTTTTCCCGGCTTAATGTCGATACCGTGGAGCAGTAATTCACCCTGTTCTGCAATGATATGGTACATCACATCACCCACACCTGCAGAAGTGCTACCTGAAGTGAGCACCAGGTGGCATTCATTCACAGCCTGGGCAAGTATCTTTTCCATATCAGGGCGGTGGTCTTTGACAATGCCGTAATATTTTACACTGCCGCCGCATTCACTGACTGCTGCCCCCAGTGAGTAGGAATTAATGTCATATACCCTGCCAGCTGTCAGTTCTGCCCCCGGTTCAACAAGTTCGCTGCCGGTTGATATGATGCCCACGGCAAGTTCTTTTACTGATATTTGTTCCAAACCCACTGCAGCAAGCACGCCTATCTCCCGTGAGGTTAATCTGGTACCCGCCTCCAGCACCCGCTCACCAACCATGATATCGGAACCTGCATGAATGACGTTCTCATTGACAGATAAGGGGCGCATGATATCGATGTTCTCCTCATCCTGCCTGGTGTATTCCACCATTACAACAGCATCAGCACCAGCAGGCATCATGGCACCAGTGGATATTTCTACGGCAGACCCAACGCTCACTTTGACCTCTGGAAGGTATCCTGTTTCGACTTTACCAGCCAGTTCTAATGTAACCGGTCTATCTTCACGTGCAGGGTAGGTATCCTTTGCATGTACGGCAAATCCGTCCATTGCAGCACGGTCAAATCCAGGCACATCCACACTGGCAATAATGTCCCTGGCCAGTACTCGTCCGCTTGCCCGGGCAAGGTTTAATTCAATACTGTCTGGAAGCAAGGGTATCTGGCTGATAATACGCCTGGCATCCTTTGAAGAGGTAAGTTCCCTGAACTCTTTTCTATCCATCCTAAAACCCTGGAGTACCTATATGACCATTACACATAAAGCTATATGAAATATCGTGGGAATTATCTCATTGATACTCTCATTTCCTTGTAACCCTGATGATGGAGTGGCGGGTTTTTAAGCCAGTATTAACAGGAACTATGAGTTATGGCACCTGCCGGGCATGAGTCCACACACAAGCAGCATTCGGTGCACTCAGTTACATTTGGTGCTGTTGCTTTGTCGTCTACCAGTTCAAAAACTTCAACAGGACAAACGTCCACACATTCACCAGCTCCAACACATTTATCAAGGTCTATCTCGATGGTAATGCCGTTCGCTTCATACTTCTTTATGGCCATACTGTTCATATCTCCACTACACTATTTTATTAATCATAACCCGAAAGGTTTTACTCCGTAAAAACATATTACACTACTTCTTATATATGATTTACTAAAAGAGAGCATCATTCCTTCTTTTTCCATTGTTACTTACTTCCCTGCCCCCTGGTCTTGATAAGGCAGTACACTCCTGATAGTCGCTTTCCTTCAATCCTGAAGATACTTTTACAATCCCTTTCATCCACTTCCAGCGGCTCAAATGCAGTTTTTTTGAATCATGTTCCTGAATGACAACTACTCCCTGGAGTTATGTCTTAAGCCATGCTTTTAGTTTCATCAGGTTCATCAGTTGCCGTAAAATCCCGCTTATTCTTAGAATCATCCAGGCTCATTCT
>JAMJFQ010000012.1 GCA_023544605.1 ANME-2 cluster archaeon | reverse complement strand
GGAATGGATTGAAACTGGGTCCTTTCGGGTCCCAGTATACTGATAAGGAGCGGGTGCTGCATGATACGGTGCTGAAGATTGTGAAGGAGGTCACCGGCAGGCGTGGGGATTATAATGGGGAGATTCTGGTGCTTTCGCAGGGATGGAGGACGAAATCGAAGAATGAAGTTAGGAAGAATAGAGATGTTTCGAATATTTCAAAGATTCCTGAAGAGGTTCCTGTAAAGAAACCAGAAGTCAAACAAACGATGGACAAGATGCCAGAAGCTAAACGAAAAAGGCAGAAACACAACCAATCTGAGATTGTTATGACTGAGTTCGGAAAGACTGCTATTAAAAAGGTAAGAGGCAGCACAATACGGCTGATTGCGGCTGATATGCGGGCTAATGTTGTTAGTATTGAGGTGTGAAATGGAAGAGAATGTAAGACCTATAATGGCGCCCAGATCCAGGCCTTCGCTGCAGCATGTGTTCATTCCGCCTAAAATAAGGGCGTATTTTAATTTAAAGGTGGGGGATATGCTGAAGTTTGATGTGGTTGAAAATAAGATTGTGATACGGGTGGTCAGGAAAGATTAAAGGTTAACTACACCGGATGCAGCTAACGCTATGTCCGGGCCTTGGAAGGATGCTTGGGTTGTACAAATGAAATTGATCCTTCCCTCTATTTGATCCAAACCCGCTTCCCTTCCACCATAAATACGATCTTGGAACCCACCTTACAGGTAATATCCCCGATCCTCTCAAGATACCTGGCAACAAACAGCAGGTCAGTAGCATCGTCTATGGTGGCTGCATCCTTTAACATGAATGTGAGCAGTTCATTGTAGATCTGTACGTATAACGCATCGATCTCATCATCCATGGGTTCCAGTTGGTCTGTTGGCCTAACATCCCGCTCTTTGATCGCGTCAAGATCAAGATCGATCATCTTCTGGATATTCTCCGACATCCGGGGAATGTCAATCAGTGGCTTTAATAACGGTTTATGTGCCGATTTTTTTGTGATCCTTGCAATCTTCTGAGCATAATCACAGATCCGTTCAAAGGAATCAGATATCTTCATCATGGTGGATACGAATCGCAGATCACTGGCAACCGGCTGCTGGGTAGCTGTCAGCATCATGCTTCGATCATTTATCTCAAGGTTCAGCACATCACTTTCTTCTTCCAGAATGTGAACCCTGTCAGCCATCTCAACATCCTGAGTCTTCAGAGAATCCACTGCCAGTGTAACTGCCTCCCTGGCAATCTCCCCCATCCTTAAAACTTCTGATTTCAGATGTCTCATTTCTATGTGGAATTGCTTTCGAACCATTATCCAAATCTCCCGGTAATATAATCTTCAGTACGTTTATCTTTCGGATATTCAAACAGGTATGATGTCACTTCATATTCAATAAGTTCACCCAGCAGGAAATATGCCGTATAATCGCTAACACGTGCTGCCTGCATCATATTATGCGTTACGATGACCACCGTATAATCCTTTTTCAATTCGATCATCAAGTCCTCGATCTTGGCCGTTGATATGGGATCAAGGGCCGAACACGGCTCATCCATAAGAATAATCTCAGGCTTAACAGCCATGGCCCTGGCAATGCACAACCGCTGCTGCTGGCCCCCGCTAAGACCCATGGCCGAGGCGTGCAGCCTGTCCTCGATCTCTTCCCACAGTGCGGCTGCTTTCAGCGTGTCTTCCACAATGGCATCCAGTTTACTTTTATTTTTTATCCCGTGGATCTTCGGCCCGTAGGCAATGTTCTCATAGATGGATTTGGGGAAAGGATTGGGTTTCTGGAATACCATCCCAACTTTCTTCCTAAGTTCCACCACATCTTCGTCCGGGGAATAAATGTTCTTACCCTGGTACCGCACTTCGCCTTCGGTACTGCAGATGGGGATCACATCGTTCATCCGGTTCAAAGCCCTCAGGAAAGTGGATTTCCCGCAACCTGACGGGCCGATAATGGCCGTGATATTGTTCTTTGCGATCTTCAGGTCAACGTCCTTGATGGCCTGATTGGAGCCGAACCAGATGTTCAAATCCACACTTTCAAGTATTATTTCTTCATCTTCCAGCATCTACCAGTCCTTCCTTTTTCTAAATCTATATCGAACAAACATAGCGACAAATGTCATTGAAAATATCAAAGCCACCAACACCAGTGCCGTACCTGCTGCATATGCCTGGGCCTGGGGGTGGACGTGCTGGGTTGCGAGAATGAACAGGTGATAGGGCAGTGCCATGAATTTATCAAAAGGAGAATCAGGCAGACCCCGCATATAGAATGTTGCTCCCACAACAATAATAGGTGCTGTTTCACCCATGGCCCGCGCCAATCCGATAATGGAACCGGTGATCATACCCGAAGCAGCATACGGCAACACATTGCCCCTAACTGCCTGCCATTTGGTAGCACCCAGGGCCAGGGCTCCATCCCTGAAGGATTGGGGTACCGTTTTCAATGCTTCCTCGCTTGAGGTGATAACCCACGGTACGGTCATGCCTGAGAGAGTGAGAGAAGCCGCGATGATTGACGTCCCCAGTTGCAGCATCTGGACGAACACAACAAGACCGAACAGTCCGTACACAATAGAAGGGACACCTGCCAGATTTCGAATGGCCAGTCGTATCATCCTGATAACAAGTGAATGTCCTGCATATTCATTCAGGTAGATAGCACATGCGATCCCTACAGGTACGCTGAAAAATGCCACACCCACACCCAGATAGAACGTCCCTACAATAGCAGGATAGATCCCACCCGTAGTGATATCCCGGTTGGCCCACATGCTGGTAAGAAAATTGAAACTAATAACCCCGGCACCCAGATTGATAATATAGATCAATATCAGTATTAATATCCCGAAACTGACCAGTCCTGTAAGCCTGAACAGGGTAAAGTACATCTGTTGTTTGAGATGGGGATTCACTTGTTCCCCTCCTGTCTGTGCAGGTAGATATCTGCTGCAAAATTCACGGCTAAGGTCATGATAAAGAGGACAAGACCCACAGCATACAGGGCCTGATAGTGAACATCACCCACCACAACTTCTTTGATCTCTATTGCTATGGTGGCGGTCATGGGCCTGACAGGATCGAAAAATCCGGTTGGCAGCGCCCTTGCGTTCCCGGCCACCATGAGGACCACCATGGTCTCACCAACCACACGCCCCAGTCCCAGCATCACTGCTGCTACTATACCTGACAAGGCAGCCGGTACTATCACATGACGGATGGTCTGCCAGTTATTGGCCCCCAGTGCCAGGCTGGCATCCGAATAACTCTTGGGCACAGAGGTAATGGCATCCTCTGATATGCTTATTATGGTGGGAAGGGCCATTATGGCTACCAAAATGGATGCGGTCAGGGCGTTCAATCCGCTGTTCAATCCGAAAATATCAGCGATCAATGGAGCAAGGATGAGCAGTCCCAGCAATCCCAACACCACACTGGGCAGGGCTGCTATCATTTCAATGGCAGGTTTCAGGATCTCCCTCATAGTGGGAGATGCGATCTGGGCCAGATAGATGGCACATGCCACTCCCAGTGGTACGGCAATAATAAGGGAAAATATCGCAATATAAAGTGTTCCCACCACCAGTGACAGGATACCCCAGCTTGGTTTGACATAGGATGTGGGATTCCAGTTAGTGCTGAAAAAGAACTCAAAGGGAGATATATGGGCAAATGCCTGCAGACCAATGATGGCAAGGAAAATAAAAATCCCCAGTACTAAAATTATTGTAGAGATGCCGTTGAAAGCAAAGAACCAGGCTATAGTTCTGTCCATCAATTTCTTATTGACCAGGGAAAATACCACCTATGATTTACATCTTTTCTGCTTTCGGAGAGTAACGCACAGCCATTACTCTTATTGTGCCCATCACCATTAATAAGATTGACAGAGCACCTATCATCAAATAGCTTAACTCTTTGGTGAATAAACCTACTGATATTTCTCTCAACACAATAAGGATCGTAGCATCAATAACGTATGTTAGTTTTATTCTCTCATGTTTTGAAAAGTCCTGTAGTGTCTTAAAGAACTCGATAACGATAAACAGGGTCAGACTGTTGGCCACGAGCTGGTAGAACAGGACATCCAAACCTTCATTCTCCAATAGTGATGGAATGGTCAGGATTATCCGAATTGCCCCTAAGAAAAGGGCGATCAACAGGATATAGAGGATCACTATAATAATCCACTCTGTGGTTTTTTTAAAAACCACATCATGATCTATTGTCAATTTCATAAAAAAGGAATAGAAGGAATGTATTATCCTTCTATAGCTGAGATCTTCTCTTCATTGCTTGCCCTGTCATCCAGATTGATGGGATAGAAGCCGGCATTCTCCACGATCTTTTGGCCTTCCTCGCTCAGCTCGAACTGGAGAAAATCATGCGTGATACGGTCCTTATCCGGTTTTCCGCTGGTATACTGGTAGAGCGGCCTGGTGATGGGATAGAGCCCTTGTTCAACATTGGACGCATCAAGGGGTGAATAATAACCTGATTCATTATCTTCTGCCACATTTATTGTCCGGATTTCACCGGTTACATATCCAACACCGATATACCCGATACCTGATGGGTCTGCCTTCACTCCATCCGCAATAGCCTTATTCCCTTCCATGTTCAACATTCCAGGTGAGTAGTCCTGCTTCTCGGCCTGCTCCCAGTTAACCACATGTTTCAGGAAGAATTCATAGGTTCCCGAGGTGCTCTGCCTACCGTATAGGGTGATCTCCCCGTCTTCCCCTCCAACCTGGTTCCAATTGATGATCTCTGCGCGGTAGATGGCCCCGACCTGGTCCATGGTAAGTTCTGTTACCGGATTGTCAGGATTGACGATAACGGCCAGGCCGTCCCTGGCAATGATGAACTCCCAGGGCTCGATACCCTTTCCCTTCGCCTGGTCGATCTCTTTAGCTTTTATGGGACGGGATGAATCGGCAATACTGACCTCACCATTGATCAGAGCTGCGATACCTGTACCAGAACCACCGCCGGTAACTATTACATCTGCATCGGGATTTGCTTCATTATAGCTCTCAGCCATATCAGCCACAAGCTGGACCATGGTATCAGAACCTTTGATGTCCAGGGATTCACCCGGCTGCTGACCGACACATCCAAGAGCAAGAGCGCCCGCAACAATTATCAGTATTACTCCATAATATTTATTCACTAATATTCACTTCCTTCTAATTAATGTATTTTTAAATTTCATCATCTTCATTAAACCTTAATTCTTACATCATCACAAAATCAAACTATACTAATTTGATTCATGTACTGTTCACATCTATAGTTAAATGGAATTAATATAAATCTTATCCAAATATATATATAGTATATATCTATTCTATATAGAAATGATGGAGAAAAAGCAAACAAGGAAAGTTCAATTCACAGGCGGATCTACATATATCGTTTCACTTCCCGTGGACTGGATCCGGGAAATGGACATTCAACAGGGAGATGAATTGTTTTTTTCACGACAGCAGGATAACTCGTTGGCAATTTCACCTAAAAAGAAACCCAGGAATGATTTCAATAGTACAACGATAATCGTGGATCCTGCCGATAAGAAGGTAGATATCCTCAGGTTGCTAATTTCCCACTATCTTGTAGGGTATGACAAATTAAAACTGGTATTTAATGGGAAATATGCGGCAGATGACAGGAAATGGATAAAGGAATCGGTTCGAAAGAGGCTTATTGCCCTTGAAGTGGTGGAAGAGTCCAGTGATTGGGTAATGTTCCAGAGTTTGCTCAATTACAATCAGTTTCCCCTCAATAAAGCCATGTCCAATATTTTGAGGATTGTCAGGTCCATGCAGAATGATTCAAAAAAAGCACTGCTGGAACTTGACAGAAATGTGGCAAGTGAAGTGATCCAAAGGGACATAGAAGTGGACAGGTTTTATTTACTAATTGTCAGACAACTTAAGGCCGTTCTAAGGAATCCAGAACTTGCCAGTGACCTGGGATTAGCCAATGTAAGGGAATGCCTTGGATACCGTCTTGTGGTGAAGAATGTTGAGCGTATCGCAGACCATGCGGAAAACGTAGCCAAGTTCAGTCTAAAGATCGATCGGATAAACCCTGAAATCCATGACCTCATAAGCAGCATCTATGAATTAAATGAAATTATTTTTAACAACATCATCGAATGCCTGGAAGGTAAGGATAGAAAGATTGTAAATAAAATAATTGACGATTCCCAGCGGTCTATTGCACTGGGAAGAGAGTTGGATGAGATGATATTGAACGATGATAACCTTTCAGGTCGCATTTTTTTGAATTCAGTTTCGGAAAGCCTTAAAAGAATGGCTGGATACTCAGCCGATATATCAGAAGTAATCCTTAATATGAGCGTTAAAGAACCGGATTTTAATACCCAGTAATACGTCCCACTTTACTTACATTCTATACATCCTGAATTCCCGAATTATAAGCGCATAATACATTAGCAGTGATTCTTTTTACTTCCACTTATGACCCAACAGATGCTGATAAAATCCTTTTAACATCAAGATTAAATGAGAAAATCCTTAAATTTATTGGCTTATAAAATAAGCGCATAAAAATCATATATTTTTTTTAAAAACAGGATTATGGGAAGGATTGTTCTTTTTTATGCGCTTAAAAATCCCGGAACTTGGGATACATGCATTGCTATTCTTTCATAAGGATTATGCGCAGTATTTAGGATTGTCCTGACTTGGAAACGGAAAGTAAAAGGGTGATTTGGTTAATGAATTAATCAGAAATAAGTTACGGATATTTTAAAAATCTAATATCCATTTCATTACTTCTTATTCATAGCTTCTTCAACCGTCACCACTTTTTAGTTTACATTCAGTTTTCTCATTTCACTCCTGAAATTTTCTCCACCTTACCTCTCCCTTCCAATTCTCCTCCAAAACAATTCGGAGGAATTACAAAAATGGTAATAGAAGAACTGATGCTTGTCAATCCTACAGAGTCTGGACGCAAGCATCGAAGAAAACAGAAACCCTTGCAGATCATCTTCCCGAAGCCGGTCCGCAGGTTAAGAGCCAATCCCGAATACATTGACAGGTGTCAACGGCGGTGGCGGGCTGTCTGTTGGCAAACTATTAGGCGATTAAGTAAATCAAAACAGTATTACTTCCACTTCAGTGCCTGCCCCGTATCCTTCGATATTGGGCGGCACCACCACATACCCGTCAGCTTTTGCTACCGAACTCAGGATGCCGGCACCTGATGCCATTAACGGTTCCACACTTCCATCAATTATGCGCACCCGTGCATATGTATGGTAGCCCTGGCGGGATGTTATTTTTTCCTTAAGTGGCAACTTTAGCGTTGTTTTGGGGCTTTGAGGTGGGATGTGGCCCAGTTTGTGTATTACCGGTATGCCGAATACCAGCAGTGCCACCAGGCCAGCAACGGGATAGCCGGGCATACACAGGATTGGTTTGCCCTCCACCACACCCAGGGCCGTGGGTTTGCCCGGACTTATTGCCACACCGTGTACCAGCACTTCGCCCAGAGCCTCTATCGCAGCAGGTACATGGTCCCGCTCACCCACAGACGTGCCGCCACTTACTATTATCATATCAGCATCCAAATTGTCCTGTATGGCCTGGCGTATGAGTTCGGGGTCATCGGTCACGATATTAGTGATCCGGGGAAACCCGCCTGAATTTGTAACATAACAGGATGTCATCAGGCTATTGGTCTCCCACACCTCTCCGGTATGTAAGGGTTTGCCCCTGGGTACCACTTCCTCACCGGTAGGAATGATAGCCACAAGGGGTCTGTGATATATCTCCACATCAATAATGCCTGCCGAAGCAAGCACTGCTAGATCCCCGGGACGCAGCAGATGTCCTGACGGGAGTAACAACTCACCCGACGCCACATCTTCACCAATATCACCCACATGCTTTCCCGGGTGCACCTGTGACAATATCTCCACAGTTGTACCTATAGCCCTGGTATCCTCAAGCATCACCACAGCATCAGCACCCCTGGGGATAGCAGAGCCTGTATGCACTCGGCGGCAGGTACCCGGACTTACATCGCCATCGGTCAGTATGAGTACCACAGGAGATGAGGTGGTAGCTCCAAGGGTATCATCCGCATGAATGGCATACCCGTCCATGGCAGCACGCCGGTAATGAGGTACGTTTAGTTCTGCTACCACATCAGATGCAAGCACTCTACCATTGGCGGCTTCAAGGGGTACACTCTCTTTTCGTTCTATGGGTCTGACTGCTTCGAAAAATATCTTCTTTGCCACATCCAAATCCATTCGTGACCTGAACAACCGATCCATAGGATCTCCTCAACCACCAGAGACCGGCGGGAATAATGCGATCTCATCCCCATTGTGAAGTTCAGTTTTCAGTCCTTCTTTATCCTTGACACTTATACCGTTGACCATGACATGAATGAAAGGATGGAGCCCGTTATTGTCAAATATGAGTTCTCCCAATCCCTCATATTTTTTGATAAGCCATTCGAGCACTTCCCCTAGGTCATGACCATTTGCCTCGATCTTTGCCTTACCGGCTTGCTCTCTTAAGTTTGCGAACAGTTTTACTGTGACCGTTGCCATATGAGCACTAAAGTTATTGCTGTAGTTATAAATATTTGCTTGAAGGCGCTTACATTCAATTCTTGCTAGTAATTCAGCATTTAGGAAAAGGCTATATTATATCGTACCATAAAATCCTCAAAATCATAACGGGTGATCATTCTGCTGGAAGCAAAAAACCTATCCAAACGTTTTGGCGGCCTTATAGCCGTCTCAAATGTGGACTTCCATGTAGGTGAAGGAGAGATAGTAGGTTTGGTAGGACCCAACGGGGCTGGAAAATCCACACTGCTCAACCTGATAAGCGGGATATACCGGCCAGATTCAGGTTCAATCATTTTCAATGGTAATGATATTACGAAAATGCCTCCATTCAAGGTGTGCAAACGGGGTATCACTAAAACCTTCCAGTTGATACATTCATTCCCTGAGATGACAGCACTGGAAAATGTGATGGTAGGGGCGCTGTTCGGTGATGAGGATAACGGGAATTTGAAAGGAGCACAGAAAAAAGCAATCGAACTGCTCAAGTTCATAGGTTTTTCCAAAGAGAAGATACACCTGCCCGTAAAGAACCTGAACCTCATGGAACTCAAGTATATACAACTGGCCCGTGCCCTGTCCACGAACCCGAAACTCATCCTTCTGGATGAAGTGACCACCGGCCTCAATCCAAAAGAAAGCCTCCAGGCCATAGAACTAATAAAAAAGATGCGCGACAACGGCACATCAGTGCTCATGGTAGAGCACATAATGCGCGTTATCATGGGTGTATCGGACCGCATAGTAGTGCTGGATTACGGAAAAAAGATAGCTGACGGTACCCCTGAAGAGATTGCAAATAACGAGAAGGTAATTGAATCATATCTGGGTGAAAAATATATCTTTTAGAGGTTCATGCGATGCTCAAGGTTGAAAATATCAATGTCTCTTATGGTTCTGTTAAGATCCTGTGGGATGTGAACTTTCACATCGACGAAGGAGAGATCATTACCATTATCGGTCCCAACGGTGCAGGTAAGACCACTATTGTCAAGACCTTATTGGGATTGATCAGGTCCACTGCAGGGACTATCAAATTTTATGGAGATCCAATCCACCAGGCACCCACACATCAGATCGTAAAGAGCGGGATCGCGCTGGTACCTGAAGGAAGGGAACTGTTCCCAAGGATGACCATAATGGAAAATCTGCAAATGGGAGCATACACGTCAGATGAGAGGGAAGATACCTTGAAATGGGTGTTCAACCTGTTCCCCCTGTTAGAAGAGAGACAAAAGCAGTCTGCCGGGACCCTTAGCGGTGGTGAGCAACAGATGCTGGCCATTGCCCGGGGTCTCATGTCACGTCCTAAACTATTGATACTGGATGAACCATCCCTGGGACTGGCACCGATAATGGTCAATACGGTATTCGAGATTGTCAAGACCCTGAACAGTCAAGGTGTGACCGTGCTGCTGGTGGAACAGAATATTCATCATGCTCTGGAAGCTTCAAACCGGGGATATGTTCTTGAAACGGGCCGCATCACCCTTGAAGGCGCAAGCAATGAACTACTTGACAATAACCATGTCAAAGAGGCGTATCTCGGGATGTAATGCCTGAGGCTTTATTTAATAATTTTTTCATTAATGGCATCAAGCCTTTGGGTAAGAACAGTATCTCGAGTACCAGTATCAATCCCAGGATAAGCAGTCGGTCAATGCTCATACCCATCAGTCCCATCTGTTCCCATACAAGGTTTATGACCAATGCACCTATGATGGGGCCTCCTATGGTACCGATTCCTCCGCTTATTGTCATGATAATAGGCATAAAGGAATTATGTATGCTGAATATCTCTGGATTGATGAAATAATTATATGGGGCGAACAGTGCTCCGGCAAACCCTGCCATAAAGGTACTTATCATAAATGCTATCAGTTTATACCGTGTTATATCCACACCCATCATGCTGGCCTCTGCCTGGTTCTCCCTGATGGCTGCAAAAGCGAAGCCGATCTTTGACCTGATCACCAGATGGGATGCCAATATTGTTCCCACCATAGCAAAGAAGAAGAGGTAATAATATTGATCTCGCGACACGATGTTTGGTGAATATATCCCCAGGCTGCCACCGAACATATGGGGGTCCATGTTGCCAGATAGACCTGCAGCACCAAATAAACTGTTCAAGGCCTCAATAAAGACCGATGACTCATTTACCACAGCGGCCATTATTATAGCAAATCCAAATGTTACAAGTCCCAGGAACCATTCCTTTAACCTGACACATATTAACCCCAGGAATAAACCCACCAGTGATGCAGCTAATGCCCCCATTAACACGCCAACTGCAGGTGAGGCACCGTTTATGATAAGTATAGTGGAAGCAAAAGCTCCTATACCAAGAAAAGCCGCATGTCCCAGGGATGCCTGTCCGGAATATGCCAGCAGGTTCCAGCTTGTTGAGAACATAATGTAAAAGAACGTGAGTACTATAATCCTGTTAAAGAAATCATCGGTTATCATCAGGGGCAGTACCAACCCGATTAATATCAACAATAAGTAAGCTGAGTATGAGGAAACTGCATATTTCCCAACCAGTTCTTTTACGGTCATTTCAGTGTTCCTCCCCGAAAAGGCCGGTCGGCCGTATTATCAGTACAATTATTAGGAGTGCAAATGCCACAGCTTCCTTCCATGCCCCCCCGAAATAGAATATAGTGAAATTCTGCACCAGTCCAAGCATCAATCCTGCGATGATAGCGCCGGGTATGCTGCCAAGTCCTCCTATAATGATAACTACAAATGCCATGATACCGGGTAGAGTACCCATATAAGGATTGAAAGGGGATAAGATTCCGGCAACAGTGCCTGCTGCCGCGGCCAGAGCTGCACCGATACCGAAACTCAACATATACATATGGTTGACATTCACACCCATTAACATGGCTGCCTCATGGTTCTGGCTTGTAGCTCTTAGCGCCCGTCCCACATCGGTCCTTGTAAGGAATAAATAGAGACAAATAAGTATCAATGCCGTAAACGCAATAGCTATAAGCCGATCGTAGGTTATGTTCAATATTCCTATATCCAGGGTCGCTGAACTGAATGGGCTGTTGATCTTCCTGATGTCATCGGTCCATAATTTCACAGCAGCATTTTGAAGAATATAAATTAATCCCAGACTTAAGAATATCTCATTCAGTTTTCCCGTACCCAGTACCTTCCTGAAACCATAACGCTCTATTATGACACCAAAAACACCCACGAGTATCATTGAGATAAACAAAATAAAGTATGGATTAAGTCCTGTGTAGTAATACACCCAGAAACTGGTAAAAGCGCCCAGCATCATGATCTCGCCATGGGCAAAGTTCACTACTTTCATGACTCCGAATATCATATTCAGGCCCACTGCCATGAGCACATAGATACATCCGGCGGTCAGACCCCAGATAAATATCTGTATCAATGTCGTGATTTCAGCCATGAAAAATATTTTTAAAAAAAGAAAAATGGTGGATTATTCATCCACCAATTTCATATTTGTCAGGCAATACGAAGTCCTGGCTCTTTAGATTCTCGGGCAGGACAATGACCGGTCTGAGTTCTTTTTTCTCTTCGTCCCAGAACATCTGTTCAATGAATATCTTTGGTGATATCTCATTGTACTCATCAAAGGCAATGTTCCCGCCATCCATCAAAATGAGCATTTCTAGCTCGTTGGTCTGTTTGATGGCATCTTTAACTTCTGTCCTGTCCAGTGAACCTGCACGCTCAATTGCTGATTTTACCAGGTATATGCCATCATAGGTGTCTGCACCCATCATACCGGGCATAACACCCCATTTGGCAACATATGCTTCCCTGTATGGTCCGATCATATCAGTGTAATCGGGAGCATAGGGTGCGAACTTGCTCTCAAGAAGTTGGCCGTCGCCCCATTCACCAAGGAGTTCATAGAACGCCGGGTCCTCATTACATTCCACTGCCATGTAAACCGTATTAAGACCTACATCCCTCTGTCCCTGGATATAGATACTGGCTGTGTCTTTCACAAAACCAACAGTGTACACTGCATCGGGTTTAGCATCTGCTATCTTGGTGAGATATGCATGGAAGTCTGTCTCAGCTCCAGGATACTTCTCCTGTGCAACTAACTCTATAGGAAGGTTATTGTCCTCAATATATGCCACACTGGATTCAATAACGCCTTTTCCATAAGCATCGTCGCGGTATATCAGGGCCAGTTTCAGGTCTCTGTCTGCAGCAACCAATGGTTTGAGTTCGTCTACAAAGAACTGCAGGATAGGTTGGGAATAGTCATCAGTGGTCGAGCAATAGTGGAAGAAATAACTGGTATCAACCTCAGTCCTTCTTGTAACCTGAGCACTGGACGCACCGGTAATGACGTATGGCACCTTACCGGCGGCAGGCACCTGGTTAGCCAGTGTGACTCCGCTGGAGAAGCCGCCCACCAGCACTACAACGTTCTCGTTGGTGATCAATCGCTCAACTGCAGTCACACCCTCGGTCGGTGAGGTCTGGGTATCTCCTTCCACCAGTTCCAGTGGTATTTTTACCCCATATTCTCCTACATACACACCGCCATCTGCATTGATCTCTTCAACTGCAAGGATAGCAGCCTGTTTCATGTCGTTACCCACATCAGAAGCACCACCTGATAACGGTGCTACCAGTCCGATCTTAATGGACTCCGGTACCATTGCCTCATCAGAGGGGCCAGCACAACCTGCAGCGATTATGGCTGCAAGTATCAATGTAATAATCAATATTTTTCCATTTAAAACTTTCATTATTAGCATTCCTCCTGACTGATATTAGAATGGAATGAATATTAGCCATGCTATTTGTTAACAATTCACTATTTAAATCTTTCGAGTTTGAAAAAACTGTGTGTGGTGAGTGAGGATAATAGGAACAACTATCCGATTCATCCAATCCTTTATATCTCATCAAATAGAAATGAATCAATGGATATAAGGTATTCAAGGGAGGAAATATTATGGAAACGGGTCTACCGGTTAAGGAGATCATGACACACGATCCCATTGCCGTAAATATAAATACCAAGATATCAGAGGCTGCAAGGACGATGGCCGAACTGGATGTTGGCAGTATCATAGTAATGGAAGGGAACAATCCGGTAGGCATTCTGACCGAACACGACATGGTCAAAAAGATCATCTCAATGAATAAAGTTCCAGATTCACTTACCCTTAAGAGCGTAATGACAACACCTCTCATCACCATTGATGCTGATGAAGATGTTCTAAGAGCCAAAGACCTGATGCTTAAATTGCATATCAGGCGGATACCTATTGTGAAAGACAAAAAACTTGTGGGGTTGGTGACTGATACAGACCTGGTCTCAGTATCCATAGAGATGGGGAATATCTTATCTGAACTTATCAGCATGCACAGGGAAAGGACAATTGGAAATGATAGTGAAATACCAGAGATGATCAGCAGGGGAGTTTGTGAAAGCTGTGGTAGATATTACGACAACCTTGACTATCTCAATGGGTCCCTTATGTGTGAATCTTGCAGGGAAACGGAATAATCCAGATAAAAGGGGGCATTTAAATGGGCTTACCAAGAGTCCAGGAAATAATGGATCAGCATCCTGTATCCATAAATAGTAATGATTATGTGACGCATGCCCGCCAGTTAATGCGGGATTACCATAGAACATTGCCAGTGGTCGATGAGAGGAATATTGTGCTGGGAATACTATCTGAACAAGATGTACTCCATGTGACTTCCACAAAGTCAAATGTTACTGTGAAAGGATATACTACAGAAGTCCCGGTTATTACCGGTGATATGGATCTTAAGCAAGCTGCTACCACAATGCTACAGGCAATGACCAGCCTTGTACCTGTATTGACTTCTATTGAGGAGAGAAAACTCTGCGGCACCCTAAGCATATTGGATATTTTCAACAATCTGGACCCATCCAAAATGCCTGAAATGCATGTGAGTGAACTTATGACACAAAATGTCAAGACCTGCTCAGGTGAAGATCCTGTGGCTAAAGTGTGGACCAACATGATGAGGGAAGGATATTCAGGCTACCCTGTCGTGGACAAGCACAATATACCCGTAGGTATGGTCACCAGACATGACATTATAAGAACCGGAGGTGTAAGGATAGAGAGAGAAGATGAGCACGGCACCAGGATTGGGACTTCATCTACAGTATCACGTATCATGAGCACTCCGGCCTATACTATTACTCCAGATACATCCTTCAAAGAGACCATTGAATTGATGGCGAAACTGGATGTAGGGCGCCTGTGTGTCATAAACCCCAATGAACTGGTGGGAATAATTGATAGATATGATGTTGTAAGGGCATATATTGATGAAAAAAAACAAACATGACCCATCTTCAGGTATTTCTATACAGCAGAGGAACTGATATCCCATTGATCTTCCAGGATGAAATGAGCATATGTTTTAAATAGGAAGTAATAATTGATTGAAATGTTCTTCCAATGGATTTTACTAAATGGGTATTAGCAAACCGGTGAAAGTATGAAAAGACAAAACAATAACAAGCCTGATGTTAGAGGATTGGACAGTTCCGGTATTATGGACCATGGACCGGTTAATTTCAAAACAAGGATGTCAAACCACGAAGGCGAGATCATGGCCATAGCCTCAAGGGACGTAGTTACCCTTCCTCCCACTGCCACTATTATGACAACGGCAAAAACCATGTTAAATCATGGATTCAGACGGGTTCCCATAACAGATGCTGGTACAAATCGGCTGGTAGGTGTTGTCACCAGTCTGGATATTGTGGATTTCATGGGTGGAGGTCTAAGGCACAACCTGGTAAAGAACAGATATAATGGCAACCTTGCTGCTGCCATTAATGAGAATGTAAGGGAGATCATGAAGGAAAATGTGGTCAGCCTGACCATCAATGACCCCATATCTCAGGCCCTGACCACAATGATAGAACAAAACATCGGCGGCCTTCCTGTGGTTGATAGTAACAATAACGTAGTTGCGATCCTATCTGAGAGGGATTTTGTCAGGACCATTGCAAATGTCACCACATCAAAAAAAGTGAAACATTATATGAGTACCAACGTGGTCACTGCCTCACCTAATATGACAGTAGGCGAAGCCACAAAGACCATGATAAAAAAAGGATTTCGGAGGATACCTATCGTTAAGGAGAATGTCCTGCTGGGTGTAATAACTGCATCTGATATTATGAGATACTTAGGCAGCGGTGATATTTTTCAAAAGCTCTTGACCGGGGACGTGATAGATGCATTTAATGTACCCATAAAAAGTTTGATAGTACGTGATATTGTCTGGACCAGTTCAAATGTTGATATAGGTGAAGTTGCCGGCCTGATGTTGGATAATAAGGTAGGAGCGCTGCCGGTAATAGACGATGGGGAGTTATGCGGCATTATAACCGAGCGGGATGTCGTCATAGCTCTTGCAGATTAAAGAAATGCCATGGAGGTATTACTATGAAGGTGAAGGAGATAATGAGCACGTGGGTCTACATAATCGGAGCCGATGAACCCATATCAAGAGCTAGGAACCTTATGATGAAGCATAATATCAGCAGGCTCATCGTTACTAAAAACCAATCGTCGGAGGCAGGAACATCAAAATCCAGTGACGTAATACCAATAGGCATTGTGACCAAGACTGACCTTATCCAGCGGCTCGACCAGGCAGAACCAAAATGGCGCCGTCGCCCCATAGATAATATTCCTGTCCATATAGTAATGACGCATGACCCGGTTACCATATATTCTGAGGCCACACCAAAACAGGTAGCAGAACTTCTGCTTGAGAACAAAATAAGTGGATTACCTGTAGTCAGGAGTGAACATGACAAAAGCGTTGTAGGGATCGTGACAAAATTGGATCTGATACGATACTATTCTAACCTTGATGTAGCTACTGGTGTCAAAGAGATCATGGAGGACTTTTTCATTACCGTTCACAGGCATCACAGCATCAGTCATGTTATCCATGAAATGAAAAGCAATGAAATGGATCGGGTCATTGTAGTGGACGATAGCAACCAACCTGTAGGAACCATTACCCAGACCAACCTGGCCCTCGGCAAGATGCAAAATCCTGAGGGGGGACTGCCATCCAAGGATGTCAAGATGGCACGAAAGAACCGGGATGGCGGTGAAAAGGTATACAGGTATGTTAAGGAAGTATCCATGGTGGCCGAAGATATTATGTCGGCACCACTTTTTACTCTCAATGAGAATAGTACCAGTGTGGAAGCGGCCAGGATCATGGTCAATGAACGTATCAACGGCATCCCCATAGTGAATGATGAGATAAGGGGAATGGTAAATGCAAAGAACATTATTCAAGCCATCAGTGAACTCTAAAGGTGATTTAGATGCAGGTTAAAGACATAATGACAGAACCGGTTATTATCGATAAATCGGAAAAACTATCGTACGCACTTGACAAAATGGACAAGCAAGATACCAGGAGGCTCCTTGTGATGCACAATGACCAGATACAAGGTATTGTGACAATGCGCTCTATTACAAAGGAACTGGGAACGAGAAAGAAGGCAAGCCGTCCTGCTTCTGCCTTGCATGTGGCTACTGCGACCTCTGATAATTACAATAAAGTGCTGCCTGATACGAGCATAAACGACGGTGTCATATTGATGAACAAGAATGACGGAATACTTCTGGTCATTGATAATGGTACAGTGCTTGGCTGGGTGACACCCCAGCAGGTCATAGAAAAACATCCTTTTAATAATTCACTGGTAAGTGAGATAATGCGCCAGCCCATTACCATTGGGCCAGAAGAGAGAGTGATACATGCCAGGAGGATAATGCTTGATAATAATGTCGGAAGATTGCCTGTACTTGAGAACGGGACACTTATCGGCATCATCACCGAGCATGATATTGCTAACGGTCTGCGGGCATTCCGTGACCTGGTAGAAGGCAGCAAACAGGATAACAGAATAAAGAACCTGCTGGTTGAAGATATTATGAGCAGGGGAGTTATCTCTGTAGATCCAGATACAATGGTGAAAGATGGGGTTACTCTGATGCTTGATAAAAATCTTGGTGGTCTGCCTGTTGTGAACTCCAAGGATGAGGTCATGGGATTGGTCACCCGTCGGTGCCTACTTGAAGCCATTGCAAAAAAGCTGTAAATAGATCATCTGTATGAGTAGAAGTCAGGAAGTCCTGGATGAAGAATTTATAAGACTCTCCTCTAAAACCCTGGGGATATCGGAATCCAGATTATCCGGTATGCTAAAGAGAAGAGTTGTGCAAAAAGTGTCCGGGTTCTTTCCTGACCATTATCGTTTTGATAAGGGAATAGCCGGGCTTGAGACCGGGACAACTCTTTTCAAGACCGATACGGGCATCGAGACGGTAAGGGGTTTTCCTAAGATACAACGTGCTATGATGCTTAAGCCCAGTATTGCCGCTCATTTTGAGGGGGTGCCTGCAGTAGTAGTTGAAGAGAAGATGAACGGCTACAATGTAAGGATAACCAGCATTCAAGGTAAGGTCGTTGCCCTGACCAGGGGGGGGCTTATATGTCCTTATACCTCGGAAAAGGTGTCAGAGGATGTTGGGGAGCATTTTTTCAATGACCACCCTGACCTGGTACTATGTGGCGAGATGGTGGGGCCTGATAACCCTTATGTGCCCAAGGATATCTATCCGGAGGTGAATAGTATATCATTTTTTATTTTCGATGTCAGGCATAAAAATTCGGGTGAACCTTTGACTATGCGCGAAAAGCATGAACTGTGTGAGGGGTATACTATCAAGACAGTCCCGTATTTCGGGGAGTACTCTCTTGACGAGGCAGCCGATAGCATTACCGGTATTATCAGGGAACTGGGCCACAGAGGCAGGGAAGGGGTGGTGATCAAAGACCCTGAAATGAAACTGCCTGCCATCAAGTATACCTGTTCCCAGAGTACCAACAGCGACCTCAGATATGCGTTCGGATTCTATAATGACTACGGCAGGGATTTTTTCTTTTCACGGGTGGTTCGGGAGGGATTCCAATCCGTGGAATGGAATGAGGATGAAGATACATTGCGTGACAGGTATTGCCGTCTTGGTGAGAGTATCCTGAAGCCCATGGTCAGCACTATAAGAAAGCGAGAACGAGGCGAGCGTATCACTGAAAATGTGCAAATCCGGGTACGTAACCTTGAGACTGCCCAGAAGTTCGAAGAGCATTTACGGCGAATGGGCATAGATGCCCAGTTTGACGAGCCGCAACTGGTGGATGGGCAGTATCTTATTGTCATCAGAAAATTCAACCAGAGTACCAACGACCGTACGAGTGCTACCCTGAACGGTCAATTGTGGTAGGTTTTGCGTAGACCCGGGTATAGTTTTATGTAACCTGCAAGTCATTTATGGCACGATAATGGTATCTTTCAAGAAAAACCCGGACGTGGATTATGAGATCGTGTTTGTGGGCCGCTCTAATGTGGGTAAATCCACTCTCATACGCAGCCTGACGGGCAAGAATGTGGCTGTGGGACGGCGGCCGGGTGTGACCCTGAGACCTTCCCATTTGCAATTCGGGGACCTGGTGGTCACTGATATGCCTGGATTCGGTTTTATGCGGGGCATTAAAGAACACAAGCAGGATATTGTCAAGACCGCATTTGTCAGGTATATTGAAAAACACAGGGACCGCATAGTATTAGCAGTGCTTGTACTGGACGGCAGGTCTTTTGCAGAAGTGGTGGACCGCTGGGAAGGGCGGGGTGAGATCCCCATAGACGTCGAGATGTTCCAGTTCCTCCACGACATTGACCTGGATGTGGTAGTGGCTGTCAATAAGATGGACAAGATAAAAGACATTGATGGAGTTATGAATGGAGTGGCGCAGCGCCTGGGATTCCTGCCGCCATGGCGCCAGTGGCTTGATGTGTTGGCACCCATAAGTGCCAAGAAAGGGGATGTAAAGGCTGTATCTGGAATGATACGCAGCAGGATACACAACCTGGGCAGGGACGACCTGCTGGCCTGGATACGATGAGGGACTGACCAGCCATGGATATTAGATTTTTATTCCGATGATTTTTCATTACAGTTTTGTGATGTTTTGAGAAAACCATGCAAAACCTTATATATCGAGAGTTCAAACTGTTAAACGAAAGGATAGTATCAAAAACTTAGCAAAAATTAATAAAAAACAGAGGTTTCCAATACATGAAAGCAATACGAGAATTCAATGCAGACGAGCAGGATGAACTCGGTGCACTCTTCAAGGACCGTGTGAACTTTGAGAGGCTGGAGCGTAAGATGTACTCCCATGATGTGGCGAGCCTGCCAAGGCTTGTTAAGCCTATGCTGGGAAATACCATGCCTGCAGCAGTGGTAAAGCCTGCAAATGAAGAGGAACTTGTTGAACTGGTGAAGTTTGCCAGAGGAAGAAAAATACCGCTTGTACCTAGGGGCGCAGCCACTTCAGGGTATGGCGGGGTCCTCCCTACAAAGGGCGGCATCGTCATTGATATGTCGCTGCTTGACAAGGTTACTGAGATTGATGAAAAGGGTCCCTCAGCCACGATCCAGGCCGGTGCTGTGTGGCAGGATGTGGAGAAGCGGCTCAATGAAAAAGGTCTGTCCTTACGGGTGATGCCTACAAGCAGTCCCGCTTCCACGGTAGGCGGATGGCTGGCACAGGGAGGTGCAGGTTTAGGCAGTTTTGCATACGGTGCTTTTATTGATAATGTATTATCGGCAAAGGCCTTGCTTCTTGATGGGACCATAAAGGAATTTTCAGGTGATGAATTGGATACCCTGTATGGGGCCATGGGTGCCACAGGTATCATCACATCGGTCAAGGTCAAGGTAAGAAAGAACGAACCAGTGTCAGTAATGGGTGTGCAATTTGATGATCCTGCTGATATGGCATCTATCCTGCATTCCATTCATGAGAAGAAGCTCCCTGTATGGTCTGCTACCTTCATTAATCCTGAAGGAGCAAAATTAAAGAACAAAGTACCGCTTAGGACCCACCAGGGACATGTGGTGGAAGAGCGGGTACTGCTTCCTGAAAAGTACATCCTGATACTGGCATACCACGATGTAGGTGCTAAGAAAGGATTGGAAGAGGTTGCTGCCGCTTTGCGGGGCAAACTGCTGGATGAAAATATTACCGAGCATGAGTGGGACGAGCGGTTCAAGTCTATGAAGATCAAGCGTATGGGACCTTCACTCATACCCACAGAAGTGGTCGTCCCTGTCAATGAACTGCCTGCATTTATTGCCGATCTGGACAGTAAGATCAAGCTTCCATTCCTTATCGAAGGTATTATGATATCAAAAACTGAAGCCGTCATAATGGTATTCATGCCACATGATGAGAGGAGTCTGGGTTTTAATTTGTCATTCCCGCTGTCCCTTAGCGTTATCAAAGTGGCAAAAGAACACGGGGGCAGGGTTTATGCATCCGGGTTGTACTTCTCAAAAGAAACACCGGATGTGTTCGGTGAACGGTATGATACGATAGTATCATTCAAGAAAAAAGCTGATCCCGATGGGCTGTTGAATCCGGATAAACTTACAGGCAAAGCGCTGATGGGTACCGGTATTGGACTGGCATCAACGTTTGAGTCACTCACAAGGCCCATTGGCAATCTGTTCAAGAACAAGGAAGATAAGGCCAAACCTGATAAAAAAGGTATTCCGGGTGAAGTGGTATGGGATGCATACGCATGTGCCCAGTGTGGTTATTGTGTGCGCGGATGTACCCAGTACTACGGCCGGGGCTGGGAATCACAATCCCCGCGAGGCAAGTGGTTCTTCCTGAAGGAACACCTGGAGGGCAGGGAGAAGTTCGAGCAGAATATGATTACCAGTTTTATGGTGTGTACTACCTGCGAACGGTGCGATGTGGTCTGCCAGCTTGACTTGCCTGTTGAGCCTGACTGGATGACCATGAGGGACGAACTGATTGGTGAGCGCAAGCTGATGACCATCCCGCCATTTGAGATGATGGCAGCTGCCCTGCAAAAAGAAGGCAACATCTGGGCAGGATATAATAAGGACAGGGATGCCTGGTTACCCGAAGATATCAAACCTAAGGAGAAGGCTGACATTGCATACTTTGCCGGGTGTACTGCGTCCTACTGTGAAAGAGATATTGCCGAAGGTACGGTTAGGCTGCTTGATAAAGCAGGAGTTGACTTCACATATCTCGGCCAGGATGAGCAGTGCTGTGCAATCCCCATGCTGGTAGCAGGTAAATGGGATGTGTTCAGGGATGTTATGAAACACAATATTGATGAGATGAACAAGCGGGACGTTAAAACCGTGGTGACATCGTGTCCGGCCTGCCGTCTGGTATGGGATACTGTGTATCGCGAGTTTGCTGAAAAAGAGGGGATACCTTATGACTTCGAAGCTAAACATTATACAGAGATACTGGCTGAGAAGATACAGTCGGGTGAGTTCAAGTTCGAAAAGGAGATAAATGCAAAGGTCACATGGCACGATTCATGCCATATCGGCAGGGCCAGCGGGGTGTACGAGCCGCCAAGGGATGTTATCAAGGCTATTCCTGGTGTTGAACTGGTAGAGATGGAGCACAACAGGGAAGATGCACTATGCTGCGGCTCTGTCCTGTCACTGCTGGATTCTCCGCCCGTTGCTGCTGAAATTGGTAATGTTAAACTGGAGGAGGCCAGGGCAACCGGTGCAGATACTATCCTTGCACTGTGTCCCTGCTGCGAATTCCAGATGAGGGTGACCAAGAAGACAAAGGGTAACAACATCCAGATACGCGACCTGGCGTCCTTTGCCTGTGAAGCTATCGGCTTTGAACTGGAGGACCCATTCGATTATTCCATGATGTTATGGGAGCCCTTCTTCGGTATGATAAACCTGATGAAGCCCGAGGCCATGGCAGACCTGATGGCCGAGCTGCTGCCAGAGATGATGGCGGCCATGCCTGTACCACTGCGGGCCATGATGCAGATGGTGAAGATACCGGGTATGGATAAGATGATGGCACTCATGATGCCTAAGATGATGCCAATGCTCATGCCGATGTTGATGCCAAAGGTTATGCCAGCCATGCTGGAAGCTGTGGGCAGGCGCATCAAGATGCCCGACGACATGAAGGAGCAAATGCCTGACCTTATGCCAAAGACCATGGAGAACCTTATGCCAAATATGCTTCCATTGGTGGCACCGCTGCTCACACCAAGGATGATAGAGTATGTGAAGGCGCATTAATGCGCCTTCAGGTCTATTTTGTTACCTATTGAAGTTATTTTTGTAGATATCTTTTTAATATAGTGTGATTTTCTTAGACAACTAAGGAAAGACCATGCCAGAAAGACCAGATGACTTTGATGAAACTATCGATGCCCAGAAATCGAATTTAATAGGACATAAGCATCGTCTGGTTGAGATGGAAAAGAATTTCGCTCGTACGCTTACGTTTTATAAGATATTCAAGTTGTTGATGGGACTGCTTGCAGTTGTGATCATCCTGTATTTGATATTCAAATAATATTGATCCCTGTAAGTATCCTTTATCTTATTGAGGGAAATGTTATGACTTTTCTTCCATTATAATTGCGCCTTGCGGACAATTGCACCTGCAAAGACCGCAACCGAAACAATCCTGCACATCTACCGTGGTTAAATTGTCTATCGCATATCTCGCACCAAAGGGACATGCTGGTATGCACAGGTTACAGCCATTGCACTTACCAGGCAGTGTCCCGGCGCTCTCATGTCCCTTATGTAGCGCTGAGGTTACGCCCAGAGCAAGCCCCGTAGTGCCGTGGCATACTTTATTGTCACAGTTACAGATGGTTGAGATGAATGGGGGTTTTACGGTCCATACGCTGTGGAAGCAGCCCTTGCGCTCGTACTGCTTCATTATCTCTTTTGCTTCTTCGACTGAGATGTTGATGTGTTTTAACTCTGGAATGTCATCGGCCAGGTCACCGTACGCTCCCACACCCATACAGCATGCCTCGCTGTTTCCCTTTCTATGCCGACACCAGCAGTCGAACAGGGCCACGTGACCTGAAATATCCACCATCCTCTGCGCTTCTTCAAGGGTAATGACCTGTCCCACATGGTATTTCTCCACTAACCTGTTAGCGGCCGGTCGAACTGCATATTTTACTGCCGGGGTTCTCAACAACAGCGGTAATCCCCCCAACAGCATTCCATATCCGGCTATAAACGATGACATGGGGATGTTTTCTTTGCTCGTTTCCAGATAGATGGCACGGGAAAGTTCAAGCCGCTGTTTGTCATCCAGGTGCTTTTTCTCAAAGTTATCCACATGGTGGAACCACTTGTTGCCTTTCCCGTGCTGCACACAGAATTTGCACATCAATCATTCCTCCCCAACAATCTGCAGGACTGGCACACATCAGTTGCCGTTGGCTCTCCACAGATGCGGCACTTGTTGAGTACTGCCTGGGGGAAGCTGTGCCGCAGCGGCTCTGCCAGTTTGTCCTGGCTGCGCAGTACCGAATACTTGGTCCCCGGATGCCTAACCTCGAAATCGTTGAGCATGTCCCTTACCTCACCCCTGATGGCAGAATAGGCATAGGGGCACTCTGAGAAATCCACAGGGAGACCTTTTTGCAATGCATAGAGGGCGACTTCCTTTTCAGGGATGTCACGCAGGGGTTTTGAGCGCAGGATGAGGCCGGGCTGCACACATCCCGGGGACATCCTGACCAGCCGCTCCACGTCCCCGCGCAGCAGGTTCATCATGACGGTCTGGGCTTCGTCATCCAGGTTGTGACCCACGGCCAGCCGGGTGGCACCGGCCTCGCGTGCGGTCTTGTTGAGCAGGTGCTTGCGCAGGGCTCCGCAGTAACTGCACGGTCCCTTCTTGCCGCCCCTGGCTACAATTTCGTCAAGGGTGGAGCCGTATTCATCTTTGAAACTGGCGATGATGTGCCTGATGCCCAGTCTTGAGGTCAGTTCTGTTGCGTGTTGGAGTGTCTCGTCCCTATACCCGTCTATGCCCTCATCGATACTGATGGCCAGGATATCCAGGTCCGGGCGCTCATGAAAGAGTTTATGCAGCAGGTATGTCAGGACCGTGCTGTCCTTACCGCCGCTCAGTGCCACTGCTATAGTGTCATTGCGCCCGACCATGCTGTGCTGGCGGATGGTGTGCTTGACCTTGCGCTCCACATCTTCTATCAAGTGGGGGCCGCACAGGTGGGAACCGCTGTAGGGCTGAAAATGAATGGCTGTCTTGTTGCACTTTTTGCATTTCACGGGAGTTAGATGGCATCACAATAAGTTATATTTAATGCGTACACTCTGATTACCAAATGTTGGAAGATATCTCAGCAGTGTTCAGATCATTAGAGGCCAGGGACTTCAGGGGGCTCACAGGTATTGAAGTGGGGATGAAGTATCATGAATGGGTACCGGTTGAAGAGGTATCCAGGTACACCAAGATCGATGAGGGTGAACTGTACTATGTGCTGAAGAACCTGGGGCACAGGGGACTGCTGAAGCGCCAGACCCAGCCTTATGAAGGGTACCGGTTATACTTTGAAGGGTATGACCTGCTGGCCCTGAACGCGCTGGTGAAGCGGGGAAGTCTCGCAGCCATTGGGGACGAGCTGGGCGTAGGCAAGGAGTCTGTGGTCTACGAGGGGCTGCGGGAGATGGTGGGGGGCCTGGGCCAGCAGCCGGTCATCATCAAGTTCCACCGCGAGGGGCGCACGAGTTTCAAGCAGGTGAAGCGCACGCGTGAGCACCTGGAAGGGGTGCAGCATTTCTCGTGGATATATGCGGCAAGGCTGGCTGCGAAGCGGGAGTTCGATGTCCTGCAGCGGCTGTACCCTGAAGTGAGTGTGCCCGAGCCGGTGGACCATAACCGCAACGTGGTGGTAATGGCGATCGCTGAGGGGGGCGAGCTGTCCAAGACCAAGGTGCTGGACCCTGAGTGGTATCTGGATACTATTTTGGAGCAGATGAGGCTGGCGTATGCCATGGGTGTGGTGCACGGGGACCTGAGCGAGTTTAATATTTTTGTCAGTGACGAGAGGGTGACGCTCATAGACTGGCCGCAGTACCTGGAGGTGGAGCATAACCGGGCTGGGGAGTTGCTGGAGAGGGATGTTGGGAATGTGCTGGCTTTTTTTAAGCGGAAGTATGGGCTGGAAAAGGATGTGGAGGGGGTTGTTGGGGAGATTATGGGGTGATTGGGAGAGTTCAATGTTGTTAATGTGAGATTGTTGTTCATACGTGATCGGTTAAGATAAACAATCGACAATTATATTACAACTC
>JAMJFQ010000011.1 GCA_023544605.1 ANME-2 cluster archaeon | reverse complement strand
GCCTGAGTAGCTGTCGCCTGAGTAGCTGTCGCCTGAGTAGCTGTCGCCTGAGTAGCTGCGCTTGTCGTCTGAGTAGGATTTTATTCCATTACAGGCTCGGCAAAGACCACAGTACCTGATATACGTTTGACCTTGGCCTTGACAATATCCTGTTTGGTTGCGCCTGTTACATAGACGATATATTTGTCCACCTTGGCAATACCATCGCCCTTGGAACCCACACTTTCGATCTTGAACTCGTAGACCTCGCCTTCTTCCAGCGCGTCTCTCTTCTTCTCCATCGTAGCCTTTCTCTTCCTGACCGGTCTATGGGCACCACAGGCATCACACTTAAGCATCATTATACGGTCAGCCTTAACCAGCTTAGTATCAGGACGGCCGCATTCGGAGCATTTAACATATTCATCCACATAGGACTCGATCTGCTCGGCAATGGCCTCAACAGTGAACTTGCCCTGGAAAACAGCATGTTGACCGTTAATCTTGGCAGCAGTACCCAGTTCCCTTGTCAAAAACTTCATCAGGTGGTCCGGGTCTCTGTTAAGCACATCTGCTATCTGACCAAAGTTCTCAAGAACAGTGGCTTTTCCTTCTGAGAATGTCTTTGGCTCTGGTATTTGGAACCTCTCATCGGAAGTCTCGATATCGGGCAGTAGTGTATATGCCCGATCCAGATATGCTTTGTAGTCAACCATTATTGTCACTTCTAAGAATATTACCGCAAACCGATATTAATTAACCAGTTCCTGCCCCTCATCCACAACGATCCTGACTGTGGTTGAGAGTTTATGGCCGCATCGTCTCAGTGCATCCTTAGCGGTCAGGAATCCTTCTTTGTCGGTAGAAATAGTAAATATCTTCTGTCCCTGCTTGACCCGTGCCGTGAGGCCTACAGCTTTCCCGAATGCCTGGCGCATACCCTGGCTGACCCTGTCAGCACCTGCACCAGTAGCCTGTTTGTTCTCCCTTATTACCTGGAATGGATGTACCCTGAGCTTCATGTGGAAGTTCTGTACCCCCAGCATCTTGACCAGAAGCCGGTTAGCAGTGATCCTACCCGCTTCCAGTGCACCATCACGAACCTGGCAGGCTTCATCAGCCACAAGTGATATCTTTACAGGAAATTCTCCCTTCAAATTCCCCATATCATAATGTACGATCTTATTCCCTGGAACGCCACCCATATATTTTCTCCGGGTGTATGCCCGTCTGCTGTTGTAATTGCGAAACGTCTTTGCTGGTCTTTTTCCTGCCATGATGAATGTCCTCCGAAAATTCAGTTATGAGTATGAAATTTTACTATAATATGCGGTTTCCCTTAATAACCTGACGGCTTATAAGCTTTTGGAGACGTGAAGCACGTTATATATGGCACCTGCAGTAACTTTGCTGATGCCGGGCACCTGTTCCAGTTCTGCAAGAGTGGCTCCCCTGACCCCCTCCAATGAGCCAAAGTGCCGAAGCAGCATTTCTTTGCGTTTCTTCCCTACACCTGGTATCCCGTCCAGTAATGACGACCTCAACCGTGCGGTTCTGCGGCGGCGGTGATGCGAGATGGCAAACCTGTGGGATTCATCCCTGATATGTTTTAACATACTAAGAGCAGGAGAGTCCCCTGGTAGTATCAACGGTTTATTGCGGCCTGGTATATGGATACTTTCCAGCTGCTTGGCCAACCCTATAACCGGTATATCCAGTCCCCTCTGCTGTATGGCACCAACAGCTGCATCTAATTGGATGGGACCGCCGTCAACTATAATGAGATCAGGTGCCTCCTCTTCACCTCTGGCGATCCGTGATACGCGCCTGGAAATGACCTCCCCGATCATACCCGGGTCATCGATACCCGATACGGTCTTGATATTGAAATGTCGATAATACTGCTTATCAGGCCTGCCTCCCGTAAATACAACCATGCTGCCTACTGCATCGGTACCACTGATGTTGGAGATGTCAAATCCTTCCACTCTCTGTGGCAAACGAGACAGACCCAATAGACTTTTCAATTCCATCAGTGCACCGTGGCCTGACTTTTCTCTTTTCTCATCTTTAAGCAGACTCATGGTGAGGAACGATTTAGCGTTTTGGCATGCCATATCCACCAGTTTCTTTTTCCGTCCTTTGTTTGGTACAGCAATATCCACCTTCCCGGCAGCTGCATCCCTCAGCCACTCCAATACAGCCTGGTCATCGGGTAGGACATTCAATAAGATCGAGGCAGGCAAGGGTGCATCACTATAATACTGGATAAGGAATGCAGACATGACCTCCCCCTCCCCGGCACCCCTTGAATGCAGCGTGAACTCTGAGCGGCCTACCAGACTGCCATCCCTGATATAGAGAACCTGGGCAGCGGCGGTTGTATCAGATACGGCAACACCTACAACATCCCAGTCATCAAACCCGTCAGTAATGTGTTGTCGTGCAGATACGGTATAGCGCATCGCCTGTAACTGGTCCCGTATTGCAGCAGCTGATTCAAACTCCTCCCGCTTCACATGCTGCTGCATCCTTTTATCCAACCTTTGCACCAGGTCTTCGTTCCTGCCTTCCAGGAATTGGATGGCATCGTCCACACTCATTCGATATCCTGCTTTATCTATCATCCCGCTGCACGGGGCACTGCATAACCCCAACTGGAAATTGAGACACTCCCTACCTGATGAAGTGATTTTCTTTTTACACGGACGTATCCTGAATATCTGGGTAATGAGTCTAAGGGTCTCACGCACTGCCCGGCCACTGGTATAGGGTCCGAAATACTTAGCACCGTCATGCAATTTCCTGCGGGTCAGAAAAATACGGGGGAAATCTTCCTTGATAGTTACCTTGATGAAAGGATACTGTTTATCGTCTTTCAAGCACACATTATAACGTGGCCTGTGTTCCTTTATCAGGTTGGATTCCAGAATAAGTGCATCCAACTCATTGGGGGTCACTATATATTCCAGGTCTGAAATGGTGCTGACCAGTGCATTGGTCTTTACATCCTTATCAGTGCGCTGGAAATATTGGGACACCCTTTTTTTCAGTGACAGGGCCTTACCCACATATATTATATTTTCCTCGCGGTCCTTGAATAAATAAACTCCCGGAGAGTCAGGTAATAATCCAGGCTTTTTCATTAATCCACCAAATAAGCGGGAAAGACCAATAAAACAGTAGGGTCGAGACCAGGGTTTACTGTTCCTGTATATCTTTCAGCCATTCAGGAATATCCTTTTCCTCTACCACGTATGAAAGTCTATACTGGCAGAGATGTTCCCCGGTATCGAACCTGCAGGAATGAATATCACATTCAATTGTCTTTCCAGTGGCAATATTGGCAATACCCTCGATCTCCCCTCTCATAAATGAACATGGATTAACATCCAGCTTCTTGATACCCGCACAATCCATTGCTTCTGTAAACGTTATGAGGTAGCCGTCCCGGAATTTCTCAACAGATTGTATGTTTGCCAGCAGTTGTTTTTTATAATATTTCGGCATTGCTTCAGTAAGCAATTTTTCTCCATCCACATGATAGAACTGTCTCAGTATATCTGCAAGATAATGGCTGAACCTGGCCCCTGCTTTGTGATACATCTCAGAAAATATCTCAGGGTTCTGCTCAAGAGTGTTCAGTATCCTCAACTGATACACGAAAATATGCACGTAAGACCCCACCTTGGTCTCAACAGGGTGGCTTTGGGATAGCGATTCCAGAATGTTCTTTTGTAGAGCAATTCCAATTTCACGTAAACTGTTTGGTGAAATAGTTACTTTTAGATAATTATCCACTTTGTTTCCGAATGTCATATCCCGTATATTACCGATCTCGAAATTACAGGTATGACCTCCATTGGTGCCGCATTCTGATTCATAGACCCCCATGGATTGCTGGAACATGGCTGAAAATATGCCCGCCAGTATCCCGGAAAAGTGGAAACATGAACACATATCGACATCCTGAAGACCCAGACATTCATTACAGTTTCTAACTTCGTAGGTAACATGCCTTGATGGAGGGTCTACTGAAATAACCTTTCCATACCCTTTTCCCATCATTTGAAATATAGGCGCGTAAACATTTCGGTTTATTATCTGGAGTAATTTTAAAGCTTTTTCAGGCTCACGTCTGGTAAAATTCCTGAACATGCTGTGATGGAGTTTTTTTTTCTCGTGCAATTCTCCCACGTTTTCCTTTGTGCTGTTCATAGTAGCATTGTATTCGACCTGCACCATGTTAGGGTTGTAGAACAATACATAATCAAGACGCTTCTGGGTTTCTACTGTGTTGATATAATCACCTAAGGTAGGTCGTACATCTGGCAAGTCATTATCGACCATATGGAAGATCTTCTCCCATAATATCTTGACCGCAGACTTCACAAGAAAACTCATCGCTTGTAAATGTAATTTTATATTTAATATAGTTTCTTGACGGCCTACGCTATTTTTCGTATTCCCATAGGGTATGAACCTATGACCTTGATCTGGTCTGCCAGGTTCTCTATACCCTTAAGAGCATCTTTGAGGCGCGTATCTGACTGGTGTCCTTCCATGTCAATATAGAACAAATAGTCCCCCAGACCCAGCTTTGAAGGTCTGGATTCGATTTTAGTCAGGTTAATATTACGGCTGGCAAATTCACCCAGCAGATCATACAGCACTCCCGGCCTGTCCTGTCCCAGGTGTATTATAATAGAGGTCTTATCATGGCCTGTGGGTTCAGGCATCTGTTTTCCCAGCACAACGAATCTGGTATAGTTCTCCTTGTGGTCCTGGATATCATCTGCAAGTATATCCAGTCCATAGTGCAAAGCAGATTCACGGGACGCTATGGCAGCCATCTCAGGAAATTCTGAGGTCAGTTTGGCTGCATGGGATGTACTGCCTGTGGTCTGTGTCCTTGCATTCTTGAAATGGGTGCGGATGAACCTGCGGCACTGGGCCAGACCTTGCGGGTGGGACAGTATTATCTTCACATCCTCCATGTGTCCTTTAGACAGCAGGCAGTGCCTGATGGGTACAATGATCTCGCCTGTGATAGTAATATCATGCTCCTTCAGAGCGTCCAAAGTGATACCAATAGACCCTTCAAGTGAATTCTCGATGGGCAATATACTGCAATCCACATCCCCGGCAAGAACAGATCCAATGACATCTTCCAGGTCATCGAAGTACTTGAGCCTGGCATGTATGTCGAGTTGATTGGCGGCTTTTTGCGAGTATGTTCCTTGTGGCCCAAGCAGTCCGATTATCATACCCCATACAATCCAGTGTATTCTCATATAGTTTTTGCATGGGATAGAAATATATAATACGTGATGAATATAAAACAATAAGGTAATTATTGGGAGAAAAAATGAATATTAAACAAATAATGTTATTTTCCCTGGGATTGATAATCCTGGTCATACTGGGGACACTGCCTCTGTGGTGGGACACTATGGCACCAACTATATTCGGATTTCCATCATTCCTCATCAGGGAGATAAATGCCTTTATAGATGCAATAAAGTGGTTAATCGACCAGATTTTCAGTTAGGTATATGTTTTTCTGATGCTCTCACACATCAGGTATATGTCTAAAAATCAAAAGTTATACATGCAAGTTGTTCCATCTAACAATACCTATTCAGATTGAACTGTATCGAGTGACTACATTATGAAACTTGAAAATACTTTGATGATGATTCCGGGCCCCGTCCCTATAGCACCCAGGGTACAAAGAGCCATGGGAAGACCCATGTTCGGTCACAGGGGTGGGGAGTTTGGAGCCATCTATGACGAATGCCGTGAGATACTGGCCGAACTGTTCCAGACCAGGAACGAAGTATTTGTAATATCGGGTTCAGGCACTGCCAGTATGGAGGCTGCCATTGGGAACGTGATAGGGAAGGACGACACTATAATCACTATTGAGAACGGCAAGTTCGGGGAAAGGTTATGCGATATAGGGGAACGCTATGGCAATGCGGTCAAACTGAAGTATGAGTGGGGTACACCCATTGACCTGGAGGCTGTTGAAGCTGCACTTGAGAATGGGGCCAAGGCTGTGGCAATGGTCCATAACGAGACCAGTACGGCCATAAAGAACCCGGTAGAGGAAGTGGCAAGATTGGCACAAAAACATGGTTCCCTGTTCATTATGGATGCCATAACCACGGTTGGCGGTGATACGGTGGAAGTGGACAAATGGGGTGTGGATATAGCATTCATGGGTTCCCAGAAATGTATTGCTGCACCGCCCGGACTGTCAGCTATTACGGTTAGTGATGCCGCATGGGATTCCATTGTGGAAAACCCACCTTATTATCTTGACCTGAAAGCATACCGCAAATCTGCTAACAATTCACCTACCCAGACACCCTACACACCCGGTGTGCCATTGATATCTGCTATGTGCGAGGCCCTCAGGATAGTAAAGGAAGAGGGAATGGAGCAGCGCAAACACAGGCATGCCCAGGGTGCAGCAGCCGTACGGGCAGCCGCTGGTGCGCTTGGCATCGAACTGTTCCCCAAGGTCGATACGTATCACAGGTATTCCAATACGGTCACTGCCATGAACATCCCCCGCGGTATAACAGATAAGGAACTTCGCGGCGAGATGATGGATATGGGCATCCAGATATCCGGCGGCCAATCACACCTGAAAGGCAAGATATTCAGGATAGGCAGTATGGGCAATTTCACGGCCACTGATATGGTCACTACGATCTCTGTACTGGAACTGGTGCTGGCAAAACACGGTCTGTTGGACAACATTGGGGCAGGTGTTGAAGCAGCAAACAAAGAACTGGACAAGATATAAAAGAGTAGTTACATTTGGAGGAAAGTATGGTCACGGTAGGCATTGCTGATACTACTTTTGCACGGTATGATATGGGAGGTGCGGCTATTGATGAACTGCGCAATAATGCATCAGTAAAGATCGAGCGATATACGGTACCTGGTATCAAGGACCTGCCTGTAGCCTGTAAGAAATTGATAGAAGAGCAGGGCTGCGATATTGTTATGGCGCTGGGTATGCCTGGTTCAGACCCGAAGGATAAGATATGTGCACATGAGGCATCCCAGGGTATTATCCAGGTTCAGTTGATGACCAACACCCATGTGATCGAGGTGTTCGTCCATGAGGATGAGGCCCCGGACGACAAAACCCTTGCATGGTTAATGGAGCAGCGCTCACGGGAGCATGCCCAAAATGTGGTCAAGCTCATGTATCGCCCCCGTGACCTGGAACGAGAGGCAGGTACCGGGCAACGTCAGGGTTATGAGGATGTGGGGCCCGCCGGTCAGTAGGACATACTAAAATTTATACTAGAATGCTAATAAGAAATATGATTGGAGAGTATTATTATGAGTGACATTAAACTGGGATTTGTGGTAGCTGAGTTTAACAGGGACCTTACCTACCAGATGGAGATGCTGGGCAGGGAACATGCAGAGTTTTTAGGGGCTACGGTGGAGCAGACCATAATGGTGCCCGGTGTATATGATATGCCGCTGGCCATAAAAAAAATGGTGACCGACCCCAACATCGATGCAGTTGTCACCATTGGCTGCGTCATAGAAGGGCAGACCAAACATGACGAGGTGGTGGTACAGCACGCTACGCGTAAGATCACAGACCTGGCACTGGAATATGATAAACCCGTAACCCTTGGCATATCGGGTCCTGGCATGAGCAGGCTGGATGCCCACAAGCGAGTGGACTATGCCAGGCGGGCGGTTGAAGCAGCCGTCAAGATGGTGCAAAGATTAAAATAACATATTGGTCCAGAGGGCAGCCATGGTATCAAGACGCCTGCAAAGCATTGAGGAATCGGCCACCCTCAGGATGACAAACCTGGCCAATGAGTTAAAGCGCGAGGGACATGATGTTATCAGTTTCAGCCTCGGTGAACCTGATTTTGACACACCGAAGAATATCAGCGATGCCGCCATGGAATCGCTTCAAAGAGGTGATACCCACTATTCTCCTTCCCCTGGTATTCCTGAACTGCGCCTTGCCATTGCCGAGAAACTGAATGAAGAGAACAACCTGAACATTGAACCCGCCCATGTTATCGTGACGCCTGGCGCCAAGCAGGCTGTTTTCGAGGCTATACTGGCCATACTGGATGAAGGCGACGAAGCTATACTGTTCGACCCTGCATGGGTTTCCTATGACCCCTGCATCAAGATCGCGGGCGGTAAGACGGTGTTCTCACCCCTTGACCCAGAGAATGATTTCAATCCCACTGATGTGGCCGGTTATATTACTCCCAAAACTAAACTCATAGTAGTGAACAGCCCCAGCAATCCCACAGGAGGTATCTTTTCAAAGGATTCAATTAAAGAGATCGCAGACCTTGCCGTCGACCATGATATCACGGTGATCTCGGATGAGATCTATGAGAAGATCATCTATGATAAAGAGCATTTCAGTATAGGCAGCCTGTCCGGTATGGAAGACCGTACTATTACTGTCAATGGTTTTTCAAAAGCATATGCCATGACAGGTTGGAGGCTGGGCTACCTTGCTACATCCCATGAACTGTACACATCCATGTCAAAGTTGCAAAGCCACAGCGTCAGCAGTGCCACGACCTTTGTCCAGTGGGCGGGTGTGGAGGCGCTTAAGGGTGACCAGTCATTCATACCAGAAATGGTTACTGAATTCAAGGCACGGCGAGACCTGCTTGTGGACGGCCTGAACAATATGGGTATCAAATGCAATTATCCCAGCGGTGCGTTCTATGCCTTTGCCGACGTGAGCGCGTACGGTAACGGGGATGATGTTTGTGAGAAGCTGCTGACAGATGCTCATGTGGCGGCCACACCGGGCAGTGCCTTTGGTCCTCACAGCATGGACTTCATCAGGTTTTCCTATGCTACAAGCCGGGAGAGGATACAGACCGCGCTGGAGAGGATTGGGCATACCTTGGGATAATCCCAAAGGATCTTCATGACTGAATCCGTGGATTCTGAAATCACTATCAAAGGTAAGGGCATTATCCAGATTCAGCCGCTCCATAATTGCAAAACTCAGGCAATCAGTTATAATCTAACACACTATTTGTTTGTAACTGGCATAACCACCAGTCCACGTATGGAGCCCGAAGGGCTGCATACGTGTGCGGCCCGCTACTGGCCTGAGTAGTGCGGGGAACGGGATTCGAACCCGCGAATACCTACGTAACAGGATCTTAAGTCCTGCGCCTTTGGCCTGGCTTGGCTATCCCCGCGCACTGGGTGGATAGATACACGTTTATTTATTTCAAAGTATCGCTGTCGTATCGCCGAAACCATTAAAAACCAGTATCACCTTAGTAGGGCTCTATCAAATCATAGTATTCACATTAATAAGGAGAAATTATCAATGGCACGATTCCCTGAAGCTGAAGCACATATCCTGCACACCAAGATATGCATGAGATGCAATGCACGAAATCCTGTTAAGGCTACACGATGCAGGAAATGCATGTCCAAGGAACTTCGTATGAAGTCCAAGGAAAGCAGAAGCAGCTGATTTAGATATTTTAGATATATGAGTGTTGAAGAGCGGCTGAACAACGTCGTGAAGACACAGGGCGCAGTACACCTGACGCTCATCGACCCTGACAGCCAGCCCCCCGATACCGCAGGTAAGATGGCAGCCCAGGCTGCCCAAGGCGGGACCGACGCCATTATGGTCGGGGGTTCCACCGGAGCCGGGGGCAGTATCCTTGATAAGACCCTCAAGGCCATCAAGGAGCAGACCGACCTGCCCACTATCCTGTTCCCTGCCAGTGCAGGCGGGGTCAGTGCCCATGCCGACGCCGTCTTTTTTATGAGCCTTCTCAACTCCAGGGATGTCAACTACATCACCACCAACCAGGCCATCGGGGCACCTCTGGTGAAAAAATATGGGGTTGAACCCATCTCTATGGCGTACATAATCATCGAACCCGGCGGCACTGTAGGCTGGGTCGGGGATGCAAAGTTGATACCCCAGAAAAAGCCTGCTCTTGCCGTGGCATATGCCCTGGCAGGGAAGTATATGGGCATGCATTATATCTACCTGGAAGCCGGCTCTGGTGCAGATAGTCCGGTCCCGGCAGCTATGGTGGGTGCCGTAAAGCAAGCCGTGGGTGAGGAGACAAAGGTCTTGGTGGGTGGAGGCATCCGCACTGGCGAAGTGGCGGCAAAACTCGTAAAGGCCGGCGCCGATATGATCGTCACCGGCACTATCGTTGAACAGGTCAGCGATGTGAAATCCAAGATACACGAACTTGTCACTGCCATAAAGCAGTGATATATCCTTATTCCACTGTTATATAGGGTACAATCCCCTCCATATTTTCCAACCTGCAAAGCAGGTCGTTCGTATCCTGGTAAGGTCTTCCCCTGAGAAGGCTGCGGGCACGTTTTTTTCCCACTCCCGGCAGCTGGCTAATGAGTTTTGGGGCTGCATTGTTGATGTCCAGGGGGTAGGGTATTCCGGTAACTGAACGGTGCCCGTATCCCGTGATAGTAACGTCAATGAACCTGTCCAGCGGCAGTATGGCAGGAATACCCACCAGCAGCGGATATGATGCCAGCTGCCTTCCAAAAGTGATACTGTCAGACACCTCACACCTCACATCCTTAAGCATCGTACCCACCGGCACCACGCGCTCCAGCATTTTCCCATCTATTTCCTTTCGCACCCTGTCCTTGAATGCTATGAACTGCTTATGATACCGGTATGTTGTGTCTTCCTGCCACTGAGGGGTGCCAGGGAAGGCCATTACCTGCCTGATATTTATCCTCCTGACCAGCAGGTTGCCATCGAGCAGACCTTTGAGGAACTGGAAATTGTGGTGAAAGGTCTCATCTGATTCACCTTTGAGCCCGTGAATAAAGTTAAGGCCGGGCAGCAGCTCGGGCAGCCCGTTATCCCCCCGTGCTCCACCGATACGGTTTATCAACGTCACTGCCTCACGTACATCATCGGGCATGGCTTTCAGGCAATTGGCCTTAACCACCTTTGGGTCGGCTGATTCCATACCCATGGCAGCCACATCCCCTGGCGTGTGGTATTTGACAATTATCCGGGCTATCTCTTCTGATTCCCCGGGATATGCGGCAATGGTAGCAGGATTGGCATTGTCCATGTGAAGCACCTTAAGCTCAGGTGCAACACTGCGAATACCCCTGTATAACCGCTCCAGGGCCTCAGGCTGGGGCACCGCTCCATCCCCACCCGTATCTTTTGCCAGGTAACTGAACAGGTCAGGCTGCCTCCCAATTCTGAAATACCGGGCACCGATACCATACAGTGCCTCAACTTCAGCAACTACCTCCTCTATCGCCCTGAAATCCGCATCACCGTAGAAGGGCTCAGTGCAAAAGGAACAATGACTATGGCGGGCGCATCCACGGTATGTCTCAAGTTCACACATCACATGGGGGTAATCAGGATGCTGCCTGATAATGAACGCGCCCCTGACACCCCATTGTGCGATCTCACCGGTTGAGCGCATCCTGTGAACGATTCCCTCAGGGTTTTTCAGTCCGGTGGGAGAGGCCAGCATATCAGAGGCGAACGCTTCGATATCTTCCCTGGCTAGCGTAATTCCCGGCATATCCAGCCTGGCTGCTTTCATGCCGCCCTGGCTGCCAAATCCCAGCCTGATGGGACCGCCCAGTACCACTGGTGTATCCCCGGCCATGCGGGCGATATCGCCGATCTCACCAAGGTTGATGGGTGTACCCCGCAGGTATTTACCAGGCACGGTCATGCCCGCAATGATGACTATAAAGCCTGCTTTTTGGAAAACATCCTGCCCCTGTCCCTGCCGCATCTGGTCTATGGTAAGGTAATGGATGTGGTCTTGGGATACACCCCCCTCCAACATTGCACCGGCAATGTATCGGGGATATGGCGAGATATAGGGCGGGACACCCAAACATGCAGGCTCATCCACGTATCCGTCGATTATAAGGGTGTGAATAATTGAGAATATCCTCCCTGGTTGTTAGCTGGTGGCTGTCCTAAAAATAGGCACTATCATAGTAATATAATTTAAATTATAAAGACCCATACTATATATGCGCAAGGGAATGCCATGAAGATACTAAACGAACACATCACCTTTGACACAAAGGGCAACTCAGATATCATCGATATCACTCGCCAGGTTCAGCAGAAGGTCAGCATCTCAGGACTGCAGAATGGTTCAGTGCTGGTCTTTGTATCGGGTGCCACCGGTTCGGTGACAACGATAGAATACGAACCGGGCCTGATATCTGACATGCAGGATGCACTGGAAAGACTGGCACCCAGGGGGCTGGAATATGACCATAATCTCAAGTGGGGGGACGGCAATGGTCACTCCCATATACGGGCATCAATGCTTGGGCCCAGCCTGATCGTACCTTTTATTGATGGACAGCTGTCCCTGGGTACCTGGCAGCAGGTCATATTCATAGATATGGATAACAGACCCCGGTCCAGGGAGCTGATAGTGCAGATTACGGGTGAATAACATATGCCCCTTTAAAAAAGTATATAGCCCTGTATGTATTAATATCGGGCAAAAGTGATTCAATGAATATGACCATATCAGGGCGTGTATGGAAATACGGGGATGACATAGATACTGATGTGATCATTCCGGGCAAATACCTGAGAACCACTGACATGCAGGTCTTTGCAGAGCATGCACTGGAAGGTATCGATCCGGACTTTTCAAAACAGGTAAGATCGGGTGATATTATCGTTGCTGGCAAGAATTTCGGGTGCGGATCCTCACGCGAACAGGCTCCATTGGCACTGAAATATGCCGGTATATCCTGTGTAGTGGCCAGGTCCTTTGCCAGGATATTCTTCCGTAACGCCATTAATGTAGGTCTTCCCATCATTGAGGCTGATATTACCTGCCAGCAAGGTGAGATATGCACAGTTGATTTGCAGCAGGGTAAGGTCCATTGTGGTGATAGGGTTGGTGAAGGAACAAAACTTCCTGAGTTCCTCCAGGAGATCCTGTTGGATGGAGGTCTCGTAGCTCACAGGAAAAAGCAGGCATTGAAATAAGGTTGGATTAGCAAAATGATGATATTTCCCAGTGATTATAAGATTGTGGGTATAGCCCACAGCGACCCGACCGAAAAGCCCATCGGTGATATGCCAATTTATTTCGCGACTAAATACATGATCGCGTATGTACCTGATGGGAGCATCAAGATAATCAAGGTTGAAAGTGAACCGACCCAATACCTGCTTACCAGACCCATATCCTTTGAGGTTATTTCACAAGGGGAAGAAGTAGTGGTACACGAGACTGAACATGACGCTCATAACAGGACAAAATTGATACTACTGGCATTAGAGGATTGTAAAGGTCCGGTAAATACGGTGATCTTCAAGGGCAGGGATAAGCACATAACTTTTGTACATAAACCGACCATGTTCGATGTCATAGATATCGAGATTATCGATGTCATCCCACCCGAACCCCCCTGGCTGTCCTTTGCCATCCATCGTCTGGTAGATAGTGGCATCCTGGGCGAATTGAATATCACCTTTGATAGGACACTCATTGACCTGCGGCAGTTCGAAGGGGAAAAGGTGGTGTTCCCCTGTAATGCATCTGAATTAAACGGCAAGTACCTTGATACGAATAATGACATAGAAGATGGTTCGGTGCTGGTGGGATGTGACATATCCAAAGGGATATTTGAACTCAGGTTCCCTGAATATACGTATAATCTGGTCAATATGTGCCCGCTAAAAGCTGAACTAATCAAGCCTTCAAAACCATTCATCACCAGGTGCTGCCAGACAATGAAGACCGGTTTTGTCAACATCAACGGACATGACGGCGTGGTGGTTCACTGGGGCGCTTCAGAATATGATATTGTGGATGCTATAAGACTGCTGGTTGAGAAGTTACATGGTGAGTCAGATGAAAGTGGCAGTGATTGAAGGCGATGGCATCGGGCATGAGGTCATCCCTCCCGCAGTGGATGTGCTAAAGGCAGTGGGTCTGGATTTTAATAATGTACCGGTTGAAGTTGGGTACGGCAAATGGGAACGAACCGGCCATGCGATCGACGACTCTGACCTGGCTGTAATGCGTGATTGCGATTGCATACTCTTCGGTGCCATCACCACGCCCAATGACCCCAATTACCAGAGCGTCCTGCTACGCATCAGGCGTGAACTGGACCTCTATGCAAATGTAAGACCGTTTCGGTCACTGAACATTCCTGTAGATACACCTTACGTCGCAAGGGAGCCGTTTGATTTTATCATTGTACGGGAGAATACCGAAGGACTGTACGGCAGTAAGGAGGAAATTGGCAAAGACAGGGCCACAAGTACCCGCATCATAACTCTCAAAGGCAGTGAGCGAATTGCCCTGACAGCGTGTAAACTGGCAAAAGAACGGGACAACCGGCTGACCATAGTCCACAAGGCCAATGTGTTGAAATCGTGCGGATTTTTCCGTGAAGTGTGTATTGATGTGGCCCGGGAGAATGGTGTCCGGTATAATGAGATGCTGGTGGATGCCATGGCCTATGATCTTATCCTTGCACCCCAGAAGTATGATGTACTGGTGACTCCAAATCTTTTTGGGGACATTCTGAGTGATGTGTCCGCGGCCCTGGTCGGCAGTCTTGGTCTGTGCCCCAGTGCCAATATTGGTGATACGTATGCGCTCTTTGAACCCGTGCACGGCTCTGCACCCGATATTGCAGGTAAGGGCATTGCCAATCCGTTGGCAGCCATTCTAAGTGCCAAAATGCTGCTTGAATGGGCCGGGGAGCGTGAAAAGGCAAACCTGATACAGCGTGCTGTGGACCATGTACTTGAGAAGGGCATTAAGACCGCTGACCTGGGCGGTCAGGCATCCACACAGAACGTATCGGATGCAGTAATAGCATATATTAGGGGTATCAAGAGATTATAGGGTGGGTTACGTTTTTCCTATGGGGGTGCAATAGGCATTTTTTTCCTGAACATCATGCTCTACTTCATGATTTCGCGTTTTTGAATGCGCCCATTGCAACCTTTCTTTCTGGAATTGAGCCCATAATTGTGGCACTTTCAATCATTAGCTCAAGTAGATTTTAATGTTTACTGGTTCACCTTTGATTTTATGGGGAAAAAAGAGAATAAGAAATGGATCAATCATCCATTTCAATCTCAACTACTGAGGCTTCTTCCATGTGTCTGGTAAACATTGAGAGCCATAGACCCTGCTTACCATAGTAGACCTCACCATTATTGGGATAAGCGGATTCTTTCATTTTGTCTGGAAATATGGACTCATCAATTTGGATAGTATCACCGAAACAAAGGTTTACATCACCGTTTTTGCCTATACTGAAGGCAAGCTGCATTATGGATTCCATACTATATCCTCCAATAATCTCTTTCGGAGCAGCTGCCATACATCTGAAAGTTGCGTTCATTCATATCACCCATTTATTGTTTATTGTTCTGAGTTTTCACATTCGAGATAGCAGTATACAGCCTTTGAGATGGCGTCTTTGGTAGATGGTTCACCCGTTTTTATCTTGAGTGCAATTACATCTTCTTCAGGAAGGACCGATTGAACATGCACAATTTTCATTTTTGTCACCATTTTGTTATCTTTCTCGAATGTAGACGCCTCATTATTATCATGAGTATCATTATTATAATCATAGTAATTAAAGGTATAAATAGGTTACGATATTTTTTGAGCATAATGCGAAAAAAAACGGGTAATAATATACAAATGTGTCCTGAAAAGATAAAATCAAGTAAAAAGAACTGTTAACTGTACCGATTATACAATGTCCATGCCCATATCCAGCCAGCGCGAGGAATGTATGAGTGAACCCATGGAGATCACATCCACGCCGGTAACTGCATATTCCTTGATATTATCCGGATTGATACCGCCCGACGCTTCCAGTATTATATTATTGTGGAGTTTCGCATCATCCAATGCCTGGATGCACTGCCGTATCTCATCTGGGTGCATATTATCGAACATGATGATATCGGCACCTTCCAGGGCCGCAGATAACATCTCATCACCATTGGACACTTCGACTTCGATCTTCTTGGTAAAACTTGCCTCTGCCTGGGCGGTCTGTATGGCATTTTCGATGCCCATGATGGCAATGTGGTTATCCTTTATCATTACAGCATCAGACAGGTTGAACCTGTGGGTATCCCCGCCTCCCAGCCTGACCGCCTTTTTCTCGAAGGTGCGAAAACCTGGTGTGGTCTTGCGGGTGCACGCCACCCTCACACCGCCGGCATCGGCCACGCAGCGAGCGGTCATGGTGGCAATTCCGCTCATCCTGCACAGGAAATTGAGGCTCAATCGCTCGCTCCTCAATACATCAGGTGCCAGACCCCATACATCCGCAACCACATCTCCAGGATGTATGGAATCCCCATCATCAAAACCGGATTCGCATTCCAGGCTGAAATATTCAATGATCTGCCTGGCTTCTTCCAGTCCGGCCAGCACCCCGCCCTCTTTGGTGATTATCCTGGCGTGTACCCAGGTATCAGGCACAATGGAGCATGAGGTATCATCCGCTCCCACATCTTCCTGGATGAATTGTTCCAGTTCAGTAAGCAACAATCTTGGACCACCTGATATTTTATATAAGGCTTAACGGATTTATCAGTATCGCTGGACTCACCAGGCCAGGGTTGGTATTTCCACCATAGTACCCAGTTCCTGTTTGAACAGTTCAGGGAATTCGGTATGCACTGGGTATACTTTTTTTGGTGATATCTCCCGTATTATCTGGAATATCTCTTCTCTGCTGCAGTGTCCCGAAGCATGGGCCTGGTGCAATTCCAGCCCGAACCGGTCCATCCAGTTATGTTTTACCTCATCCTCGATATCGTCTTCCTGGAACGGTTCGCTCTGACTGTGTATGAACAGGCTGGATGGCTCTGGCATAATGTCTATCAATTCAGCAAAATGGATAAAATCCATCTGCATAATAAGGTCGCCCTGGTGGCTGTTGATATAATTGGCATCTACACAGTGCTCAAGATCAATGAATTCTCTCTCCCATTTGTTGTACCGGTTCATGTGGCGGCAATAGATGAGCATGTTCTCATCGGTGAAGGGATCCGGCACTTCAATCCCCGGATCATCTGTCAGTATCCTAAGCAAATGCGCCGTTTTAGTGGACACGACAAATTTGCGCCCCGTGTCTTTCGCCAGCCGGTGGAAGGTCTTCATGCGTTCCACGTCCCGTCCATAAAAGCAGGTGAAAGCCAACTTGTCCGTATCATCAAGCAATTTCCTGCTGTGATCGTATACCCCCTGTTCAGTGAAGTTCTTCCTGTTCTCCTCAGGCGCCACCCTGGTGCCCTCACATATCATGATATCCGGTTTTGCCCCGGCAGCTTGCTCAATAAAATCCCTGGTAAGATGACTGTGAGTGCCGTGTAGGCGCAGGTCTCCTGTATAGACCAGGGTACCGCTGCCGGTATGTACGATATACCCGTAGGCCGCTGGGGTCGAATGGTCAACATGGACCGGTGTCACTTCCATATCGTCCACCTTAATGACATCTCCTGTACGGAAGGTCCGATAATCATGGTCGCCGAAACCTGATATACCGGTAGTCTCCCAGGAGTCCAGGATGCGCAGCGTGGTCTCACCCATATACACCGGTATCCCGGGGTCAAGATAACTTAGGTGTGCCAGGTGGTCATAATGGACATGGGAGATGAACACGCCCTGGTATTGTGGTTCACAGTACGAACATTCGGTATTCTCAAGTGCTTCTGGTGAGTACAATCCAGGGATCTTTGGCATAAGGTCCAGGGCAAAATGGTCCTTTAACCCGAACCGCTCCCGGGCACCCAACCATCCTGTGAAGAACTGTTCACCGTAGCTGAAACTCTGGCCGAAATCCAGGAATATCTTTGTATCTCCATCCTCGACCATGAACGTATTCCCGCCAATGGTCCCCACACCACCATAGAACTTTATTTCCATGTGTACACCTCCAATACCTCGCTATTGACCATATGACAAAGTATTATCATAGCGGTCCAATGATATCCAGCAATTCCCTGAAATCGGACAGGATGTGGTCGGGCTCGACCCCCTCAATATCTCCAGGTCCGTCCTTTGTACCATAGGCCGCCAGGGCAGTTACCATTCCTGCCGCTTTTGCGCCTATGATGTCCCGCTCTACGCTATCGCCAACGAACAGCACATCGTGTGGCTCAAGCTTCAATCGTTCCAGTGCGTATTCGAACGGGAGCCCATCTGTTTTGGGAGCGCCACTGTCATCCCTGGTGATCACATGGTCAAAGAAATGCTGCAACCTCATAGCACATAGCCGCTGCCAACCCTTAAGCCTGGGAGCGTCGGTGACTATGCCTATTATAAGGCCGTGCTTGATAAGTTTGATGAGAGTTGGTACTACATTAGGGTATGGTTCAAGAAACGAGGGTTTCGTGCGCAGGTATGCGTTCACACCTGCTGCCAGGATACGCTCATCCACACTCCCGAATCTGCGCTTCAAAAATTCACTGAATGCATTGTCGGATTCGATACCCACTTCCCAATAGGTCTGGAATATACTCTCAAATGCTTCTTTCGGGTCCATATCCAGTCCCTGATCTATCATGGCACGTATGGCCATGTTCACTGCCATGCGTTTCATTTCAGAAAAGTCCAATAGTGTATTGTCCAGATCGAACAGGACGGCTTTTATAGCCATGTTGAATTATTGTATACAGCCAGGCATAAATACGTGTTGATTAAAGCCAAAAACTATTACTTATTAACCAAATAGTAATATATTATTATACAGGGGTGAAGGAAAATGAGAATCGCATGGGCAATTACCGGAGCAGGACATTATATTAAGGATAGTTATGAAGTCTTCAGGAAACTGAAAACTGAACATCCCGACCTGAAGGTCAGCATCTTCATATCAGGAGCGGGAGAAGAAGTCCTGAAAATGTACGGTCTGTTGGATTCACTGGATGCAATAGCACCGGGCGAATACATGGAAGAGATATTCTTTGAAAGGGACCAGGGTTATAGTTATCCCAAAGTGGGCCGATTTCTGATGGGTAAATATGATTACCTGATATTGACACCTGCCACATCGAATACCGTGGCAAAGATCGCCTATGGTATTGCCGATACCCTTGTCACCAATGCCGTTACCCAGGCAGTAAAGGGAAGTGTGCCCGTATATATCGTGCCGGTAGATATTGCCGGGGTGGTACGCTCAGAGCTCCCCTACAACATTGACCGGGATGTATGTGTGAAGTGCGACATCTGCCCTCCCAGGGATAACTGCCCTAACCACGCTATATCAGCCCAACCTCAGATCGACCTGCTGCTGTGTGAGGGCTGCGGCAACTGTGTTGAACTGTGCGAGTTCGATGCCATAAAGGGTGGTGAAGTGGAACTAAGAGTGAGGGACCTGGACTATAAAAACGTCCAGAAGTTGAGGGGACTGGATGAGATCACTGTGTTTGAAAGCCCCTACGACATACTGGATATTATTTAGCAAATCCCACATAATTTATGCAATAGATAAATACTATTACATACCTCTGGAAGTCCAACAGGAATTATGATGCTGTTTGAGATATTGATATTTATCATTGCGCTGTTCATTCTGGTATTTTCAAGTGAATTATTTACTGAAAACGCTTCAAGACTAGCCCAATACCTTCGGGTTTCACATTTTTTTATCGGGATCACCATTGTAGGTATAGGTACATCCCTCCCCGAGATAATGGTTGCTGATTATGCATCATATACCGGAGAATCCGGTATTGTACTGGGTAATATTATCGGGTCCAATATCACAAATATTGCCTTAATACTTGGTACGGCTTTTTTCATCAGGAACACCATAATCTCTGAGGGTCACATGTTCGGGGACAGCATAGTCCATATACTGGTACTGACCATTGGGGTCACAACCATCCTTACCGGTGATCGTATTACGGGGATCGAGGGGGTATTCTTGGTCGCCTTATTTTTCTTGTATATCCTGTATTTATTGAAGTCCCACCAAAGACCAAAAGAGCAAAACAATGAGATAAAGTTTGAAATTAAACCAGTGTTCTATACCATTGCAGGGTTGGGAGGTGTGCTTTTAGGAAGTAAACTTCTGGTCGAATCGGCAGTTGTGATGGCAGATGTACTTGGCATATCAAGTGCTGTTATCGGTCTTACTATCATTGCAATGGGCACGTCACTTCCGGAACTTGCGGTATCGATATCAGCAGCAAAAAGAGGATTTACCATGTTAATACTGGGAAATATTGTAGGCTCCAACATCACTAATGTGGTACTGGCAATGGGTACTGCTTCCATTATAAACGAAGTGGTTGTGGAAGAACCAGGTCTATTCAAGTTCAATATCGCATACATGATGCTTTTGTCTCTCATCTTAATGGTGATCGTCAGGAAAAAAGAGATATCCCGTCTGTGGGGGATTCTATACATGGCAATGTATGCATTTTTTATCGGCTATACCTATATTATCTGAATGTGTCGGAATAACAGGTTCACCAATAGTGCGATTACTGCTCCCAATCCTGCCATGAGTATGGAATGAAGCAGCATGTTTTTTTCCAGTATTCGCCCCCAGTACAAGCCCAGCACTGCCAGGGCGGCAATACTCAGACCCATGGAAACCTCGAGTTGCTGGCCCTCAAGTAACATGAAGGGTAATATGGGGACCATTGACCCCATAAAAGAGGCACCAGCATGTATGAAGGAATGTGCCCTGATTTTACGTTTGGAAAGCTGTTCAATTTTGGTATTGTCAAGGCTTCTCATCAGTGGTTTTTCAAGTCTTGAGAGTTTGCCAAATTCAGTATCACCCACTGTAATAAATGAACCAATACCATTTGCCAGTGCAAGAGCTACGGCACCTGCCAGTGCTGCATTGATGATGAAGGTGGTATCCCCTGATACAGATGCTCCTGTGACCACACCCAGAATTGCAAGTATGCCACTGGTACTTCCCAAGATTATATATCGGCTGCGTTCAATTTTATCTTCCATTTGATATGCAGGTGTTATATTGGATTTTAGCAATAAATCTATGCATATTGGAAAGATTTAGATAACAACCCAGGGAACAACTTAGGAATTAATATTCTGTGGATATCTGACCATGACTGTAGCAAAATTCGTGATATACAGCAATTTGTTATTCAAAGTACATGCCAGCATTGACGGCGGATTTGTAGGAACACAAACATCCGGCCTGGCTGCGCCTGTTTTAAATCATTTCCTAAAGAATATACTGAATATATTTGACGGACAGATTCCAGTCAGGGTTACCGATGAAACACTCTATTTTTCCACCTGGATGCCACCTATCCCCTCCCAGGCGTATGACAGGCTGGTACGCAGCCAGGCAAAGAACATGATAGCTCAGACCCTGTGGAAACTGGGCATACCTGCATCCACTAACCCGGAACAGGTGACCATTTCCATCACAGAAGAGTGCCCTAACCGGTGTATCCACTGCGCCCTGCCGGATACCAAGCACAAGACAAGTCTATCAATTCCGACTATCAAGGATATTATTGACCAGTCTGTGGACATGGGGGCAACCCAGATCATTTTTGATGGTGGCGAACCCATGGTATATGAGGGGCTGGAAGAACTGGTGGCACATGTACCGGCAGGGGCCATCTCCACGGTATTCACTTCTGGTTCAGGACTGACACGCGAGAAGGCACAGGCACTGGCTGATGCGGGATTGTATGCCGTCAACATAAGTCTTGACAGTCCCCGAGAGGATGAACATGACCGGATACGGGGCCGCGAGGGTGTGTTCAAAGAGACCATGGATGCCATTCGGCACAGCCTTGAGGCCCGGCTTCTGGTGGATATATATGTGGTAGCAGCACCCCATAACATCCTTGACCTTGATGGATTCTACGACCTGGCCGAATCGGCAGGGGTACATGAACTCTCCTTCTATGAAATAGTACCCACAGGCAGATGGTTTGACCGTGAAAAGGACATACTATCACCTGAACACCACCGGCTGCTGGACGAGTTTGTTGAACGAAGAAGCAATGGTCCGGTAAAGGTATTTTCCATTCCCCACGTGATGAAGACCACCGGTTGCTTTGCAGGCCGCCGCTGGCTGCATGTAACACCCCAGGGTGATGTCCTGCCTTGTGCATGTATCCCACTACCATACGGTAACATCCATGATGAGCCACTGAAGGACATTTGGCAGCGCATCCAGAGGACAGGGATCTATCGATCTCCCACCTGCCTTATGAGGGACGATGCCTTCAGGACAGAATATATCACGGTAAGCCATTGAGCAGCAGAGCAATCTTTATGAACACAGGCACTGTTGATGAGGCAAATGATCTTTGAGAATATCCATACCATCCCTACCTCGGAAGAACTGCTGGATAAGGCTTTTCGCCGTGCCAACCGTGCCCGTAAGGGCAAGACGGTAAAAAGTGAGTCTTCCCGTCGCCGCGCGGATGAGTCCATGCTGCTGACAGCGACGAACATCCTATCAGATAACCTTGCCAATGTGGTACGGCAGTTCCCCAGTTTTGACAATATCCCTGAGTTCTACTATGAACTGGCAGACATCCTGGTGGGTGTGGATGTATTAAAGATCAATATTGCATCAGTGCAGTGGGCAGGTGAGAAGATACACGAGGTGGGACGGCTTTCTGTTGGAAAGATGCGCCACAGCAGCGACTCTTCAACGGTTCGTAAGGCAGCTTACGGCAGGATGTCTTCTATTGTCAATGATGTGGATAAAAGCCTCAGGTTACTGAATGATGCCAGGAATAAATTACGCAAACTTCCTGCTGTGGGTATGGAGCCTACCATTGTGATCGCCGGCTATCCAAATGTTGGAAAATCCAGCTTCGTATCGCTGGTGTCCAGTGCGAGACCGGAAATAGCCTCATATCCTTTCACCACTAAGGGGCTGGCAGTGGGACATTTTGAAATCGACGGGATCAGGCATCAGATAATTGATACACCTGGACTCCTGGACCGACCCCTTGCCCAGCGCAACGAGATCGAGCTGCAGGCCATATCAGCTTTGAAACACCTTGGTGATGTACTGTTCTTTATCGTCGATCCTACCGGAACATGCGGTTATGAACAGGATGAGCAGCTAAAGTTGCTGGAGGAGACCAGGCAGCATATTGGTATGCCAGTACTCGTGGCAGCTAATAAATCGGACCTGGGGGAGGTCAGCGGTGAGAAGTTCGATATGGTCATGTCCACCTTGACCGGTGAGGGTGTGGATGAAGTGATGGACCGACTGGTGTCAATGATAGATATGGAACTATATACTCAAAAGCATGAAGCTGTGGTGGATGTGGACTGAAAAAGTCTCACGTGATGATCCTGCCGTAATACACACGTGAATTCACTATTCTTGAAAAGTAGTATCCGATCTCAAGACGTAAGAATTCTTTTTATTCTATTAGAATTATATTACAATCGGTGTCTTATCAGGAATATCTCACAGCCCGCGAATCTATTACCACATTAGGCCAGCCAATAATCACTGTTATTTTTATAGCTGCACTGGTACTCGGTATTGTTTCTATCTATCATATCTTATCCAGTGATGTCCGTGCATACAGACTGGCGGACCAGCTCAGGAAAGTAGTTACCTTGCTGCTTATCCTTGGATTTATTATCATTGCCTGGTTTCACCTGCGCATCTACCAGACCATTGAACTGGTATATCCACCTGAACTGGCAAATTACCTGTCACTTAACATGGGTGTAACAGTCACTTCTGTCAGGTTTGCCGTGCCCCTGTGGATCGAGACCGAGAAACTCTATTTCTGGACCCTGTGCATATCCCTATTCCTGGGACTCACCAATTTGCGTTATGATTTCCTTAAGACCCAAATGACCGCCTTGTTCTCATCAAGCCTGAATATCATGCTCTCAGTCTTTGGAGTGCTCACCTATCTCACATCCAATCCGTTCAAAGAACCCCTGCCCGGATTGCATTCTGAGATCACGGGCTGGTACCAGGCAGTCGGCGCGGGAGACCTCAACATTCTGTATGGAGCCCTGTACCAGTTATATTTCCGTATAATCTATTACTACAATTCAGAGTACATGTGGACCCATCCGCCCATGCTGTTCATTGCCTATGCATCACTGGTGGTCACCTTTGTAGGATGTGTGTTCATGTTGTTTCGGCGGGAGAAGATCTTTGATCGTATCTCATACAACCATGCCAAGTTCGGGTACCTGCTGCTGACCGTAGGGATGCTCATCGGCTACCCCTGGGCAGTGGTGGCATGGGAGGGCAAGGATTGGTGGTGGGACCCTAAGATAAATGGCAGTATCATGATGTGGGTGCTGTACAGTGCATACCTGCACACCCGGATATACCTGAAACGGCGCAACATGTGGCGTGCAACGGCCATACTGGGTATCATTTGTTTCCTGTCGCTGGTGTTCACGTACCTGCTGACATATATCGCACCCGGTATTCATGCTATATCACAATGAGGAGAGAGTAAAGGATGACGCTGACACTGAAAATGAAACCAAAGACCTATGATTTTTACCTGATGGTCCTCACTTGTGCGGTGCTGGCGATAATCGGGCTTGTGTGCATGTATGGTATAGGGTACTATACGTACACCAACGAGACCACACCCCAGTGGACCCAGACCTCTATGTATGGAGATTATATCGACAGCATGAACCAGTATATCTACCCGTTCGTGGTGTTGCTGCTGGTGGCACTGGGACTGTGCATACCCAAGCGGATTGTACCCCGCCAGTCACTCCTTGCATCTGGAATTGGCATGTTGGTTGTTACAATTTTGATTGCACTGGTGACAGACATAGGCACCAGCCTGGCATTCCTGCTGGCAGTTTCCATAGTGGTACAGGCGGCGGTCATGGTTTTGACATTGCTGGGCCGGGGCGGGCTTACCTATGAACGCGAAGGTTATTTTGTGCAGACCGGGTCATCCATGCTGCACCTGGGGACCGTGATATTTGTGCTGGATTTTGTGAGCTTTCGAACAAGTGACCTTCACCTGAGCGTGTTCTGGGTGGCCACTATCCTGATAACTATCGGGACCGTATTATCCTTCTATCCGGGCGAGGCAGGGAGTGTTGTCAGGATGCTACTGAAAGGAAGGAGTTCTTAAGGGGTATTGTACCAGTGCCCTTTCACAATGAGAATATAATAAATACTATTTCTCACACATTCATAGTAGGGATGTTCAATGGACAGAATACTTACGTACGGAGGCAGGATGTATGAACCAACTATACGTATGTTGTCAGATATAGCTCATGTCCTGCTTGATGCCAAGATCCTTGAAGAAGGCGACCGTGAACTCTATTACATGTACCGGGACCTGGCACTGAGCCGTAGCGACCGCGATACCATCGTAGAACACGAACTGCGCTATGATATAACGGTCATCCCCCCGGCCATGATAGGCAGGGAGTATGTCAAGACCCTGGGACATTACCACCCTGCGGCACCCGGGACCCATCATTCATATCCTGAAGTGTATGAAGTGCTAAGCGGGGAATGTCACTACCTGCTGCAAAAGCATGAAGGTGAGGTTATAATTGATGTGGTAATGATACATGCATCGGTTGGGGATAAGGTGATCATACCCCCTGATTACGGGCATGTGACCATCAATGCGTCCAATAAAGAATTGAAAATGGCAAACTGGGTGTCCAGGGACTTTACTTCGGTCTATGACACCTATGTTGAACTGTGTGGGGCGGCCTACTATCTCACTATGGATGGATTTATACCCAACCCCAATTACAAGAACGTGCCCGAGATCAGGGAGGTCGAACCCGGGAATTTCAGTGAAGTAGGACTGGTCAGGGGTAAGGAGATGTACGCTCTGGTCCGTGACATCGAGAATCTTGATTTCCTGAATCGTCCGCAGGAGTTCGGGTGGCTGTTTGAGAACGTGCTGTAATAAAGGAATGAAAATTGAAAGATAGTATTAAATATTTTATTTTAGGGGTGGTCTTCTGCATCGTGGTGGATTATTCCACAGCCTTCAATCCGAATTACACCAGGTGGACTAAAAATCGACATATTATTTACCTGCTCCAGTTTGGGAATGAAAACAGATTCTGAATTTTGATGTAATAGATCAACAAACAGAT
>JAMJFQ010000010.1:20471-26177 GCA_023544605.1 ANME-2 cluster archaeon | reverse complement strand
AATGCTCAACCTCATCCTTACAATAGCGCGCGGCGCGCTCCAGTGCCGCCACCAGGGCCCGGTATTCAGCCTCGTTATTTGTTCCCTTTCCTATATATTCGGCCTTTTCCTCGATAACAACCCAATCGGTATCATATATCCCATATCCTATGGCTGAGGGGCCGGGATTACCCCTGGAAGCCCCGTCAGTTACCACAAAGACCTTCTGGAATTTCGACATAGCATACTCACAATGCTTTTGTAACATAAACAATATTCTCCCACAATAAATATGGAGGGATCACAACTGGACCTTGACAAGATAAAACATGAGATACTGTCATTCGAAGGACTGACACGCAAGCACTCAATCTCAGATATTACTAATATCTTTGAAGAGGTCAGGGACCAATACGGTGATTGCCTCGTAGATTTCGGAGACGATGCCGCAGTGCTGGACACTGGCAATGATGACGTGATACTGTTCGCCGCAGACGGCATATGGGGCCGGCTCCTTGATGCCAGTCCCTGGTGGGCCGGCTACAGTTCGGTGTTGGTCAATGTCAACGACATCTCAGCTATGGGGGGCAGGCCTCTGGGTATGGTGAACGTGCTGTCCAGCAGCAATAAGAACGCCTGTGTCCAGTTGCTCAACGGAATAAAGGACGGCATATCCAAGTTCGGGGTCCCTATGGTGGGTGGACACCTGCATCCGGACACACCTTATCTATCCCTGTCTGTAGCCATTGTCGGTGTGGCAAAAAAGGACTGCCTGATACGCAGTGATACTGCACAAACAGGCGACCTGGTCATTGCTGCTTATGATATGGACGGCAAAGTAGGTCCCAATTCACCATATAGCTGGGATACTACCACTATGAAGACACCGGCAGATGTACGGGAGAAGTACATGGTGATGCAGACCATAGGTGAAGCACATGCAGTGACCGCTGGTAAAGATATCAGCAATCCTGGAACGTTAGGGACGCTGGGCATGCTGCTCGAGACCAGCGGCAAGGGCGCCATGGTCGACCTGGACAAAATACCCGTGCCAGACGGGGTTGATTTCATCCAGTGGCTCAAGATATATCCTGCCACCGGCTATATTGTCACTTCCACACCCGATGATGCCCGGCGCTGCATCCAATTGTTCGAAGATGCAGGCATTATGGCCCAGGTGATCGGTGAGATAACCGATGATAAAAAACTGGCCATCACAAGCGGAGGGGACAGCAGGGTGCTGTTCGACTTTAAAAAGGACATTGTCACCGGAATTACTGCCAGATAAACGGGGGTATGGGCAACGGCAAAAATTAATGGCATAGCAAGATCAACGTTGGAATTTATTCTTGAAGTTTCCAGATCATCTGCACCGAAGGAATTTGCTGGACTGCTGCGGGCCGAAGATGGTGTCATTAAAGACGTGATCTTCCTTCCCGGCACCGAATCCACCCAGGTAAGTGCAGTTTTGAGGTTATACATGATGCCAAATGTCAGTATCGCAGGTTCTGTACACAGTCATCCCACATCGAACATCAATCCTTCCAGGGCCGACCTTGCCCTGTTTGCGAGGGTAGGTGGTTACAATATCATTGCGGGAGCTCCTTATAACATGCGTTCATGGCGCTGTTATGATTCCAATGGCCAGTCCAGGGTGCTAAAAGTGCTTGACATAGAATTTGACGATGAGGATGATCTATCCCTTCTCTAGCACTACAAGAAACTGCTTCCTTCGGTCGCAGTTACTTGAGTATATATTGTCATACATTATATACAATAAAAAACAGATAATTTATATATTGTCTTGAATATTTATTGGGTATTGAAGCATGTAAGAACCTGGTTTGGAATTTATTCTGTAGAAGATGAACATATACTTAGCTCTGACCTGTATCCTAAGGATGTTAAAACCCTTGTGGACAGACTGCAGGAAGTACAAACAAGTTTAATATCAAGTGATGTCGGCGGCTTTGACCTGCGCCTGGCTGCAAAAGAATGCGGGTTTGTGACTACCGATGAGGAATATGAGAACCTTTTTCATGCTGTGTACACAGAACTTGCTCAGCGGCAGGTTGCCACCAGCAGATCGGACGAAACAATCCTTGTACAGTACATTGAGGCCATGGACGACCTTGACAGGATCACCAATGCACTTTCCGAGCGGTTGAAAGAACTATATGACCTGAACTTCCCTGAAATCGAGTTGAAGGGTGAACAACTTGTACAATTTGTGGCTAAACATGGTCCGAGGAAACAGATAGAAATATGGGATGTGACTGATAAGGATATCCTCGCACGTGCTGGTAGCTCAATAGGAATGGAACTCCCCGAAGCATTTGCTGATAACATAAAGGACATGGCAGCACATATCGCTGCCCTGTATTCTGATAAGGAGAGACTGTCTGGGCTTATTGAGACCCACATGAATAGAAGTTGTTCCAATCTAACTGAGATTGCAGGGGGCCATATCGGTGCACGATTGATACGTATTGCAGGTGGGGTCCAGAAACTTGCCAGTATGCCATCGAGCACCATTCAGGTACTGGGTGCAGAAAAAGCACTGTTCAAACATCTCAGGGGTAATGCATCTTCACCAAAGCATGGGGTGATATTCCAACACCCTCTGGTCAGGGACGCTCCCTGGTGGCTAAGAGGTAAGATCTCAAGGGTACTGGCAGCAAAGATATCATTGGCTGTGCGAGTGGACTACTATTCAGGAGATCTCAGGACAGAGATTGCGAAAGACCTGGAGCAAAAGGTAGCCCAACTGCGTAAGAAGTATCCAGAACCACCAAAAAGAAAAGGAAAAAAATAAGCTGCTCCACAATTAATTTTTATGGTATTTTTTCGTTCATTTTCAATCCACGCACGAGTCTACAAACCTTGCTCCGAACTGGCGGTACGAGGCCGCATGCAGATGTGAATATACCCCTAACGTGTTCTTTACGATCAATCCATCATATCCATCCTTGATACCGATGCCTCTCTTCAATTTTATCCCGAACCTGGTATTATTGGGCAGGTCAATTATCTCTGAATGATGGAACTCATGACCCAGGAATGTGTCCCCTTGACATCCTATGGGGGTCTTTTCAATATAACCACCACGGCTGTAACTGACCACCCGGTTTTGACCCATGAGGGTCTTGCCAGGTAATGCGCCTACCATTGCATATTCTCCTTCAGGCATATCTGCAGTACGATACGTTGATGACCTCACCTTACCTGTGATCATTTCAGTGGCAAGGTACATCAATCCGCCACACTCGGCATAGATGGGCATATCAGCCCGTGACATCTGCTTAATGTCTTCACGCATATCCTCGTTAGCTGAAAGTTCTGGTGCAAATAACTCCGGATACCCGCCGCCAATGTACAGACCGTCCATTTCAGGTGGCTGAGTATCAATCAAGGGACTGAAAAAAACAAGACGTGCCCCTGCCAGCTCAAGCAGGTCCAGATTATCACGATAATAGAAATTGAACGCCTCATCCAGGGCCACACCAATGACCGGATTTGGCCCGGTCGCCCCGGGAACGAATATATCCGGTTCAGGGACTCTCATGGGCAGCGCACTCCTGGCCAGCTCAAGTATGGTATCGATCTCGATACCTTCCCTGATAATATCCATAATGCCTTTTATGCGTCGGTCAAAATCATCCAGCTTTCGCCGTCCTTCCATTGCAGGGATAAGACCAAGGTGGCGCATGCTGATATTCATAGAATCGTTCCGGTGTATCTCACCAATGACCGGAGTACCTGTATAGGTCTCAATAGCCTCCCTGGCCTTTCGGGCATGTCTCACGCTGCCTATATTATTCAATATGACACCTGCTATGTTCACATCAGGGTCAAAGGCCTTGTAGCCCATAACGACGGCAGCCGCACTGCGGGTAATACTGCGGGCATCTATCACCAGAACGACGGGACAATCCAGCATTTTAGCGATCTGGGCCGTGCTGCCAGTCTCGGTCAAACCTTCCAGACCTTCGAACAGCCCCCTCACTCCCTCGATGATGGCAATGTCAGTGCCCCCACCATAGCGTATACCGTGATGGAACACTTCCAGTACTGTATTGCGGTCCATCAAATGCCCATCCAGATTACGGCTGGGACGGTCGGTTACTTCGGTGTGGTAACTGGGGTCAATATAATCCAATCCCACTTTAAAAGGCTGGACACGTAACCCCCTGCGGTTCAGTGCTGCCATCAGACCCGTGGAAATGGTGGTCTTACCGCTGGATGAGCGGTCTCCTGCAATGAGTATTCTGGGTATTTCCACCCGTTCACCTGCTTGTTCGTTTTCATTCATTTGATGCAGGAAGTTGCCCTGTAACTATATATTTATTTTTGTTACCGTGAAAGTGGTGAATAGGAAACACTCGTGATGGATGCACCCTTTTTCACCTCAAGGATAAAGATACAGGACAGGGTAACAATCTGGATGGGAGAGAGGGGAAGCCTTTCCAGTAAAAGATGCCAGATAGACATATAAATAACGGATGTGATTACATGCGTCCTGCTATGAAAAAAAAAGGATTACGATGGATTATTTCCAATAGACATGGAAAAAATAATACATCGAATAATTACTTTATTGTTTGGTTTAACTATAGGTTACATTAATTCTTCTTGACACCCATCCAACCTGTTCCTTTACATGTCCTGCAGGGCATTCCAAGATTCATATAACCTCTTCCTTTACAAAACTGGCATTTTAATAGAGGTTCTTTTACCATGAAAGTCTTATTGCCATTACAAACTATACACGGTTTTCCTTCAGATTCTCCGGTACCAGCACAATATCCACAATTTTGTTCACTATAAGTTTTCTCGGTCATATTAACATCTCTTTAAGTCCACATGAAATCTAGATAGACTCCTATTTTTATCATGGTTTATTATTACTTATTATTTGCGTTATTAATTTATTTTGATGACCACATCTTTTCGAGCAGTTGCTCTGATGTCTTCCATGAATGCCTGGCAATCTCCGGAAGACTTTCATGTTCATTGATCCACATTTCCAGGAATTTTTTTGTCTTGGGGTCTGATGGGTAACCGCTGCCCAGAGGCACTCCTATCTCCCTTTCCATATCCCTTATGGTCCTATCCCTCTGGACCTTGGCAAGTATGGATGCAGCGGAGACTATGGGATAGATAGCATCTGCCTTGTGCTTTGATATTATTTCGATGGGGGCACCATACCGCTGTTTTACGTTCTCCCCGAACCGTTCCTCTTTGACATCTGCAGCATCAAGATATGCTTTATCCGGCATAAGGTGTTCCAGCACTTTCGAATGACTCACCACCATTAACTGGTTCATGGTCATGATCTTGCGCATCTCATCTATCTGGAAGGCACTAACCTCAAGAATGTGAAAGTCTACAGCAATTTCCTTTATCTTTGCTGAAAGGTAATTTCGCCGCACAGGGGACAGCATTTTCGAGTCTTTCATTCCCAGTTTTGCCAGTTCTGGCAGCCTGTCCTCTTCCATGACCACTCCTGCTACCATCATAGGTCCCAAGACCGGCCCTTTACCTGCTTCATCCACACCTGCTATAAGCATTTTAAGCATTCCTATTGTTTGAATTTTATATTATCATGATATTACCGTATTGCTTTTATGTATCATATTTAAATTTTTGTATATGCTTAATAATCATGATATTTGCGAAAGCGTTTAATAATATAGAATTAAAGTAGGGCTAAATTACCACCAGATA
>JAMJFQ010000010.1:0-20371 GCA_023544605.1 ANME-2 cluster archaeon | reverse complement strand
TAGGGCTAAATTACCACCAGATAAAAGCGCAAAATACATAATTCGACTATAGACAACGGTTTTGGAATATATTGTATCGATTTAGAAATATAATTAAAAATAAATATAATTAGTTATATACATAACGTCTTGAAGACAAAGCATCTTGCGCAACTATGCTAAGTACATCTTATCTTGAATCTTATCTTAAAAGGAGAGTTTAATCCCATGTCAATTAAAAAGAACCGATTCACTATTGAGAACCTGGAAAATGTCCAGATAAACATAGGTCGTGTAGTATCTTCCCATGAGGCCAAAGAGTCTGAAGGTCCAACTCCCGCACCCGAGATACATGACCTGCGGGATTGGGATATGAAGTTGCTGGAGAGGTACGAACCCGTATATTCACCTGTTTGTGATATGTGCTGTTACTGTACCTATGGTAAATGTGACCTGACAGGCAACAAAGAAGGGGCTTGCGGCATCGACATGGAAGCCCACCAGGCCCGTGAAACTATGTTAAAGGGCCTGACTGGTACTGCCGCACACTCAGCCCATGGCAGACACCTGTTGAACAACCTTATCGAACGTTTTGGTGAGGATTTTCCCATTGATGTGGGGCCCAGTAATCTCAAAGCGCCGCTCACCCAGACCATAATGGGTATCAAACCCGAAACCATTGGCGATTTTATCCCTGTTCTGGACTATATCGAAGAACAGATAACTCAATTGCTGGCAACCGCCCACACCGGACAGGAAGGGAGTGCCCTTGATTTCGAATCTAAAGCCTTGCATGCAGGCATGCTTGACCATATGGGTATGGAAGTAGCTGACATTATCCAGGTTTCCTGCCTGGGTATGCCGAAAAGCCAGGAAGATACCCCGCTGGTAGATATCGGTATGGGTTCTATTGATTCCACAAAACCTGTGCTGCTGTGTATTGGACACAACATAGCTGCTGTTGCTTATATTATGGACTACATGGAAGAGCATGACCTGTTCGACAAGATCGAACTGGCAGGTCTGTGCTGTACTGCCCATGACATGACCCGATATAACGAGAATGCAAAGATCGTGGGACCGATGTCCAAGCAACTCAAGTACATCCGTTCAGGTATCCCTGACGTGATAGTGGTAGATGAGCAGTGTGTCAGAGCTGACGTGCTGCGGGAAGCCAGTAAACTCCACATCCCGGTCATTGCTACCAATGACAAGATCATGTACGGTCTGTCGAATAGAAGTAAGGATGAGGTTGATGACATCATCCAGGACCTCATATCAGGTGACCAGCAGGGTGCCCTGTTGTTCGACTATGAAAAGGTCGGTGAACTTGCTCCCCGACTTGCTCTGAAGATGGGACCCATCCGCAAAGAGATGGGTATCACTGCACTGCCAGACGATGAAGAATTCAAGAAACTTACCTCAAGCTGCAGCCAGTGCGGTGCATGCGTCATAGGCTGTCCCAATGGACTTGATATCGATAAAGCAATGGAGGCAGCGGCTGGAGGTGACCTGACACTGTTCGAGGAACTGCACGATAAATGTAATGGCTGCGGACGGTGTGATTTCGAATGTCCAAAAGGCATACCCATATTAAATGTCATAGAGAAAGGAGCCCTGAAGTTCATCCGTGAAGAGAAAGGAAAGGTTCGGATAGGTCGGGGACAGATAGGTGACCCCGAGATACGGGAAGAAGGACGAAACCTTGTGCTTGGCACCACACCGGGAATCATAGCAATTGTTGGCTGTCCCAACTATCCTGACGGCAGCCATGACATATATGAGATCGCTGAGGAGATGTTGCAGCGAAGTTATATAGTCGTGACATCGGGATGCAGTGCCATGGATCTTGGTATGCATAAAGATGATGAGGGAAAGACCCTGTATGAACGCTATTCCGGCCGCTTCATTAAGGGCAACCTGCTAAACATAGGCTCATGCGTTTCAAATGCTCATATTTCAGCTACCACCATCAAGGTAGCTGCCATATTTGCAGGCCGTGACATTAACGGCAACTTTGAAGAGATCGCAGATTATGTGCTGAACAGGATCGGCGCCGTGGGCCTGGCCTGGGGTGCATATTCCCAGAAGGCCCTTACAATTGGTACCGGCTGCAACCGGCTGGGTATTCCTGTAGTATTGGGACCCCACGGACCCAAATACAGGCGGGCATACCTGGGCAAACCGTATAACAAAGATAAGTGGAACATGATGGATGCCAGGGATGGTTCTGTCCAAAATGTCGAGCCTGCACCCGAACATATGTTGATATCGGCAGAAACAAAAGCCGAGGTCATGCCTATGCTGGCCAAACTCTGTTTCAGGCCCAGTGATAATAACCTGGGACGGATGATCAAACTGACCCATTACATCGAAATGAGCGAGAAGTACCTGGGAGTACTGCCAGATGACTGGTATATTTACGTGAGAAGCGAAGCTGATCTGCCTCTGGCAAAGAAGGAACAACTGCTCAAGAAACTGGAAGAGGAACATGGATGGAAGATCGACTGGGACAAGAAAAAGATCCTAGAAGGTCCAACAAGGAAGGTTGATGTATCCTTCCAGCCTACAAATGTACCAAGACTGGTAAAGGGGGCGACTGAATAATGGCAGCCAAAGTACTGGATACCACCCGGAATGCGGTGCCATTTGACAGGGCTAATGTGCCCGGACCAAAGATGGCAAAAGCTGTTCAAGCAGAAATGGCTGGCAAACTTATTTCTAAGGCCAAGCGTCCGCTCCTTATCATAGGAAGTGCGATCAGTGAGGAAGGGATCGTTGACGTGATAAAGAGCATGGCTGAAAAAGGTATACCGGTTGCGGCCACGGGAAGCAGCCTGAAGCGGTTGAAAGATGAAGGAATTGAAGCTTCTTACGTGAACCTTCATGCACTCGTCTCGTATTTAAAAGACCCGAACTGGAAAGGATTCGATGGTAATGGGGGATATGATACAGCCATATTCCTGGGGCATACCTACTACTATGCCAGCCAGTTGATGTCTACCCTGAAGAATTTTACTAAAATCAAGATTATCTCCATTGACAGGCACTACCATCCAAATGCCCAGCAATCTTTCGGGAACCTTAAACCCGAGGATTTTATCAGGGCACTGGACGTGGTTATAGCACAATTATAATGAAATTATTGGCACTAAAACGAAATATGACATAAAAAAATCGTGAGGACAGATTATGGCAGATGAATTCCCGTTTGAGATATCCCCCATGTTCGAAGGGGAAAGGGTCCGTAAGGATGATATGTATGTTGAACTGGCCGGTCCGAAATCCAAAGGATTTGAACTGGTAAATGCTGTGGGAATTGATGAGATAGAAGATGGTAAATTTACGCTTATCGGTGCTGACATCTCTGAAATGGAAGAAGGAGGGCGTTATCCACTGGCCATGATATACCGCATCGCTGGAGAACTTGTGGAAACTGACCTTGAAGCCATTGTTGAAAGGCGTAACCATGATTTCCAGAACTATATTCAGGGTATGATGCACTTGAACCAGCGGTATGATGTATGGATCCGGATCAATAAGGATGCCATTGCAAAAGGACTCAAATCATTTGAACAGATCGCCAAGGCTACCATGATGCTGTTCAAGAACGAGCTGACGTTTATCGAGAAGATAGAGGCAACATACATCACTGACATGGAAAAGGTAGATGAGGAATTGGCCAAAGCCATGGATAAATATGCTGCCAGGGACGAAAGGACCCGTAACCTGCATGATGAGGATGTGGATACGTTCTATGGCTGTTCCCTGTGCCAGAGTTTTGCACCCACGAGTGTATGTGTGATCACTCCTGACCGTATTGCACTGTGCGGAGCCATTAACTGGTTTGACGGGCGGGCAGCTGCAAAAGTAGACCCTGAAGGGCCCCAGTTCGCTGTTGAGAAGGGGGAATGCCTGGACGAGACAGGAGGAGAATATACCGGCATCAATGAGGTCGCCCAAAAACTCTCAGGCGGGGAGTATAACAGGATCAAGATACATAGTTTCTTTGAGTTTCCCCATACCTCGTGTGGCTGTTTCGAGGTTGTCGGGTTCTTTGTACCGGAAGTGGACGGTATTGGCTGGGTTGACAGGGACTATGCCGGTAATGCTCCAAACGGACTGGCGTTCAGTTCAATGGCAGGCCAGACCGGTGGTGGCAAACAGGTGATGGGATTCTTAGGTGTGGGTATTAACTATTTCCGTTCACCAAAGTTCATACAGGCAGATGGTGGTTGGGACCGGGTAGTCTGGATGCCAAAACATCTCAAGGACAAGATACTTGAAGACATCCCTTCAGATATAGTGGACAAAGTGGCAACTGAAGAGGATGCTCAGGATATTACTGCACTCAAGACGTTCCTTACTGATAAAGGACATCCTATTGTGGAGAGATGGAGCAGTGAAGAAGAAGAGCCTGCTGAAGATGAGCCGATAACAGAGTCAGATGCATTCAGTATGCCCCAGGTTGGTATACCTGCATTTGACCCGGCAATGCTGAAAAACCTTACACCTATGACAGGCGGCTGTGGTGGTGTGAAGGTGACATTGAAGAACGCAAAGGTTACGATAGACAAAGTCATACTGAGCAATCAGAAATAATTTTTCGAGGTAACATTGAGAGTCATTGCGATTACCGGTAAAGGGGGTACTGGCAAGACCGCAGTGGCAGCTATGCTTATTCGCTCGCTGGTGAACAGGGATATGACCATTCTGGCCATCGATGCTGACCCTGACACGAACTTACCAGAGGCTCTGGGTGATGGGGTAGAGGAAACGGTGGGCGACCAGCGCGAGTTTTTGCTGGAAGAGAGAGACAATCTGCCGCCAGATACTGATAAACAACGGTTGCTCGAGTCAAAAATATACAGCGTCCTTGCCGAGAGACAAGGATATGACCTTTTGGTCATGGGCCGGCCTGAAGGGGCTGGATGTTACTGTTTTGCCAATAATATGCTGCGCGGTATCATGGACAGGGTAGTGAATAACTATGACCTGACCATCATTGATACTGGTGCCGGCCTGGAACACCTGAGTAGGGGCATTATCAGGGATGTGGACGAACTTGTGGTGGTGACCGATGGTTCAAGGAGGGGGCTCCAGACAGCCGAGCGTATACGGGACCTTGTGAAAGAACTTGACCTGGAAATACGGAAAATGCACGTGGTCCTCAATAAGGTAACACCGCAAAACCGGGAGCGCCTTAATGAATATGCGCAGGAGTTGGGACTTGAGGTTGCAGGTATAGTACCATTTGATGAGGAAATTGCCCAATTCGACCTGGATGGCAGGCCGTTGATAGAACTGCCCGATTCATCACCTGCGGCGGTTGAGGTGGAAAACATTATTATGAAATTGGGGATTTAAGAATACAGATGTACCGTTATTAACAAAACATGCAATGAAATAAGGTGGAATCTCTATGGCAAAAAAGATCAAAATATCTGAACTGGGCAGCCTGTTCAATGGCATGGATGTGGAATCCCTTGAAGGTGTGACCATTGAAGGTGACATTGAACTGGAGATGGACACCGCTGGTGGGCTCGATCCACAACTGGCATATATGCTGGGACATGAAACGGCCCAGGTAGCCCAGCACCTGATAAATATATCCAGATTATTGGGGTATCCTGTGGACCAATTATTTGGGGCAATGGCCCAGGCGGCAGTTTCCGGTGTTACCAGACCGCAGGAATTGTTGAGGTCTAAATTTGAAGTGGGTAGGATGGATGATTGGAAGAACCCTATCCAGGAAGTCACCCTTGGCGCCACATCCGCAGATGGTGGAAGCAGGGGAAGTACTGTCACCCTGGGCGGGGAGAATGCACTGCCCTATTATTTCGATAGTCCCATGCCCCATCGAAACTTTGTTACCATGGACGTTTTCGATATGGCTATAGGGATGGCAAAGGCTGTTAAGGTCAATTATGAGGATGTGATCGAGAGTCCGGCCGAATGGGCCAAAAAGGTGGTAAAGGACTTTAATGCAGACATGGTGACCATTCATCTTATCAGTACGGACCCGAACATCAAGGATACATCGCCTAAAGAGGCGGCTGAGACGGTGGCCGATGTGCTGCAGGCAGTTGACGTGCCCATAGTGATAGGCGGCAGCGGTAATCCTGAAAAGGACCCGGAAGTACTGGAAAAGGCGGCCGAGGTGGCTGAAGGTGAACGGGTACTGCTGGCAAGTGCCAGTTTGAACCTGGACTATGAACGCATTGCAAGGGCTGCCAACCAGTACGGTCATGCGGTGCTGTCATGGACACAATTGGAGATCAATGCCCAGAAGGAACTGAACCGTAAACTTATGAAGCAGTGCGATGTCAAGCGTGAGGATATTATCATGGACCCCACCACTGCGGCACTGGGATACGGCCTGGATTATGCTTATACCAATATGGAGCGCATCCGCCTGGCAGGACTTAACGGGGATGATGAACTGTCCTTCCCCATGAGCAGCGGCACTACCAATGCCTGGGGTGCCCGGGAGTCATGGATGGTCAAGTCACCTTTGAAAGAGGATAGCGACTGGGGGCCCAGGGAATACAGAGGACCCATCTGGGAGATCGTGACCGGACTTACCCTTGCACTGGCAGGCAATGACCTGTTCATGATGATGCATCCCGGTGCAGTGGCTGTGATAAAGGAAATTACCCAGAGCCTGCATGGTTCACTTGAAAGGGACACAGTGGATATATCCAACTGGGTCACGGCGGAGGTGTGAAGATGAAGATCAACAGCCCGCTGGAAGTATACAAGTACCTGCCCCAGACCAACTGTGGTGAGTGCGGTGAAGCCACCTGCATGGCGTTCGGATCCCATGTCATTGACCGCTCTTTGCAGCTTGAGGATTGTACACCCTTGCTTGAGGACAAGTTCAAGAAAAAGTATCTGGAACTCAGTGAACTGATGGCTCCCGAGATAAGGGAGGTTACCATCGGTGTGGGTGAGCGTGCCGCGACCGTGGGTGGCGATGATGTGCTGTACCGGCATCAACTGACATTTTTTGACCAGCCCGCCTTAGCTGTTGACGTGTGGGATACCATGTCTGAGGCCGAACTGGTGGAAAGGGTCAAATTCATCACGGATTTCAAGAAATTCTATGTGGGACGGTTCCTGAGAATGGACATGATAGCAGTACGCTGTACATCAGGCGACCCGGGCACGTTCAGGGAGACGGTCTCAAAAGTCATGGAGAATACAGAACTTCCACTTATATTATGCAGTCTTGACCCTGAAGTGCTAAAGGCCGGTCTTGAAGTTGCGGGTGACAACAAGCCTCTGTTGTATGCTGCCACTAAGGATAACTGGCAGGCTGTGGCCGATCTGGTGCTTGAGCATGATGTGCCTACGGTGCTGTTCGCTCCTGATGACCTGGATACGCTGAAGAGCCTGGCAGGCACGTTTTTGGAGATGGGACGACAGGACCTGATACTTGATCCGGGCACCAATCCTCAGGGTACTATGCTGCGGGAATCCTTTGAGAATTTTATCAAATTACGGCGTGCCGGTATCAAAGAAGGCCAACGAGACATTGCCTTCCCGCTTATGTCCGTGCCCATGACCGCATATTTGACCGCTGGTGATGAGGTATCTTCCAGTTACTGGGAGACCGTGCTGGCCTCGGTATTCACCGTACGGTACGGGGATATTATGATTTTGCACAGCATTGAGCCTTTTGCGCTGCTGCCTGAGATGCATATCAGGGATACCATCTATACCGACCCGAGGACACCGGTCAAGGTGGAACCCAAGGTGTATGAAGTGGGTTCGCCTGGCAAGGATGCCCCTGTGATCGTGACCACCAATTTTGCACTGACCTATTATACGGTTGAGAGCGACCTGGCCAGTAACGGCATTGACTGCTACCTGTTAGCTGCTGATACCGACGGCCTGGGAGTAGAGGCTGCAGTGGCAGGTGGTCAATTGACAGGCCAGAAGATCAATGACGAGTTCAAGAAGGTAGATTTCGATTTCCATGAGAAGACCGGGCACAACACGATCATACTGCCTGGCCTGGCTGCAAGGCTGCAGGGTGACCTGGAGGATGCTACCGGTCTGAATGTTATGGTAGGGCCCCAGGACAGCGGGCAGATCCCACCCTGGATGGAGAAGAACTGGCCTCCCAAGCCAAAATAAAGCTTGACCTGGGAATATTCTTGATAGTGAGGAGGAGGGATATGGGTTGATGGCTCATTCCTCCTCCTTTTTTTCCAGGCGAACCTATCTGTTATCGTGAATAAGATTATAATGTATCAGATCAAGCACACCGTTCGGTATATCCACGCTTACACCGCCGATATTCATCATAACCCAGGTATTAAGGGCCATGGTCATTGTCAGGGCGGTTTTTTCTTCGTCAGTCCTGTCTCCTATCCACCTGGAAACTTCTGATTTGTTCCGGATCTTTACTTCATACACGGACTCTATCATTCCCAGATGAGCCGTGACGCTGTCTTCTATAGTACTGCTCATATTTCGATCAGAATTCCTCCCCCACATCAAGTTGGTGTTCAAGACGTCCGGGCAGACAAGGCCTGTTTTTCTTTTGTTTGCGGGCTGCCTTTTTCTTTTCCTCAAGTGCTTCCACGGCTATGCACAGTTCGGTCTGCTGTGCATCCGGATGGTGTTTCAGTTCCCAGTTGATCTGTTCAATGATGAGTTCAAGCTGGGCAGGTGACATTTCCCGGTACCTCTTTTTAAGGTATTCTATTTCAAATCCCATGATCTGCCTCCATTGCCCCAATCCAGGCCGGAATCTATCCTTAAATAAAGATGGAATGGCAAAGCATTTAATGTTATTGGGTCGAACACCGAAGATTTTATGTTCTATTATGCCTTTCAAGCGGGCACATTTATGCATCAATAATGTGCCTCGGTGGCTCAGCCCGGCAGAGCGAGTGATTTGTAATCACTAGGTCGGGGGTTCAAATCCCCCCCGGGGCTTCTATGACCGAATGTATAAAAAGCCTATAATTTACCACCTGGCCATACGAGACCCTCTCCTAAAAACATTTAAGCCCAGATAACAGCATATTCCTTTAATCTGAAAATAACAGGTGGATCTATTGATACCTATCGAGGCACATGCCCTCACAAAACGATTCGGAGAACTGACAGCTGTTAACAACCTTGACCTGGAGGTCAATGCAGGCGATTTCTTTGGCTTCATTGGACCCAACGGTGCTGGCAAGACCACAACCCTGCAGATGCTAAGCGGACAACTGCCCCCCACGTCGGGCACAGCGCAGGTCATGGGTATAGACGCTGCCTCCGACCCCATTGCCGTCAAAGCGGCCATTGGTATCGTCCCCGAACTGGAATACCCGCCCAGTTTCCTCACCGTGGAAGAATACCTGCACTTTGTGGCAGCCGTAAGGGGATTGCCCGATGACGGCAGGGTGGATACATGGATAGAGTTCTTCGGCCTGGAAGACAGGCGCACCACCCTGTGCATGAGCCTGTCCAAAGGCCTGAAGAAAAAGACCACCATCTCGGCGGCCCTGCTCCACGAGCCCCAAATGCTGTTCATGGACGAACCCTTCCTGGACCTTGACCCCCTTATCCAGAGGAAATTAAAGGACTGGCTCATCGATTTCGTCAAAGGGGGCGGCACAGTATTCCTCAGCACCCACATACTGGAGCTGGCAGAAAAACTCTGCAACAGGGTTGGCATAATAAACAAGGGAAAACTGGTGGCCGTGGGCAGTCTGCGTGAACTGCAAAGCAGTGCCATCGGCACCAAAAGTGCCAATGTTGACAGTGAGGACCTGGAACAGATATTCGTACGCTTAGTGTCGGGATAGAGGCGACCAAAATGCTAGATGCAAAGATCCTCAAATTGATGTTCAAGGAAGAGTTCAGGCTCCAGGCATCATTCTTCAACCGTTCATATTTCCTGACATCATCTCTGGTATTGATACTGTTCACTTTTATCCTGGGCCTCAGCCTGCCCATGCTGCGCCGGGCCGTTGAAATTGATGATATGCTCCTTGTTGGCCATTGGGTAATGCTGTTCTACGGACTGGGTGTGGGTGGATTCGCACTCTTTGGGGAGCGCATCCTGGAGCGCCGTTTCGGCAGCATCAGCTTGCTGCTGGGCAGTGGGTACACCCTTCCCATTCGCCACCGAAGGTTATTCTTTTTGTTCTCTGTCAAGGATGCCTTGTACTACATCCTTTTCACTATACTGCCTATGATAATAGGTCTGGTACTGGCCTCGGGTTTTGTTTCGATCTCACCGTCATCCTTGTTGTTCATATGTATCTCCCTTACCCTCTCATTCCTGCTGGGTATCAGTACAAGTGTAATGCTTTTCACAATATCGCTGCGCTGGGGCACACTACCCATACTGATTCTCTCTGCTGCAGCTGGGATATATCTGGTAGCCGCAGGATTCACTATCAGCAGCATCTCAACAGCTCTCCCTTCGCTGGTATTCTATCACACCCATACTTTATCCCTCATGCTGGCAATACTGGCTGTAGTATTACTGTTTGCAGCACTGTCCTTCCTGCTGATAAAAGAAGTGCCTGAGCCCCATGAACGCACTTCAGAAGAAACATACCGTTATGCAAACCATCTGACCACGGGACTGGTGGCTGGATATGGGCCTGCCCTTGCTAAAGACATGATCGACCTGATGCGCAGCGGCATGATATTCCCCGTGGTATTTACCTTTATGATGCCGCTGGTGTTCCTGTATGCAGTCACCTGGTTCATTGAATCGGTCATGCTGATCGACCTTGGCTTTTCCCTGCTGTTCTATGCAGGCATGGTTGGATTCTTCTGTACCCTGCTATACAGCTGGTTGTCCAATATCGACATATCTGAATGCTATAATTCCTTGCCCTTGTCCATGCCCTATGTTATCCGCACCAAACTAATCCTGTTCTTTACCCTGATGGTCATTGTGGCTGTACCCTATCTCATTACAGTGGGCTACCTGAAACAGGAACTTGACATCTTATGGTTAGGTCTTATTATCATGCTTACCGTCTCAACCTATGTGGGTTCTGTAGTGGCATATCTTACAGGACTGTTCACGAACAGCTACCTGCTGGATGCCAGGATATTGTTACAATTTGCACTGGCAGTGGTGCCTGTACTGGTAATACAAACACTTTTATCATTCTATTATCCAATTAATAGCAGTACAGCAGTATTGTACATTGCAGTGCTGGGTATTTTGCTCCTGGCTGCTTCTGTAATTCTGCTGGACAGGCTGGATAAGCGGTGGATGAGCACGATGTTCAGGATAGCTTAACCGGAGTGATACAGACATTGCTCAACAAGAGAAAGGATACACTGACCAATTGGGTAAAACCGATAGCAAGATTATTTAACAGAGTCAATCCAAATACGGTAACCATCCTGGCCCTCATTTTTTGTGTGGCTGCCGGCTTGTATTTTGCTTCAGGTAAGGTGATACAGGCGGGGATAATGTTACTGGTCGGCGGGTTCTTCGATGTACTGGACGGGGGCGTGGCCAGGGAGAACGGCAGGGTAACAAAATTCGGAGGTATGCTGGATTCAGTATCTGACCGGTATGCTGATGCAGCCGTCTTTTTGGGTATAATGTGGGGAGGACACACGGCAATACCGAAATATATAGAGAATGACTGGATTCTGGGTGCTGTTGCCCTTGTCGGGTCATTGCTGGTCAGTTATTCACGGGCACGGGCGGAAGCAGCTGGTACCGGAGAATTGAAAATTGGGGTGGCTGAGCGTGCAGAGAGGATGTTATTGATAATTTTCGGCGCTTTTTTAGGACTACTGAACTGGGCAGTGCTTATAGTGGCAATACTTTCCCATCTGACCGTAATTCATCGAATGGTTGCCAGCTGGAAGATACTAAAAGAGCAATAAAAAAAAGAGCAGTGATTCTATTTGTCTGTTCTTGCTTTCATGCAGCTGGTACAGTCCTCATGAATGAACTCAGATGAGTCATGATTTTCCCTGTAAAGCCATCCTGAATTCTGGATATTCTTACAGATATCACATAAATCATTTATCAGCTTGCCAGTATCATCACTTGTAGCAACTGCATCGGCAAATACTCTAAGGTCTTTCTTGATATCATCAGAAAAATCTGTATCTGCTCCTCGTTTTGCACTGGCGTATTGGGATACTGCAGCTTTTGACAAAGCCAACAGCCTGGCAATTTCCTGCTGGGGCATTTCCAAATCCTGCATCATAATTCGGGCTAATTCTGCCCTGATGGCAGGTAACACCTTCTGCACCATAATTTCACAAGGGGGTCTCATGTTTCCAATCCTTTATTTCGTCCCGTTTTTCATTTTGATTTATTTTTATTTTGATAATCTTCAATAGCTGCATGCAGTCCATCGGCAGCCAGGTTGGAGCAGTGCATCTTAATAGGAGGTAGTCCGTCCAGGGAATCAGCCACATCATCACGGGAAATCTCAAGGGCTTCTTCAATGGTCTTACCTTTTGCCAGTTCAGTTATCATACTGCTGGTGGCTATAGCCGCACCACACCCGAAGGTCTTGAACTTCACATCAGTAAGTTTTCCATCATCGACCTTGATGTATATGGTCATCATATCCCCGCAAACAGGGTTTCCAACTTCACCAACACCGTCAGCATCTTCTATCTCACCCACGTTCCTGGGGTTTGAGAAGTGCTCCATCACTTTTTTGCTGTACATTTTTAAATAGTAATATTCTTAAAGTTATATATATTCAGTGTTTCGGGGTAATGGGGGACATGGCCCTGAGTTTTTCTACAATCTCCACCAGGCTCTCCACTACATAGTCCACTTCATCCATGGTGTTCTCCCGTCCAAGTGTGATCCTCAAACTACCGTGGATCTGTTCAGGCGGGATGCCAAGTGCAGCAAGCACATGGGACGGTTCCAGTGACTTGGACGAACAAGCCGAACCCGTGGATACGGCCACCCCCTTCATGTCGAGCATCATGAGCAGGGATTCGCCTTCCACATAACTGAACCTGAGATGCACGTTGTTGGGGAGTCGCCGGGTGGGATGTCCGTTTAAATATGATTCGGGTATGGATTCCAGCGCCTTTTTTATGGCCGAATCCCTCAGGCTGCACATCTTGCTGGCATCATCATCCAGCCTCTGAGCCGCCAATTCGGCAGCTTTCGCAAGGCCGACTATTCCAGGTATGTTCTCTGTACCGGCACGTTTGCCCATTTCATGTCCACCGCCCTGCACCAGGCTTTCCAGTCGGGTGCCCTTGCGTACATACAAAGCACCCACACCCTTTGGGCCGTGTATCTTGTGTGCGGATATTGATAACATATCTACGCTCAGGTCATCAACATTGACGGGTATCTTACCTACAGACTGCACCGCATCGGTATGCATCAGCACACCTCTCTCATGTGCCAGGGTACCAATCTCTTCAATAGGCTGGATGGTGCCTATCTCGTTGTTGGCATGCATGATGGATATCAATATGGTATCCTCGGTAATAGCATCCTCCACATCGACAGGATTTACCAGACCCTGGTCGTCCACCGGTACATAGGTTATCTTAAATCCGTTATCCTGTAGGTACTTGCAGGTATTGAGTACAGCAGGGTGTTCTATAACTGAAGTAATAATATGCTTACCTGAGTTCTTTTTCAGGGAGGCTATTCCCTTCAAAGCCAGGTTATCTGATTCGGTACCCCCTGATGTGAAAATGATCTCCTCAGGTTGTGCTCCCACCAGGTCAGCCACCTGCTGCCTGGATCGGTTCAATGCAACTGCTGCTTCTTGCCCGATCGAGTGAAGGCTGGATGCATTCCCAAAGTACTCCTCATAGTAGGGCAGCATCGCACGTACAACTTCAGGGTCAGGTTTGGTCGTAGCACCATGGTCCATGTAAATTTTCGACAATCACCTATCACCTCACCTATTCAAAGATATTTCTCAATATCCATATAACTTCCCGAATAAGTAAATATGGATATATTTAAAAAAACAGAGGCAGTAGTGTGAAATAATTCACACTTTAATCTGGTCTGGAGAAAATCCCTTTTTCACAAGAACGTCCTTCATTCGGTTTTTATGGTTGCCCTGCAGTTCAATTGCGTTATCTTTTACAGTGCCGCCACAAGCGAATTTGGACTTCAGGTGTGTAGTAAGTTCGTGCAGGTCAATTTCGTGAGGATCAAGTCCGTCTATGACCGTTACTTCTTTACCATATCGCCTTCGATTGATTTTAACAATAATTCTCTGTTGTTCCTTTGCGACCTCTTCACAGATACATAGCTCTTTAGGAAGTCCGCAAACGACACACATCTCTGAACTCATTTCTTGGTTGGTTCCTCCGATATCACGGTTGCTACATTAACATTATTATATTTATGTCTACGTACTGTTACGACTGATGATATTAAAAGATAATGGTATAATCCTTGCAAGGGAGGTCAAGTATGCCAATAACATTTTTAGCCGTACTCTGGGCTTAATGTTCCATAAAGAAATACCACCGGATTTCGCAATGGTATTTTCGCTGCGAAAACCGACTACGGTTGGTATACATATGCTTTTTGTGCGGTTTGCTATTGATGTTATCTTCCTTGATGAGGACAAAAAAGTCATCGGTACCGGTACGTTAAAACCCTGGCTGGGCCATCAACAGATGAAAGGCGTTAAATATCTGATTGAGATGTACCAGGGCGCAGTTGAAACACATAATGTTAAGATAGGGGATACTCTGGAATTTGATGGGTGAAGGACAAATATCACAACTTTTAAGGAAGTATAATATCTTATTTCTGTTGGGTAGTATTTATGGGACTTAATATACTCTGGCTCAATAAAAGAGAAGTTGAATCACTTGTGAACATTCATGATGTACTTCCGGTAGTTGAATATGCATTTAGGGAACATGGGCTGGGCAGGGTCCAGATGCCTCCCAAGATGTACCTGGATTTCAAGGCATATAACGGTGATCTGCGCGTTATGCCCGGGTATCTTGAAGGTCCTGACATTGCCGGTGTTAAACTGGTGAACGTGCATCCGGATAACCCGGGCCGTGGACTCCCCACGGTTATGGCATTGATGGTATTGAACTCCACAAAGACCGGGGCGCCCCTGGCAGTAATGGATGCTACCACCTTGACCGATCTGCGTACCGGTGCGGCAGGTGGTGTGGCTGCAAAATATCTTTCCAGGGAGGATTCAAAAGTATTGGGCTTGATAGGATTGGGGCGGCAGGCCAGGACACAGCTTCAGGCCATTAAGGCAGTCAGGGATATTGAACAGGTCAAAATATTTGATACTTCCAAGGATTCAGTGGATGCATTCAAGGCTGATATGGAACAGAAAACCGGGATAGAGATAATAACGGAACCAAATGTTCATGAAGTGTGTGACTGCGATATCCTGGTGACAACCACCCCTGTAAGGATTCCGCTGGTCAAGGCCGAGTGGATCAAAGCCGGAACTCATATCAATGCTATTGGTGCGGATGCTGCGGGTAAGGAAGAACTGGACCCCATGATATTGAAGAAGGCAAAGGTAGTGGTAGATGCCGTGGCCCAGGCGTCCCATTCGGGAGAAGTGAACGTACCCCTCTCCAAAGGCATATTTTCGGTAGATGAGATATACACGGAACTGGGCCAGGTGGTCTGCGGCAAAAAACCGGGCCGGGAAAGTAATGATGAAATTACCGTGTTCGATTCCACCGGTCTTGCCATCCAGGATGTTGCCACTGCAGACCTGATTTATAAAAGAGCACTTGGGGCAAAGGTTGGCACTGAACTGGAGATGTTCTGACCACGTATTATACCAGGTCAGCCGAAACAAAACACATCCTTTTTAAATAAGTAAGTAGATGACCTAACATAGAGTCAATCGACTATATGTTAGGTCTATGTTAGGGTAATCAGGGTAATTAATAGAGCTAAATGAGGGAATCTAATGGAGTTGAAGGTAACTTTTATTTCAGGAAGGACTGTTGACCAGGGATGTAACCTGGAAAACAAGACTTCAAAGGCATATTTTGAAGCCGCAGGGTATTGTGAGATGAACTCCGCAGACGCGGGAAGGATCAGTGTGGAACCGGGTAACAATGTCAAGGTTGCCACTGATTTCGGGAGTGTGGTCGTACCGCTTAAGATCTGCGAGGGCAATCCGGATGGATTGATATTCATACCCATGGGTCCATGGGCCAATGCAGTGGTGGATCCGAATACGTCCGGTTGCGGTATGCCCGGGTTCAAGGGAATTCCGGCAGTAGTTGAACCATCAAGCGAAGAGGCATTGACCATGAAACAACTCATGGCCAGGTTGAAATGAGGGAGGACAAGACATGATAATCAAAGACGTACTATGCCCTTTTTGCGGTTGTCTGTGTGATGACCTGGCAGTGGAAGTAGTGGATAATAAGGTCGTGGACGTGAAACACGCCTGCAAGATCGGGGCCAGTAAGATCAGGGGCCATGACAGGATCAAGGCGCCCATGATGCGGGATGATAAAAAAGGCGAGTTCAGGGAAGTTTCGTATGACGAAGCCATTAACGAGTCTGCAAAGATACTTGCCAATTCCAAGCGCCCACTGCTGTATGGGTGGGCATCAGGCGTTTGCGAGATGATGAAGAAAGGTGTCCTGCTCACCGAAGAAGTGGGCGGTATAATCGATAATACGGCCAGTGTGTGTCACGGGCCATCTGCTCTTGGTGTCCACGAGAAGGGACTGCCTACAGGTACCCTTGGCCAGTTCGCCAACAGGGCCGATGTAGTAGTGTTCTGGGGTTGCAACCCGGTACAGGCCCATCCAAGGCACATGGGACGGTATTCTGTGTTCACCAAAGGATTTTTCGCTAATAAGGGACGACGTTCAAGGAAGGTAGTGGTCTTTGATGTGAGGAAGACCGATACTGCCAATCTGGCTGACGAGTATGTACAGGTGAATCCGGGAGAGGATTATATGGTGCTATCAGCCCTGCGGGCCATTGTAGCTGAAAAAGGTGACGTTGTGCCCGAAACTGTAGGCGGTGTACCAAAAGAGAAACTGGTGGAAGTAGCAGAGACCATGAAGGGTGCCCAGTTCGGTATTGTTTATTTCGGTATGGGCCTGACCCAGAGCCGGGGCAAGTATAAGAATATCGATAATGCCGTTTCCCTTGTCACTGAACTGAACGCCCACGGTAAACACAGTATCATACCTATGCGGGGTCATTATAATGTGACCGGATTCGGACAGGTGTGCGCCTGGGAGACCGGTTTTGTAAATGCTGTGGATATGTCAAGAGGTTATCCCTACTATAATCCGGGTGAGACCTGTTCCAATGACCTGCTGATGCGGGAGGAGATAGATGCAGCATTCATTATTGCCGGAGATGCGGGAGCACATTTTCCTGCACAGTCTATTGCACGGATGGGTAAAGTACCGGTGATAAATATTGATCCGTTCCACAGCGCCTCTACTGAAATGGCGAACATCGTTATTCCTACCAAAGTGTCCGGTGTGGAGCTTGAAGGTACGGCCTACAGGATGGACGGTGTGAGCCTGAGGATGCGTAAACTGGTAGATGTTGATTTCCCGTCAGATGAAGAGGTGCTGGATAAGATAATTGCAAAGGTACAGGAGATAAAGGGGGCTTCATCATGAGTGAAATGCTGATAAAGAACGCAACTGTGTATGATCCTATCAATGGCGTTAACGGGGATTTGATGGATATCGCCGTTAAGGACGGCAAGATCGTGGACAGTGCAAGCGGCAGTGCCCAGGTCATTGATGCCGGCGGGCGTCTGGTCTATCCGGGTGGTGTTGATGCACATAGCCATATTGCTGGCAGTAAGGTGAACATTGGTCGTATCATGAGGCCTGAGGATTCACGACTGGGCCTCAAGGCACGAACAAAACTTACCCGGGCCTATACCGGATATACAGTGCCAAATGTGTATGCAATGGGATACCGATATGCTGAGATGGGATATACTACAGCTTTTGAGGCAGCCATTCCCATCCTTAAGGCACGGCATACCCACGAAGAACTGGAAGAGATACCCATTATCGATAAGGGCGGCCTGACCCTGTTCGGCAGTAACTGGATGGTCATGGATGCCATTCGCGAGAACGACCAGGACAGACTGGCTGCATACGTGGCCTGGGGACTGCTTGCATCCCGTGGGTGGGGTGTGAAGATAGTGAATCCGGGCGGCGGTGAAGCATGGGGTTTCGGCAAGAACGTATCAGGCCTGGACGACCCGGTACCCAACTTCGAGGTTACACCAAGGCAGATAATCAGGAACCTGGCAGAGGTTAACGAGAAGATGAACCTGCCTCACAGTATACACCTGCATTGCAATAACTTAGGTAAACCCGGGAACTACGAGACCACGCTTGCCAGTTTTGACATCTGCAAGGATATTAAGGCGAGCAGGGACAGACAGTCTTTGCATGTTACACATGTGCAGTTCAATTCATGGGGCGGCAACCATTGGGGCGATATGGAATCCAAGTCTGATGCTATCGCTGATTACCTGAACAAGAATGATTTCCTGACCATTGATATGGGCCAGTTGGTGTTTGGCAGTGCCACCACCATGACCGCTGACGGTCCGGTTCAGTACGCCAATGCAAGGTTGCTCAAGGCCAGGTGGTCCAATGGCGATGTTGAGTTGGAGGACACATCAGGTGTAACTCCGCTGGAATATCATCCTCAGAGCTATATACACGGCATCATGTGGGCTATAGGACTTGAACTGGCCCTGTTGACCAAGGACCCCTGGCAGGTACTGATGACCACTGACCACCCCAATGGCGGCCCGTATGTCAACTACCCGATGGTCATGACCATGCTGATGAGCAAGAAAAGGCGTGAGAAAGAAATGGCCAAGATTGCTGAGAAGACTTTCGAACGCACCAGTATTGCCGGCATCGATAGGGAACTGGATTGGTATGATATTGCTATCAAGACCAGGGCCGCACATGCCAAAGTACTGGGAATAATAGAACAGGGCAAAGGCCATCTTGGTGTGGGTGCTGATGCAGACATCGCCATCTATGATATCAAGCCTGATGAGACCGATGCCACTGTTGAGTTTGATAAGGTGGAGGCGGCCTTCAGGCGTTCGGCTTACACCATCAAGGGCGGCGAGGTCGTTGCAAGGGATGGCGAGATAACTGCCACACCCATGGGCAGGACCTTCTGGGTAAGGACAAAAGTTGACAATGACGGATATGGCAGGATGATGGATGACCTGAAGCTGAAGTTCAAGAACTATTATTCTGTGAACATGGCCAACTACATGGTCCAGGATGAGTATGTGGAGCGTCCGGTCGTTGTTGATACGGAGTACAAGTAAAGGAGGTGTTAAGGATGCAAACAGTTACTTTAGTACCAAAAGAGCAGTTCAAGATATCTGTTGAGGGTGAAAAAATATCCCCTGATAATTTTGCAGGCAAGAGCGCTGACGAGATTGGCGCACTGGTGGCATACGAAGGCAACACACCAAGACCTCTGTCAGAGTTGTTCGACATCAAGGTTGACGGCAGGGCTGATGCTGCGGATGATGTAAAGATCGAGATAAACGGTAAAGTTCCCAGGGTGAAGCGCATCGGCGAGGGCATGACCGGTGGGCGCATCATGATAAATGGGGATGTGGATATGAGGTGCGGTGCCAAGATGAAGGGCGGTATCATCACCATCAAAGGCAATGCGGATTCCTGGGTAGGCCAGGAGATGACCGGCGGCGAGATAAATGTCCAGGGCAATGCGGCCTTCTACGTGGGTGCCGGATACAGGGGTGAACCCTGCGGCATGCGCGGCGGTAAGATAACAGTGTTCGGCAATGCCAATGATTTTGTAGGCGAGCATATGTGCGGCGGCGAGATTGTCATTAAGGGCAATTCCGGTATCATGCCGGGTTTGTCCAACAAGGGCGGCAAGATCGTAATCGAGGGCAATACCACTATGCCTGGCAGCGAGATGATCAAGGGCACTATTATCGTGAAAGGCACGGTAGAGAATTTGATACCTGTGTACCAGCGCGAGGGTATCGAGGCTGTTGATGGCGTGGAGTTCACCAAGTACGTGGGCGATGTGGTCGTCGGCGGTAAGGGTGAGCTGTTCGTAAAGTGATCAAGAAAATCCTCCCTTCAGTCGGATTAACTTGAGTACATAATCTTATAGATTATATACTATGAAAAATAGGATAGCAGTCTTTGTGCGGGGTAGTCCCTTACGGGGAGAAGGGGCTTTCTCCACATTTTGTTTTGATTTTAATAACAGCAGATGCCGTCATTGGAGGTAATCGTGTCATGCTTCAATGCTAACAGGAATTTGCACATTTATGATATGATTTATGGATTTGTTAGCCTCAAAGGGAAGCGGGTCATTATGTTCAATAGGCACAATACCAAAATCCAGTTATACAGTGAATATATCTTAAATAGATACGAC
>JAMJFQ010000009.1 GCA_023544605.1 ANME-2 cluster archaeon | reverse complement strand
GTCGTATCTATTTAAGATATATTCACTGTATAACTGGATTTTGGTATTGTGCCTGATGGCCATAATCCTATTTAACCATTATTTTTGCTCCGGTATTCCTGGCACTCGTAATAAAGACCTCTCCCCCGATAGTGGATCGTAGATATTCGGATACGGCCTTTTTCACATTTTCAGGGTCTTCTGCCAGCGCAAACACAGTGGGCCCGAAAGAACTCATTCCCGCTCCATATGCGCCCTGCTCCCGCATGATATCCATGCAGTGCCTTACCTCTTCGTTCTGGAGTCCCACCTCCCGCTGCTTGAATCCCACTTCCTGGATGCGGTTTATTGCATCCCCGAAACCCTGCATGTCTGCTTCGATAAGGGCGCTCAGCATGTTCATCAGTATGATATGGGACACGGCCTGTACTTCACCCAGGGGCACAGGGCAGTACTCCTTAAAAATGTCGACCTCACGCTGGGACGAGGCACCTTTGCGGTCCGGTATGGCCACGACCAGGGGCCAGGCTGGGAAATCGTGCCTGAACAGTACGGGTCCGGGCGGCAACCTGCTGGCTGCCGAAGGTGAGAATACACCCTTGTCAGCAAAACGGTGCCCCCCATCCACAATAAAGCCGCCGTGCTCGAAAGACTCCACACCGATACCAGACGTCCCGCCCCTGCCCACCTTTGTGGCCACTTCACGCACGCTCAGGCCCAGCCCGAACATGAGGTTGACGGCCCACCCTGCGGCCAGTGCGCTCTGGGTCCCGCTGCCCAGTCCTACATGGGCCGAGTATGGTTGTTCTACTTTGATATGGATACCCTCGCCTTGCGGAATCAGGAGTTCAGCTGCGGTCTTAATTCGCTTGAGGTCACCACTGCCGGTTACGAACACGCCCTCGTTGGTCTCCTCGGCCGAGAGCCTCATTGACGGGTCATCCAGGGTCAATCCCACGCCACCGTCCACTCTTCCCAGTGATGCGTTCAGGTCGATAAGGGTCATATGCAGCCGGGATGGGGTGTTTATCTGTATCATTGTTATAAAAACCGCGCTTTTTCATTATAAAACTTAGGAAATCAGTATTACCGAGTATTTGTATATAGTTGATTATGAGCAGGCATGACGACCACGACCATGTCCCCAACAAGACCGAGAGGAACCTCAGGTATGCCATCTATGCCACCTTCTCCATCTTCATCCTGGAGGTTGCAGGCGGATTGTATACGAACAGCCTTGCCCTGCTCAGTGACGCGGCCCATATGTTCATGGACATGTTCGCACTGGTCCTGACCTATGCCGCCATCCAGATCGCGAAGAGACCCTCCAACCACAATGTAACCTATGGTTATCACAGGCTCGAGATATTTTCGGCCCTTATCAATGGGTTCACGTTAATTATCATCTCGGTGTTCATTACCAGGGAGGCGTATTTCCGCTTGCTGGAACCGCCCGAGGTCCGGGGGATGGAGATGCTGGTAGTAGCTGCTGTAGGTCTGCTGGTCAACCTGTGGGTGACCACACGGCTTCATGGGCACCATGACCTGAATGTCAGGGGAGCCTACCTGCATGCGCTGGGCGATACCTTAAGCAGCGTGGCGGTCATTGCAGGTGCCCTTATCATCCTGTTCACAGGCAGTTCAATTGTTGACCCGGTGTTGAGTTTCGTAATCGTGGCTGTTATCCTGTTCGGTTCAGTCAGGCTCATAACCGATTCGCTTCACATCCTGATGGAATCCGCACCGCGACACATTGATATCAATGAACTGGTCGGGGCAGTGAATTCCATTGAGGGCGTGCAGGATATTCACGATATCCACCTGTGGAGCGTGTGTTCCAATGTACATGCCCTGAGCGCCCATGTACTGGTGGACGATATGCAGGTATGTGAAACGGCCGCCTTGATAGATACTATCAACAAGGTGCTGGCAGAGAAGTTTATTATAACCCAGACCACATTCCAGTTCGAAAGCATTGAATGCGGTAGACTCCTCATTCACGGAATTGAACATTAATTACCTTCAGGAGATTGAATTATGGCCCAAAAAATAGACAGACATGTAATGGAAGCCCTGGGCAAGACCAGGGTGGTAGTGGAAGACGGCAAAGTGGTAGAAATTGGCCAGCCAAGGACCGATTACTGTCCCATCTTTGCCAAGGTCAGGAACATCAGACAATTCACTCCCGAATCAGTTAAAGCGAACATTGAGTTCCGGATTGACGATTTTGGCATGTTCACTGACAAGCGCGAGATAGAGATGGAGATCTTCGTAGGTTTTGGGGCCAGTGAGACATTCATGACCGCCCTGCACAGGGGATTGCTGGATGCCTGTGTTACTGCCTGCGAGGGTGCAGGCACTGTGGTTACCAGCAGTTCGACGCTGGCCCAGGGCATAGGCAGCCGCATATCCGGACTGGTTGAGACCACACCCATTCCCGGACTTATTCGCCGTATAGAAGAGGCGGGCGGGAGCGTGCTTGACCCTGAAACTGCCGCTCTGGACCAGGCAGCAGGCGTGGAGAAGGCCATCGACATGGGGCATAAGCGCATAGGCGTCTCAGTGGTATGTGCATCAGATGTCAGGAAAATGCGCCAGCTTGAGAAAGAACATGGTGTGGAGATTGTCACATTTGGCGTTCATGTTACCGGTATGGGTCACGAGGAAGCGAAGGAGTTGATCGACCTGGTGGATATAACCACAGGCTGCAGTTCAGGTACTATCAGGGAACATATCAAAGGACATGCACTGGCCCAGTTCGGCACGGCGATACCCATTTTCGCCATCACCCAGCGGGGTAAGGAACTGCTGCTGGAGCGTGCTAAAGAGGTAACCGACCCCGTACTTATCAATACCATGAAACTGCCAGTACTTCCAGAGGACAAACAACCTAAACCTCTAATTTAGGCAAAATTGCCCTTGAAAAGAAAAGTTAATAAACTATAATGTTAAACAGCATAATTAGGCAAAGGTCGAGTAGAGTTTATCCCCTCATATCCCGTTCATAACCCGGCTTTTGCCTTATTCTTCTTATTTCTTTTCAGAAAACCAGGGCTCTATTCGACTATTCAAGGCCGTAATGCTTAATATTCCAATCAGCAATGGCCTGTATCTTTGCTATTGCTTCATCCCCGCCTTCCATGGTGAACAGGTGCTTGAACCGTCCCTGTGCTTTTAAGTAATCTTCCACAGGTTTTGGCTGTTTCACCTTCCTGACCTTGGTTATCTCACCCTCTTCCTGTTCGTACATCGGCCATAGTGCGGTCTCAACTGCCAGTTTCCCAATCTCAACGGTCTTGGACGTATCGAACCTCCAGCCTGTTGTGCAGGGCGCATGGGCATGGATATAGGTCGGCCCTTCAATACCCACGGCTTTTTTGACCTTGCGCATCATCTCCTTGGGGTAGGAGATGGATGTGGTTGCCACATAGGGCGAACCGTGGGCCGCCATAATGGCTGGCATGTTCTTCTTGGGTCTTGGATTGCCGAAACTCTGGCTGCCAGGTGGGCTTGTAGTAGTAGAAGCATTAAATGGAGTGGCTCCACTGCGCTGCACACCCGTGTTCATGTATGCTTCGTTGTCGATACACACATAGGTGATGTCGTCACCACGCTCGAATGCGCCTGATATTGCCTGCATACCGATATCCAGTGTACCCCCATCGCCGCCCATGGCCACGACCTTGGTATCACCTTTTCGTCCCAGGGCCCGCAGGGCCGCCTCAACTCCTGTGGCGACAGCGGCAGCATTCTCGAATAATGAATGTATCCAGGGCACTTCCCAGGCTGATTCAGGATAGGGTGTGGTCATCACTTCCAGGCAGCCGGTGGGATTGATAACTATCGCATCGTCACCTATTGCTTCCAGCACGAAATTGGCTGCCATAGCATCACAGCAGCCCGCGCATCCCCTGTGTCCAGGTGCCAGTCTGCTCATATGAGTTCACCTCGCAGATCTGCGTATTCACTCTCAATGGTAACACCCGATCGTATTACCTGCTTGGCCTTGTCAATTATCATCCTGATGTTCCTCCGGGGGATGTCACGGCCGCCGTGCCCCAGCAAGAAGCCGATGACCGGTATATTAATATCTGTATTGTACAGGCACGATTTCACTTCAGTACACAATGCGCCTTCGTTAAGCCCTAGTGAGATATTCTTGTCCAGTGTCACAATAACAGAGGCATCTTTCACAACCTTGCGGATGGCCTCCACAGGGAAGGGCCGAAACGCCCTGACCTTGACCAATCCGACCTTGACACCCTCAGTGCGTGCTCGATCGATCACGTCTTTGATGGTACCGACAACGGAACCCATGGCAAAGAGCAGGATTTCGGCATCCTCTGCCTCATAAGTATCAATAAGCCCGCCGTAATATCGCCCGAATATCTTGTTGAAATCGTCAGCGGCATTCTCGATCTTCTCCAGGGCCGCATCCATTCCTTTTTGCTGCAGGTACCTGAACTCGGTATAGGTTGAGGGATCTGCAAATGCACCGAAGGTCTTGGGTTTTGCGGGATCGAGTATGTGTTCTGGTTCAAACCCGGGCAGGTATTCATCTGTTAGTTCCTGCTCCAGCAGTATCACAGGTTCATATACATGGGACAGGATGAAACCGTCCATGCACACCATAGCCGGCAGCATGATATCTTTATCTTCAGCCACCCGGTACGCCTGGGCGGTCATGTCGGCTGCTTCCTGGGGGTCTTCTGCGTATAACTGCATCCAGCCGGTATCGCGCTGGGAGATGCTGTCCTGATGGTCGTTCCAGATATTGATGGGCGCGCTGACGGCCCGGTTTGCCACGGTCATGACAATGGGCAGCCGCATACCTGAAACATTGAACAGCACTTCATGCATAAGTTCCAATCCCTGTGATGTGGTGGATGAATAGGTCCTGGCACCTACCGCACTGGCACCTACCAGGGTGGAAATCGCAGAGAACTCGCTCTCCACATTGATATATTCACAGTTAGGTATCTCGCCGTCAGCCATGAACTGGGACAGATCTTCCACGATATGGGTCTGGGGTGTGATAGGGTATGCTGATATTACATTGGGCCTGCAAATCTTCACAGCATGGGCCACTGCATATGAACCTTCTACCACTGTCATTTTTCCAGTCATTTTACTTTTCCTCCAGCACCATTTCTATGGCATCTTTGGGACATTCATTGGCACAGATCCCGCAGCCTTTACAGAAATCAAAATCAAATATGACGTATTTGTCCTCCTGCTCATGGACACTGCTGTCCGGGCATAACATGGAGCAGAGGCCGCATTTAATGCACTTGTCCTTATGGTACAGGGGCTTGAAGTTCCTCCAGCCTCCCGTCTTATTGGCCCTGGTAGTACCGGGCTCAACTACACCACCAATGGTGATTTTCATTATACCGCCTCCATGCGTTGATAGGCTTCAAGTACAGCCTGGGAGTTCTTCTCACCGACTTTTCCGGGGAAACGCTCAGTAACAGCATTCTGGATACTCTCCACCCTTATCTCGCCCGTAGCACCGGCAAATGCGCCCAACAGGATAGTATTCACGATGGGACGCCCTATAATGTCAAGGGCGATCCTGGTAGCATCTATAGTCATGACCTGTGCTTCTGTATCAAGGTCAAAAGTATCAGGTGAAAATTCAGTGTTGATAAGTATCTTGCCATTGGGTTTTGCTCCTGAGGCCACATCGACCACCTCTATCAATGTGGGGTCCTGTACGATTATATAGTCTGGTTCATATATCTGGCTTCGAAGCCGTATACGTCGGTCGTTGATCCTGGTAAAGGCAGTAACCGGGGCTCCCCTGCGCTCGACCCCGAATGCCGGGAATGCCTGGCTGTATTTGCCGTCTTCAAATGCGGCCACAGCCAACAGTTCTGCAGCTGTGACAGAACCCTGTCCACCGCGCCCGTGGATACGTATTTCCTTCAAGTAAAGCTTCCTCCAAATAGCATGAAATGTAATGTTTTCTTACCTGATTATAAGAAGTGATTCGTAATTGTTTAATTATTATTTATTACTATTGATGGGTTATGGGACTTAGGGAGTTGAATGAACAAAAAGATAATGTTCGAAATCTTTTTTAACACTTCTCACGTAATAAAGGTCCAATGCGGTTTGACCTTCACGTCCATTCCTGTTATTCCAAGGATTGCGCCTCACCTGTAGAATCTATTTTATCACAGGCATGTAGTATTGGCCTGGACGGCATTGCCATATGCGACCATGATACAATAGAAGGTTCACAGCAAGCGCAGCGTCTAATCGAAGAGAATGGCATAAAGCTGGTAGTGGTCCCTGGAGTTGAAGTTACCACCAACCGGGGTCATTTGCTGGTGCTGGGAGACAGTGACGGTTTCCCGAAAAACATGGACCCTAAAGATATTATCAGGCTGGCCAGGGCACAGGACTGCCTGGTTGTGGCCCCGCATCCTTACAAAGGGTATCCTAAAAGTCTGGGGGATGTTTCTGATCTTGATGTTGATGCCATTGAGACCCTGAACTCCCGGTACATTCTGGGCAGGTTCAACGCCAAGGCTGTTCAAATGGCAGAAGAACTGGAATTACCCATGCTGGGCAACAGCGATGCACATTTTGTTGAAATGGTAGGCAGGGCGTATTCAGAAATAGAGTCAGGCCCATCTGTAGATGCAATTTTCAAGGCAATAAGTTCAGGAAAAACCACGGTCCACGGTACAAGGACCCCTCTTATAGTGCAATTCCAGCAGGCATGCATTGGAGCTAAGCGAAGGATGCTTGACCTGAAAAAAACTGAACGTGGTATAAAAAAATAGGAGGAAGATAGCAGGACTATCTTCCGGTTTTGGAATAGTTAATTTCTGCTTCTTCTCATCACAAATAACACACTCAGTGCCGTTATTGCCGATAAGACCCCGAAGCCAGGAAGTCCCGAACCCCCGCTATCAGCGGCTGTTTCTTCAGTTGGTCTTGCTGCTGCAGGCGAAGCCTTGGTGGAAGTGGTTGTGGTACTGTCTTCAGCATCTGACATGGGGTGACAGACCGAACATCTTAAAGTTCCTGCACCTGATGTCTTGAGACCCACGGCATCATAGCTGTGCAGGCTCTCCACTTTGTGGCATTGGGTACATAATGGTATGTATATCTTGCCCGTATCCTGATTCAGATGACACCGGTTGCAGTTCACTTCTGGAATGTGCAGGAAGTGGGGGATCTCACTGGACGATTCCACATCACTGGAACCTGGTCTATGGCAGCGGTAGCACGAGCTCAGGTTCGAAGCTTCGCCATGTAAGGCTGCAACATCTGCAGAAATGTGGCAATTCTGGCAGACAATTACATCGTCAACAGCTTTGATTGGTGCGACAATATCTGGTGCTTTACCATGACACTTGTTACAAGATTCTGCATCTCCACCGTGAACATCCAGCAGGTCATCATGACAGTGTGAACACAGTGTATCTGACATCATGTCTGAATGTAAACTTTCAAGTCCTTTATGGCAGTAGGAGCAATCCTCAGTTTGCACCTTCTTAATATGTACATTGTGTATAGTGCCTGAATGGCATTTGGTACACTGTGGTTGACGATCTGTCAATGTTGCACCGTGACATTGCTGGCAGGTGGCTGACGTACCTGCATGTATCTGATGTGGGTCCGGGGCGTGGCAGACCGCACTGCAGTCAACATCTTCCGCCATTTTACTTACTGTTTCATACTGTGGTCCTTGCGCCTGAACCACAGTGACCATTGAAAAAATTACTATTGCTAATAGTAATATATTACTCTGTTTCAAAAGCATTCCTCCTATACTCTATAATATGTGGGGTACGTTTTTTTTTCTCGTTCCTTCTCCCTTTTGCTATTATTAAGTTTCGTTTTTTATAACAGCTCAGTGGAGAAGAAACCCTTGTTTTATCAGAGAGTGGTCACTTGAATACCAGCATCGGTTTTTTCTCATGTTCAACGTGGGCATCCTCAACAATTTCTGTATACTCATCCATAGTTTCCTTTCCGGTTATGAACAAGGCTTTGAAATATTGTGTCATCCTCGGATCAACTCCCAAAAATCCAAGATGAATGATCAGTTCTATCATGAACCAGTATGTGGCCCACAAGTGTATTGTCCTGATAAATTCGATACCGGTCATACCGACCAATACAGCGACGCTACCGGTAATATCCTCAACGAACCAGGCCATGAAATTATTCCATGCCGCGACATTATAATCTACAATTCCGAATTTCAGGTCCATCATTATGATGCCTGACAGGCCAATAAAGACAATGGCTATCCCTTCAAATATCACCATCAATTTAAAGGCTGGATGAAGTTTATTTTCATAGTGACCGGCCGTTTTGTTGTAAATGGTGTATTTTGGATATTTTTCAGGTCTTAATATACCTGCAAGGGCCTGCTTGAGCCTGACAGCATCTTTCGGGCTGAAAATGTATTGCAATATGTGACCACTGGTAAGCAGGTTGAACGGTATGAGGCCCCAGTTGACCAGTAGGAACAGGATGCCTGCAATCACATGAATAAGACGGAGACTTTGATATGAAATCAAGTTCCATGCATCCATGGTACAGATATTGAACTGTACGGCCATATATAATCCTGATATTATCAGTACCACACAGGTTATCATGTGGGTCTGGTGTGCCACCATCTCCTTCAAAGAATATCGCTTTCCAACGATATCATCGTCAGCGTTTGGATATCCTTGCATACATTCTACTCCTTTCCCTGGGAAATAACTTCATGTCACCAATCATGACATCAATTACACTCAATATAATCGGTAGATTACGTTAATGATAAAGTTTTCGTTTAAGTTCTGGCAAATAATGCTGCTGTGGCCCCTGTCATACATGCTTTACCATATGGGCTGCTTCCGGAATGATCAGTTCCTTTAAAGCAAGTTCGACCGCTGCCGGTGAACCAGGTAAACAAAATACCACACATCTGTCTACGATCCCAGCGGATGCCCTTGAAAGCATGCTAGCCGTGCCCACATCATCAAGGCTTTTCAGCCTGAATAATTCACCAAAACCGGGGATATGTTTATCAAATAGAGGTTCCACCGCTTCCAATGTCACGTCCTCGATCGAAAGCCCGGTGCCTCCACTAATGACAATAGCATCGATATGGGCACTTATTAGTTCCTTAACCTGCCTTGTGATCAGGGTTTTATCATCAGGCAACAGTGAATATGTCTTCACCTCAAAGCCTGAACCCGATATCAGGTCCATCATGACCCCTCCGGATATGTCATCGGCTTGGCCAGGGGTGGATACACTACCATATGTTTTATATCTGGACGTGCTCACGGTAATGATTGCGAACCTCACTATAGCTGGAGCATTCTTTTTATGCTGCGTTGGCGTATCTTCCCCGGGCATACAGAGATTTATGTGCCATGGATTATATGAACTAATCTATTCTATGCAGATAATAGCCATTGATGTGGGAATGGGTACTCAGGACATATTGCTGTACGACGATACACAGCACATAGAGAACAATATCAAGATGGTGCTCCCCTCCCAGACCCAGATCATTGCACAACGCATCAGCCGGGCCACGGATGCAGGGCAGGATATCTTCCTTACAGGTACAACCATGGGGGGCGGTCCTTCGGGCAAGTCGGTGCGTGAACATATCAAAGCAGGGCTGAGGGTCTATGCCGAAGTGGCAGCTGCACTGACCCTGCATGATAACCTTGAGAGAATAGCGCACATGGGAGTGACGCTGGTGGGTGTGGGGGATAGTGTACCCGCAAAGGCAGAGCACATCGAGATGTGTGATGTGGATACCCATGCCCTTGGCACTGCTCTGGAACTGTTCGAGACACAATTGCCCCGGGATTTTGCAGTGGCAGTCCAGGATCACGGGGAAGCTCCTGACATGAGCAATCGCGTTTTCAGGTTCCAACATTTCAGGGAGCTGCTGGAGGCGGGTGGTGAACTGGAGCGGTTCGCCTATTTGAACCAGGTACCTCCCAGCCTTTCCAGGATGAGGGCAGTGATGGAGACCTTGAAACAGCATGGCAACAATGTGCTGGTCATGGATACAGGACCGGCAGCAATGTACGGGGCGCTGGATAGCTATCCGGGCGGTCCGGTGGCTGTGGTGAATATCGGCAACGGGCATACCCTGGCTGCAGTGGTGGCCGGGAACAGGATCCTGGGACTGTTCGAGCATCATACCAGGTCATTGGATGCACCGAAACTGGATGACCTTATCATACGGTTATGCGATGGTGAACTGGATTTTGATGAAGTATTCAATGACGGGGGGCATGGCTGTCATATCCAGGAAGAAGTGGGGTTTAACAATATCATGTCCGTAATAGTAACGGGACCGAACCGGCACATCATGACAGGTTCAAGCCTGGATGTGGAATTTGCATCTCCCCATGGGGATATGATGCTGACAGGCTGTTTCGGACTTGTGGAGATGTTCAGGAAAAAAATGTCACAAAGGTAGAGGAACTGATCTGGAAATGGTTCCTACATTTTCATTCTACCCAGTTCCAGATATAAGATATCATCGCCTGTCTGCCAGGCAAAGACCATCTGTTTTCTCACACTGTTTGCCAGTCTTACAGCTCTGGACAGGTGGAGTAGATTGAACACATGCCCCCCATCAACGGCATGGACCAGGAATTCTGAATGTCTCATTCCCACACTGGGATCCACTTTCTTATATACCCGGAAGTGGGTGCCGAACTTGTACCCTGTCTTGACCACCATCCCCGCATCCCGGAGGTGTCGGTACACTGCCATTTTCATAGGGAATTCGGTTTCCACTGCGGCAGATGTTTCTGAAAATTCGGTTTGGGTCAGGGTGCGCTCTACCCGGCTATCCTCGATCAGGATAATATTCTTCTCCTGCAGGTATACAGCTTCTATTAAAGAGAGCTGCAGACGTGATTCGTCCAGGGGTTTACCATAGAGATGTTGTGTGTGCAGTAACTCCGAGGATAGGGCATCCCAGACGATCACCCTGTCTTCCAGCAGGGTGGCCCTGATACCGGCATCTTCAGCGGCCTTTCCCATATCTCCTTTCATACTGGTAAGCTTGACCTCGTAGTATGTGATATCACTCTCTTCATCCACCACTGCAATCACCAGGTCTTTGCGCACATTGGCAGCAGTTTGCACCTGATGTACCAGGTCCATTAACGGTATGGGCTGGCGCTCAGTTAGTACATGGACGAAATATCTTGAAGGGGTCTTGCCCGGTTTGCCTCCGCGGGGATATACCCTGAAATCGGTGACACCGGGTTTTATGAAGTAACCCCTTTCACGCAGGTCTTTGAAAACGATGTATTTTACTTCAAAGTTACCTTCACGGCGGCTTGACTCGCAGACCAGGCCTTCGAAGTCAAGTTTTCTCCCTTCATGACTGACAGTGATCCGGTCTTTATATACCAGGTAGGCAGCTTCGATGAGGGTCAAATCCAGGGAACCGTCCATAGGCCGCCCATAGTAACTGGTGTCATAGAGGTTTTCCCTGGTACTGGCATCAAGTTTCACCATCTGGCCATCCAGTATGCCGTTTGGTATGTCTTTAGGTGTGTCTTTGTGGTTCATTGATTTCACTTATGCGAGTGTCGGTTAAATAGCCTTCCTGAGGAGGGGTTATTAATCGTAAGGTATTTATTTTACCTCTTCATTTGGTTATTCCAGCCCGGAATATTTAACCCGGGAAGCAAAGGAGAAAAGTCATATGGCAACAAAAGTAGATGTTAATGAATGTACAGGATGCGGAACCTGTGTGGATGAATGCCCAACTGAAGCCATCTCACTGAATAGTAATAGCATCGCCGTGATCAATGCAGATGAATGTACGGAATGCGGAATGTGTGTGGATGCATGTCCCACCGAAGCAATTTCACAGGATTAAGTTCACAAATGTGACTTTCTGATCGGTTTACATATTATAAGGAGATAAAAAACATGGCGGCAAAAGTAGACACTGATGAATGCGTAGGATGTGGGACCTGTGTGGATGAATGTCCCCAGGAAACCATCTCGATGAATGATGACGATATTGCAGAAATTAGTGATGAATGTACAGAATGCGGGTTATGCGTGGATGCCTGTCCTACCGGTGCGATCTCCCTGTAATAGGTAAAAGGTAAAAAGTTCAATTTTGTTTATGGGTATGTAATGGCTGAAACGATCAAAGTAGGTGTCCTGGGTGCTACTGGTGCAGTGGGACAGAGATTTGTTGAAGCATTAGCTGAGCATCCGTGGTTTGAGATATCGGCCCTGGCTGCTTCCGGGCGTTCAGCAGGTAGGAAATACCGGGATGCTGCCAACTGGAGGCTTGAGTCACAGATGCCCGAGGCGGCGGCAGATGTTGAAGTAGTACCTGTCGATGCAAAATCAATAGATGCCGACCTGGTGTTCTCGGCACTGCCCTCAGACTATGCAGAGACGGTGGAATCCGGTTTTGCCAAGGCAGGCTGCGTGGTAGCCAGTAATGCCGGTGCGTTTCGCACTGAACCCGACGTACCATTGATGATACCAGAGGTCAATCCCGAGCACCTGGGACTTATCGATGTACAGCGTGACAACCGCGGCTGGGACGGCTGTATCGTGACCAATCCTAACTGCACTACTATCATGTTCACCCTGACCCTGAAGCCCCTGATGCAGTTCGGGCTTGAGAAGGTGACGATCGCATCCATGCAGGCCATATCGGGTGCAGGGTATGATGGCATACCATCAATGGCTATTCTTGAGAACGTGGTACCTTATATCGGCGGCGAGGAGGAGAAGGTGGAGAGCGAACCCTTAAAACTCCTTGGCGAGTTCGACGGCAGCGAGGTAATCCCTGCAGAGTTCAATGTAAGTGCTAGTTGCCATCGGGTTCCGGTGATGGACGGGCACCTTGAGGCACTCTGGGTAGGGATGCGGGACGATCCCACTCCTGAGCAGGTGCGCCAGGCATTCCTGGACTTTGACCCCGGTCTTTCTGAGCTGCCCACCGAGCCCGAGCATCCCATCATCGTGAGGGATGAGCCTGACCGGCCCCAGCCCAGGCTGGACAGGAATGCGGGCAATGGTATGAGTGTGTCTGTGGGCCGGATACGTGAGGGGATCAGGTACATTGTCATGGGTCACAATACTATCAGAGGTGCGGCAGGGGCCAGCGTGCTGAATGCCGAGTTGATGTATAAGAAAGGGTATCTTTGAATTCTGATTATCGGGTTTGGGGAGTGCCTGGGATTATTTCACTCAAATAATATAGAGAAGAGTACAAAGTAATTTTCAATAGTAAATTTTCCAGATTTTATCATTTATGATACAATTTTCTAAAAAAAAATGGTGGTCCAGGAATGAGAAAAAAATTGATCGTGTTTGCATTTTGCATTCTCATAATTCTTTTTGGAATTGGATGTGTTGATTCAGACTATTCAGACTATTCAGACTATTCAGACTATTCAGACTATTCAGACTATTCAGACTATATTCAACCAACATACTACTCTCCGGAAATGCAGAAGTTGAACGATTTTCTAAAAGAAGATATCACGAACGAACTTAGTTATTCCAAAGATATACATAGAGGTGTCGATTATTTTGTTTGTACAGGTTTTTCAAGAGAACTCGCTAAAAATGCAAGTGAGTATGGCATACTTATGGGGGCAATATCGCTTCGTGATACCATGAAAGTTGGAGAAGGTACGCGATACTATCATGCAATGAATTATTGTATAATTGATGGAAAATTTATTCTCATTGAACCTCAAACAGATGAGGTCTTAACGTTAGAATCTTTAAAAGATTCGGATTATTCTGTTTATAAATACATTTCAATTCATCAGGATGCTCAAATGATGACCAATTTTGGCAGGGGAAGAGAGACAATTGATATAGATATCTATGGAGGTTATGATGAAAGTGAAATTATCAAGAAATTCCCGCCAAAATAACCAAAATGACCATCAACTCACAGTACATTTATATGCAGGATAAAAATAAATCCACACCTGATCAATCACTCAATTCCGAAAATCCCATACATACAAAACAAAGCAGATAGTATAATCCAACCATACTTAGAACGTCACACTTCATGTTAAGCAAACCATTCTTAACTTAACCGTCACCCATCCAATCTAAGTAAAGACAGGGTATCTATCACAAAAAAATCCCCTTCTCAATCAACCTACCTTTACTTAGAAAGGTATATCTCATTTTAAGTTAACTTTCATTAACTTATAACTCGTATAGTACAGATAAGGAAAGGAAAGTTATCGTATGGACAACAGAGCCGGAATATATGAAATGCTTCCCGCAGGCTATCGAGCCTTCATCCCGAAAAGCCTGCCGCCTGACCCTCCCTTAGAATATGATGACGAGCTTCATTCGCTGTTGTCAAAGGCGGACCGGGACCTTGCACGTCTGGACGGTATAACCACGGTATTGCCGAATCCTGACCTCTTCATTGCCATGTATGTAAAAAAAGAGGCCCTTTTGAGTTCCCAGATCGAAGGGACCCAGGCCTCCCTGGAGGGGGTCCTGGAATTTGAGGCTGAACTGACACCCAAAGACGATGTAAAAGAGATAAAGGAAGTGGTAAATTACATCAAAGCGCTCAATTATGGAATTGAGAGGCTTGATGATATTCCCGTGTCTTTGGCGCTTATAAAAGAGATCCATAAAATACTGCTTGAAGGAGCACGAGGAGCCAACCTGGACCCGGGTGAGTTCAGGGCTTTCCAGAATTATATAGGTGCACCGGGGGCGAGGGTACATGAAGCAATTTTTGTCCCGCCGCCACCTGATATGGTCCTGCCTGCAATGGAAGGACTTGAGAGTTTCCTTCACAGTAAAGATAACATCCCGCCCCTGGTCAAGATCGCTTTGATCCATGCGCAATTTGAAACGATACACCCGTTTTTGGATGGGAATGGGAGGATAGGAAGACTTCTTATTTCGTTCTATCTTGTCTGGAAGGAGATATTGTCAAAACCCCTGTTATATTTGAGTTATTACCTGAAGAATAACAGGAATGAATATTATGACCTGCTGATGAAGGTGCGTACCAAAGGGGCATGGGAAGATTGGATAAAGTTCTTCTTACAAGGGGTCAGTGAAACGTCACAGGAAGCTGCAAATACTGCCAGGGAGATCATAAAATTAAAGCAAGAACTGATAGTGAAACTGTATGAAAATTCCATATCAAGTATTTATGCGGTACAATTACTGGACTTCCTTTTTGACAGACCACTGGTCAGCAGTACCGAGATCGTTGATAAATTGAATATTTCAAGTGTGACTGCAAATGAACTGATAAAGAAGTTTGAGAGCATTGGTATTTTACGGGAGATAACAGGTAAGAAGAGATATAAACGGTATTTTTTTGCCAATTATGTTGATATTATCAGCCGGGGTACACAGAATATCTGATGATATGAACCGTGGCGGGGGGTGTGCTAAATACTGAGGTGGAGCATAACGTTATATTCAGGCCCGGTACATTGTACGGGGTATACCGGTAACTCAGGGGATGGGGGATTGATGCTCGGATGAAAGGTAAAAACTAATTAACAATTTGTTATACTAATTTAAGGTGCATCAAAGAACTACTTATAAATACGATCTCTATAGTCGATATTAATTACCACTACACGATAATTTTCATAATCAACTCTATAAAGCACACGAAACTTTCCAACTCTAATTCTGAAGACTTTCTCTTTTTCACCAATAATTCTCTTAGAATCGTGAGGTATAGGGTCTTCGGCAAGTTTTTTAATTGTTTCGATAATTCTTAGACTACTCGATAGATCAAGTTTTTTTAAAAATTTTTGGGCAGGAATATCGAGATAAATATCAAATATATTCATATGCCTAATTCTTTCTCGAATTCAGGTAAAGAGACAAGCTTTCCTTCTTTTTCATGCTCAAAGCTTTCTTTAATAAGTATTCTCTCCTCTTCACTGAGGATTGTATCTACATCTACCATATGTTCCTTTATTTCATCTAACTCTTCTTTTATGTGAGCAAGCTCCTCAAATATCTTTTTTTCAAATGCTATTCCTGCCATGATAATAAATTAATTTATTAGTTATTTAAAGATAACTAATGAAATCATCCTTGTGCTTAAATTGAAGAGTAGATTCAGAAAAACTATGATAATAATGTGAGACGAGCATCATCCTAATGCCCCGTTTTTCGAAAACGGCGTCGTTGACTTCCCACCCTACCCCCCACTCACCCACAACAAACCTTATACCCCACACCGACCTATAGCATCCCGAGAGAGGAAGGACGGCCTCCGGGTCAATTGACCTGAGGAAAGTCCCCCCACCACCCGGATACACGAACGCCTGTAATGGGCGTAGGATGAGAGTCCTGGCAGCTGCCGTGCAAAACCGGCGGCTCACGGTCTGGCCCAGTGCCGGGCCGCATGATGGCACAGAAACGATACCGCACCATGTTAATGCTATGATACCGCAAGGTTGAGGTCGCGTGGGAAGCGGATGGAACGCGTGAAACCTCGTGGGTGCAAGCCAAACAGGGGCCAGACGGCCTGTCCGGGGCCGGCCCGGAGTTGGCGCTTAGCCGAATGCCGTTATAGAGCGGATCACATCCCTTGTGGAAGTGCCGCTAAAACAGAAGGGGGCTTACTCTCCTCACTCACCTTTTCATCCTTAAGACTACTCAAATTACTATTACACTACCGCCAGGGTGCTTCCCGGCCCAGATATTGACAAACTCTGATGGCTCCATTGCAGGGAAGGCATCTATCAGGCATACATCCCATTTTTCCACAATACCACTGAGTTTGCGCAGGTCCCCGAAATAAACCTCTGCCATAACCTGTCCTCCCCTCAGTGCCCTTGCCACCAACACCGGCTCATCCCCCACCATAGACAGTTCTTCCGCAGGCGTAATCACTTCCGGTTCCACATCCAGCAGCCCTTTATTAACCTCCAGGTTCAGCAGTACATTCTCAATAGCAGGGCGCCAGGCATCATTGAACACCACCATGCGGGCACCTGCCAGCATAGCCATGAGCCCCAGGGTACCGGGACCGCACATACCATCCACCACCACCCTGCCTGCCAGCAGACCCTGATGGTCCAGTTTCCCAAGGATATCCATCTTGTGGCGGTTATCGAACTCAATATGTATCTTGCTCTGGTTCTTATAGATCGCCAGCTCACCAAAAGCGGTCTGGACCACATCACATCTCATGTCACAGCCTGCAAGCAGGGTATATTCGTGGGGCTTTGACGTAGAATCAAGGATCCCCACACTTTGTGCCTGGTCACCTGTTCGAAGGACCACACCCTTGACCTCGGGCACCCTGTCCACAATATCCTCAGCCGCAGCCTGGCCAATATCATCCGCTATGAGAATAATACTGCCAGGTCCAAGCCTTGGAGGGTACATAATGGGAAAACCCCGTGCAATAAGCGGGGTACCTGCCCGGGCCAGTCCTGCATCTTCCTCCCGGTCCCCGTGCTCCTGCATAATGGACAGGCCATGCCCCATCACTGCATCCAGAGGCCTGCGGCCGCATGAACCACATCGCAACGTGCCCGCATTGATATCCTTCCCTCCGGGAAGGGAAACCAGGGAAGCCTGTTTGTCCCAGCCCGGTTCAGGCTTGCATAGGGGACAGGCCATATAGATCTGGTATAGGGAATCCAGCACATCCTCGGCAGGCTCAACACAACCTGTTCCCTGGCAGGTGGGACATTTTGCCATGGTATCAACCTGTGATTGCTGGTAATTATACTTTATCCCCGAACTGCTGGTACCCCTTTGGTTCCACCGTAGCAGTACTGCCATCCTGCTCCAGGGTGATACCCCGGGCAGTAACTTCACCTATCACCGTGAACTTCGCAACCTTCCTGGCCTTTTCCACGCACCTGGATGTAATGGTGAAAAGCAATTCAAAATCACCACCGCAATACACACTCCACTCCACAAGCCGTGTTTCACTGCCAGCCATATCCCGCACGGTCCTATGCACCGGAATACTGGCCGCATTGATACGAAATCCAACACTGCTGATGGTGGCAATATCGTGCAGTGCCAGTGCCAGTCCGTCACTCATATCTATCATGGAGGTCAGGCAGCCAGTCTGGGCCAGTGCCAGTCCTTCCCTAATCCTTGGTACAGGCATATAGAGCTTCTTCATCACGTATGGATACGCATCACTTTGATGCTTAAGCGCATCGAGTGCTGCACCGGCTGTACCCAACTCACCTGTCACGCACACCACATCACCCACCTGCGCCCCCCTTCTCAGCACCAGATGTTCGGCATCGACCAACCCCATGGCAGAACCCACTATCGTCAGTTCATCGTGCCTGTCAATGTCACCCCCGATAATGCTTGTTCCTTGCTGGCGCGCGCAGTCGTTCATACCTTCAACAAGGTCCTCCACAAACTCCAGTTCAGTGTCAGGAGGGAGTCCCAGCGCCATCATGATGCCAAGGGGTCGAGCCCCCATAGCGGCAATATCACTCAGGTTCACGGCCACACTCATCCATCCTATCTGCCATGGTGTCATGCCTTTTGGGAAATCTGTACGTTCATGAAGCATATCAGTGGAGGAGACCAGATATCGCCCTTCACATATCTCCAGGACTGCACAGTCATCCTCGCCAGGCCCAACCAGCGGACGAAGTAGCCTATTATCAGCTGATTCCAGCCCCAACTTTCCAGTAATGATGGAAATAATGTCCCGTTCGTTCATACTTTTCAATTTCATGATCTTTACCATGATTTAATGTTAATACGAACTATTTAATATCTGTTAGATTTAACTATTCTTAGGTTAATGTATCAATTAATCAGTGGGAGCTGTAATTTAATTGAGTGAACAATTGTCTGAGCGGTTATATAACTTACTTGATGAGTATTGCGCTAATGTAGATGGTGTTGTTGGTATCGGTATTTCCACTCCCTACGAACTTGAGATGTCAAGTCATTTTAACAGAAAAGTAACTATAAAACTGGCACATGCCGTTTCATCAGTTATCTATAGATACACCCGTGATATGGCCGGACGGCTTGATTATACCGGTTTCAGATACAATCTGACCTACACTGAGAACGGCATAATCGGACTGCGAAAACTTAACGCGAACAGCTTGATCCTGGTTCTTGTGGAACCCAACGCAGATGTGAACAATATTCTGGTTAAAATGGACACAATAATCACTCGTATAAAGAAATCTATCTCCAAACAATCCTAAATCGCAGTAAAAAAAGTGCTTGTGGATATCCACAGGCGATCAGTTGGTTCACCGTTTCATCTGTTTTAAGGCTTCTTCAATGTCCTCTCGCTTGACCGTGGTCCTTTTTGCGTGTATGGCCAGACTGTTGGCCCTGCTGGCTACTTCAATACCATACTCTTCCAGGTGCTTGGCCAGTGTTTCACTGGCAGCGGCACTTACCCTGTGTGCACCCGCTGCTCTTATGAGACGTTCTATTGGTGCTGTGGGAACAATCCTGTCTTTCATATTACTCTTCCTCCGTGAATATAACTTCAATCAAACTCTAAATCACTTTCCTGACATATTATCAAGCTTATTTAAACCTTATGATTAAAATTCAAGGCAAAATAAACCTGAATACAGGTATCTACCATCTGAACCATTAAAAAAAACTCTACAACACCGTACCCACTACAAAGGCAACCAGGGCCACGAACATAGCCACCTTTAGCAGTTTTGAGGCTTTTTTTGCATTGTGACTGAACAATATCTCATTGATAGCGATTAAAAACAGCATATCTGCCACAAAGATCACGGCAAGATAAGACGCACCAAATGCATTATTCACATTAAAGAGATACGGGAGCGGGCTTAACACAATAGCCGATATACCGGCCACAGCAGCAACCCTTGCTGCACCATCTTCACCAATGCGGACGGGCAATGTCTGTACCCCACCTTCCCTATCACCCTCTATATCCTGGATATCTTTTACCACCTCCCTTGCCAGACTGGCCAGAGCTGCCAGGATAAACAATAGTACTGTGGCCTTAATGCCCGTACCCTCAAAGACCGCCAGTGCACCCCCGAACAGGAAGGTGGAGCCGGTCAGGTAGGCCACAACCACATTCCCCATCAAGGCCATGCGCTTGAAAGTACTGGCATACATGAACAACAGCACCGAATTGAACACAGCCAACGCCAGGCATACCGGCCCTAGCCAGTAGGACAGTGCAATCCCGAATACAAATATCAACAATGAAATGTACAAAGCCATTGAGCGGTCTATCCTTCCCGACGGTATTGGACGCTCAGGCCGGTTTATACGGTCGATCTCTGAATCATAGTAATCATTTACTGCATTGCCAGCCCCTGTTATCAAAAACACTGCACCAAACACCAGTACCGGCTCATAGAGCAGTATAACCTCAAAAGAATCAGGTAATGCCAGAAAGGCTATCAACGTGCCGATCAGGGCGGCAAACCCTGCCATAGCACAATTCCCCCACCTGAGCAGTTCAAAGACCGCCCTGACAGGCTTTATACTATTTGGCATCAGTCGCCCCGTCCTGCTTCAAGCATGCGGTCCAATGCCTGTCTGGCCCTTACCCGTACGGCTTCTGGCACCGTGATAACATACCTGTTCTCTTCCAGTGCAGCGATGATGCTCTCCAGGTTGTTCATCTTCATGTTGGGGCAAACCGCGTACTTTGATGCCGGATAGAATATCTTATCGGGATTATCCTTCCTGAGCCGGTGCAGCATACCCACTTCGGTACCGATTATGAATTCCTTATTTGGCGACTTCTTCACATGAGAGAGCATGCCGCCTGTGCTCAACACCGTATCTGCAATATCAATGACCTCTGGTTTACATTCAGGATGGACCACCACTTCAGCCTCAGGATGATCCTCTTCCATAAGCAGGATATCTCCGGGTAGTATCTGGTGGTGGGTAGGGCAATACCCGTCCCAGGGAATGATCTTCTTATCTGTATAGCGCTGGGAGTAGAGTGCAAGATTCTTATCAGGGACGAAAATCACCACATCCTCGTCCAGGCTGTTCACCACCTGCACTGCATTGGATGATGTACAGCAGATATCTGATTCTGCCTTTACCGCAGCACTGGTGTTCACGTATGCAACTACTGCAGCTTCAGGGTATTCTTTCTTGGTCCTGACCAGGTCTTCGGGTGTGATCATGGCCGCCATTGGGCACTGGGCTGAAATTTCAGGCATCAACACGGTCTTGCCAGCGCTCAATATAGCGGCACTTTCTGCCATAAAATCCACACCGCAAAACACAATGACCTCAGCATCATGTCTGGCAGCCTGCTGGCTCAACCCCAGACTATCCCCCACAAAATCTGCAATATCCTGAACCTCCCCCCTCTGGTAATTGTGTGCCAGGATGACCGCATTACGTGCTTCTTTTAGTTCAAGGATCCTTGTTATACGTTTATCGTAATACTGTTGACTCATAGAAATTACCTTTGAATTCAATACTACCGTTCAATCCTACATTGTATTTATATGGGATAAAACACTTTCCAATGGAAGGTTATTGTTCGTCTATCGTGACACGTATCATGGTATCACCCTGACGTATCCGGGATACTACGTCCTGGCCTTCTATCACCTGGCCAAAGACCGCATAACCACCATCCAGATCACGCTGGGCTGAAAGTGTGATATAGAACTGGCTACTGGCACTGTCAGGGTCCTGGGAACGCGCCATACCTACTGCGCCCGTAGTATGCCAAAGGTCAGGGTGTATCTCCAGCGGGATGGTCTTGTCCGAGCCGCCCGAGCCAGTGCCTGTGGGGTCACCGGTCTGTATCACAAAATCAGGGACCACCCTGTGGAAAACAAGCCCGTCATAGAAACCTGACCGGGCCAGTTCGATAAAATTTGAGGTGGTGATAGGGGCTTTATCCTCATAAAGTTCGACCCTGATCATACCCTTGGAGGTTTCGATGGTCGCGATATGATTTTTTTCTTTTAGGATATCACCAATGTTCATAAATACAGTAACGACAACGAGTGATACGATCAGTGTAATAAATATGATTTCGATAGACTTTGTTTTCATGAATAAATGTATGATTGAACTCTATTTATATTTGTATGTTGATTGTAACCCCAAGTTATAGAGTTAGTTATCTACTATATTGACCTTTGAAAGGAGTGAGTGCCAATAAAGTGAGAACGTACATTCTATTTTGTAAGAAGCGTTCGTTTAAAAAAACCCGGGCTTTTATCAATTTGATAGTTGTGGTCCTGGTTATTCTGATAACCTGAATAAGGTAAACCAGGCCTATTAACGAAAGGATTATTGTCGTCCATCTAATAACTATTAATAAATCAACCATAGTAAAACGCACCCACAATAATCCTTTATAAGTCAGTTAACAATCAAAATATAATATATTGTACTTAATAAAAATTATCGATCAATATTCATGTTAATTTTAGATCATTATACCGATTCAACGATGTGCCATTGTATCAGTACACCATCGTCCATTCGCTCCACGGACATAAGTTCCAGCCCGACAGCATCCGTATTATCACCAAACCCGGTGCCATCAACCAGTGTGGGGGCATCTTCTCCTCCCAGCACCATGGCACCGATGTAAGTATAAATTTCATCCACCAGTCCCTGGGATATCAGTGACCAGTTCAGGGTCGCCCCCCCCTCAACCATCAGTGTATCAAAACCCAGCGCCTTTAATTCGGACATCAGTCCTGCCAGGTCAACCTGCTGGTCACCTGCCGTTAATATCCTGGCTCCCCTGTGCTGAAGAGCTTCAATCCTGCCTTTTGGTGCCTTTTCACATACCGCTATTATCCTCTCACCCTCTCCTTTTTTGAAAATATCGGCATCCAAGGGTGTCCTTGCCATGCTGTCAACCACGATCCTGGCCGGGTCCCCGGAGCCGGACCGCTTCTTCCGCTTGGACCGCAACTCCCCTGATTTAACAGTGAGACTGGGATTATCAGCAAGCATGGTACCGATCCCTACCATCACGGCATCAGCATTAGCACGCATAGTATCCACCCTGATAAAATCATCATCACCCGATATCCTGACCTGTATTCGCTTGTGTGTGGATATCTTTCCGTCTGCTGACATGGCTGCATTAATGGTTATATGCGGGCGCATGATGCATTGGATTGTTCTGTTGGTATATATTTCATGCGAAAATACCGGTGATATATCAATAGGTGTGCATGGTTGTGTGTGAACAATACAACATTATATATATTTACAACACCATAGATACAATTAACAAGGAGGTTTCTCCCATAATTCCAATAATAATAGAAGTATTAACATCACCTACATGCTCATACTGTCCTGCTGCAGTGGATATGGCCAGGGACGTAGCAAACTCAACCCAAGACGTCCTTGCAGCTGAAATTTCAGTAGCCACACCCGAAGGCTATAACAAAGCAATGTCACATGGAGTATCAGGTGTACCAACAATACTTATAAATGATAAGGTGGCGTTTGTAGGAGTGCCGCCATCTGTGGATGCACTCAAACAAGTGGTTCACTCTGTTTCAACGGCATAATCCTGATTAATATCTGAAGGCAATCAAATGAGTGTTGAATACGACGTCAAAACCAAGAACAGACCCAATATTGTAAAAGATATGGAATCCGGGGATGTGCTCCATATAGGAGTTGAGGGCGGAGAAGATATATTTACTGTTATTAAAGTAGGTGACAGGGAATACGTACTACAGCAATCCGGTCATGATGCCGCATACGCTCACAGCCGGGGAGTCATTAACCAGAAGATCATGGATTTTGCTGAGAAGTACGATGCCTATTACCTCATCAAGAAAGGTGATTTGAGCCAGCTGAACATTGTCAAATGATTCAGTTGATATTTTTTACGGTGTTACCGGAGGTAAAACAGTTCCGGCATACCTATCTGCCGTTTCATTCTGACAAGACCGGTCAATACGAGGATCGTCACATATTTTTCAACAAGCTTGTTTTCCATCTGGCAATGGCGGGAAATATCTTCTATCGTTATTTCAGAATCGTTTTCCAACAAAAAGTCGATGATTTTTTGTTTTTCGTCTATCATCAGTCCATGAATGGCATTTAATTGTATTTAATTTAACGTAATAAAATTATTTTATAAAATTATGATACACCATCCATTACGGTAAAGAGGGGCTTGACAGGAAAAAGTTATTACCGAGATAGGTATGATAGTTACAGATTTGGTGAAGTAATCTATGAAGATCGTAGGAATATCCGGCAGCCCCAATCGGGAAGGTAGTAATAACCACATGATAGAGCGTTCATTAGACATAGCAAAACAAAGGGGTTTTGATAGAGAAAAAATAACCCTGGCCAATGCAAATATATCCCCCTGCACTGACTGCCATGTCTGCAGAACCCAAAACAGTTGCCCTATTGATGATGATATGGCAGGTATCAATAGCTCCCTTGAGTCGGCTGACGGTATCATTGTCTCATCACCCGTGTATTTTGGAAGCCCCCCAGGCCAGTTGAAAATGTTGTTCGACCGCACACTTCCCCTACGAAGGAACGGATTCTTGCTAAAAGATAAAGTAGGCGGTGCACTGGCTGTGGGTGCATCGCGCAATGGTGGACAGGAATACACCCTCCTGGCAATCCATGCCTGGATGCATATCCATGGTATGATAGTGGTGGGTGACAACAGTCACTTTGGTGGTATCACACAAAAGGCGGCTGATACTGATGAAGAGGGTATGAAGACCGTAGAGGACACGGTGAACAAACTGTGCGACACCCTTGATAGGCTTGCAGCACGTTAAGTAAACGCAAAACCTATGTTCTGATAATACATAGAAAATACGCTTACCAGATATGAGGCATGGTCATGAATGAGATACTAGAGATTATAGAACAGGACCCGAAGAGAGACCCGGCTGAAATTGCCAAGTTGACGGGTTACCCTGAGACGGAGGTACGCTCCCGTATCAAGGAACTGGAAGACAGTGGTGTCATACGCAAATACAAGGCTGTCATCGACTGGGATAAGGTGGGGGAAGAGTATCTCTATGCCGTCATCGAACTCAAGATATCCCTGGGTGACAGGTCAGGATATGATGAGATTGCAAGGCGTATTGCGAATTTTAACGAGGTCAGGTCTGTACGATTGATCTCAGGGGACCATGACCTGTCCCTGACCGTGCGGGGGCACTCCATGAAAGACGTGGCTTTTTTTGTGGCAGAGAAGATCGCTACCCTTGACCAGGTGCAAAGCACGGTGACACATTTCGTGCTCAAGACCTACAAAGAGGATGGAGTAACACTTTTCGAGAAGGAAAAATCAAAACGACTGGCTATAACCCCTTAGGATGATGTGAGCAACCGATGGACCCCACAAGGCAATATATTTCTGATAGGGTGAGTAAGGTGCCACCTTCGGGTATCAGGAAATTCTTTGATATGGTCATCGGTATGGATGATGTTATCTCCTTAGGTGTAGGCGAACCAGATTTTGTGACACCCTGGCACATCAGGGAAGCTTGCATATATTCACTTGAAAAAGGTTACACTTCCTATACCTCCAATGCAGGGCTCCTTGAACTCAGGGAGGCAGTATCAGAATCGTTCCACAGGGATTACGGCGTGAACTATGATCCTGATACCCAGGTGCTGGTAACCACTGGTGTCAGCGAAGCGGCCGACCTTGCCCTACGCGCCATAGTAAATCCCGGAGATGAGGTTATCATCCATGAGCCCAGCTATGTTTCATATAAACCGGGCGCTATTTTTGCGGGAGGTATACCCATCACCGTATCTACGAATAGGGAGAATGAATTCCGCATAACAGGGGAACAGCTGGAAGAAGTTGTTACACCAAAGACCAAAGCCATCATATTGAGCTACCCCAACAACCCTACCGGGGCCGTAATGAGCAAACAGGATCTGGAGGAACTAGCAGACGTGGCAGTGGAACACGACCTGCTGGTCATATCAGATGAGGTGTATGATAAGCTCACGTATAATGGTAAGCACACATGTTTTTCATCACTCAACGGGATGGAGGAGCGCACAATATTACTGAACGGCCTATCAAAGTCCCATGCCATGACCGGGCTGCGCGTGGGGTATGCAATGGGCCCGCCCGACATTATCAATGCTATGCTGCTCATCCACCAGTATACCATGCTGTGTGCACCCATAACCTCCCAGATGGGGGCTATTGAAGCCCTGAAAAACGGCGATTCTGATATGCAGGCAATGGTGAGGGAATATAACCGCCGGAGAAGGCTGTTTGTAACTGGGCTGAATGATCTGGGACTGGACTGTTTCGAACCCAGAGGTGCCTTTTATGCTTTCCCATCTGTACAGTCCACAGGCATGACCTCATCGCAGTTCGCAGAAGGATTGCTGAACCAGCAGAAAGTGGCCGTGGTTCCCGGAGATGTTTTCGGGGATTCTGGTGCCGGATTTGTACGATGTTCCTATGCTTCCAGTCTGGATGAACTGAGAACTGCTCTGGAACGTATAGAAGTGTTTGTTAACTTGGCTAACTGAAATTGTTTTTTATATCGAAACAGTGATAAAATAATATAGTATTACATTCACTGGCACTGTTCCAAAAATCAGTTATTTTGTTGACACCGACTTTAGGTAAAATC
>JAMJFQ010000109.1 GCA_023544605.1 ANME-2 cluster archaeon | reverse complement strand
CGTAATCAGAAGACGTTGAAGATGGAACCTGCTTGAACAGTTCTTCATCAAATCCTCTTGTTGTCAGCACAATGGAACCATAATATATCACGCTGTCATTGGTGCAACCCATGGCTTTCAGGTCATCCTTGACCACAGGCGCAATAGGCGCAGTACCGGTGCCGCTCACTATCTTCGTAGTATCGAATCCCAGTTCATTGAGCTTGAAAATACCGGTCTCAACGACCCTGCCCGAAACCTGTACCGAACCCACAATACTTGCTGTTGGGGACACCAGTGCAATAGTATTCTCAACGGGCACATTACATTCATCAGCAATGAACTGCATGACCTTTTCATCCGGGATGGCATTGGACTCCAGTGCTATCACAGCATGGTCATAATCGTCCTCATACTGTATCCTCTCATAGGTGTGCTTGGGTTTGAGTGAAAGTGCCCTGGCAGGGCCCGAACCCATGGCAAAATACTTATCCACGCTTATCTGCCAGCCTGCCTTCTGTGCGCCCAGGCAAGAGATGGCCGGGTGGTCGGTAGTAACATCAATAAACGCGAGAGGAATGTCGCCCACTTTATGAACACTTAAGTTTGTCGTGCAAAAACCACCCATACAGATATCGGTAAACATCAAACCGGCATCGTAACTGCCGCTTACATTTACGCCGCAGTCGATGACCAGTGCATCATTTTTGAGCTCGATGGTCTTTACCTTAAGTTCTTCTGCCCAGTCCATCATCTCTTCAGCAATCTCAAGTCCCTTTTCATTAACACTTAACATCCATTCACCTACCATTAATTACCAGTTTATTTACGTGTGCAACATTAGGATATAAGGGTTTTGAAATGTAACTACAAAGAGGATATTTCAACTTTCCATTCTAAAAAACAGTGTATTTATGTCCTCTCTCACTACTGAAAAACCGTGTTTATTATACATACTGATAGCCCGTTCAAGCGACCTGTTGGTCTTCAGGGTAACCACAGGATAATGAGCCCGGGCATATGACAGGGCATGGAGGAACAATTGTCTGCCATACTTCCTGCCCCTGAACTTTTGCTTCACATATATGCGCCGTATTTCGCATTTTTCAGCATTGATCCTGCGTACTGCGGCAGTGCCTATGACCTCATCCTTTAACATCCCGATAAAGAACATACCGCCATCATTAAGGTAATGATCGGCAATATCATCCAGGTCAGAGTCCTTATCACTGTCGAAACCGAAGCCTTCTTCTGCAAGCACTCCAAGAACCAGGTCCTTCACTTCAGCCGTCCTGTGGGGTGAAAAATTCTCAATCCTCATGGTACCTCTTTTCGAAGATATTTTTCAGGCTGCTCCAGGTAGTCAAGTACGATAGTGGTCAAGGCCTCAGCTCCCCTGACCAGTATATCTTCATCAATATCGAACCTGCTGGAATGGTTGCCTTCGGTTATGCCCATTTTTTCGTTGTATGTTCCCAGGCCCATGTATACGCCAGGTATCTCATTTAGATAATGGGCGAAATCCTCTGCCCCGAAGAACGGCTCGATATCTTCACTCACGAAGGGAAAATGTGCTTTGAGTACGGTAAGGGCCTGCCTGGAAAATACCGGTTCGTTGACCAGTACGGGATTGCCGTGCAGTATCTCCAGTTCATAGACTGGCAGGTTCCCAAACGCCTCGTTCTTATATTCAACCATGATACGATCCAGTGTATGCTTGATACTATTCTCAATAATACCGGTGTCTTTACTGTCAAAGGTACGGAAACTGCCCAGGATCTCTACTTCATCAGGTGTTCTGTTGAACTGTGACCCGCCCGCTATTTTCCCAAAACCTAAGATGAATCTATCTTCAGGCACTCTTTTTTTGATCTCAGTATGTATGCAGCCGATGAACCGTGATGCCATGGAGATGGGGTCTATACACAGCTGTGGACTTAAATGATGCCCGTCCTTGCCCGTGATCGTTATGGTCATGATATTGGAAGTGGCCATGAACGGCCCGGCCCTGAACTTTATCTCACCCGAATGGATGTTACTAAAGACATGCAGCCCGACTATGGCATCCACTCCCTCCAACCCCCCCTCTTTGATCACTTCAAGTGCACCCCCGGGCGGCTGCTCTTCTGCGGGTTGGAATATCAACCTGACCGAACCTTTCAAGTCATCCTTTTGTTGCATCAGCAGCCGTGCTGCGCCCAGTACCATTGCCATGTGGGCATCGTGCCCGCAGGCATGCATGAAGCCAGGATGCAGTGAGATATACTCCCTGTTCATGGATGTTACCTCTTCAGTGACCTCAAGTCCATCCATGTCAGCTCGCAGGGCAATGGTACTGGTACTACCCTTACCTTTTCCTTCTATCGTGGCGATGACCCCGGTGTTTGCAATAGGAAGACCTTTGAGCCCCAGCTCTTCTAATATTTCCAGGACCTTTTCCTGGGTCCTGAACTCTCTAAAGTTTACCTCAGGTATCCTGTGGAACTCACGCCTCAGGGTTTTCAGCCAGTCTTTGAACTGTTCATTGATCATGTGTACTCATATCCTCTGCCTGTTCATTCCAGATAAACCTGTTCAACCGCTGGATGGCGCCCTGTTTATCTTGTATGCCTAATCTGGCAGATTCCAGTGCGTTTCATGTATATGTGGTGTATAATATACACATGGTTAAATCAATTGTTCATCATAATGACAAAGCATAATTATTTATTATATACGAAAATTATATAAATCAGCATAAGTGGTGGTCCAAAAAAGATTATTAATCGGTGGTGAAGAATTAAAAATTATGGACATAGCAAGGACTTTTATCGAAATATATAACGTAGGAGCAGCATTTATCATCATATTTATGATTGGGCAAATTCTCATAATGCTGAGAAATGTTGATAAGGCTTTACTTAAAGCCAGGATTTTCCTAAAAGAGGATATTCTTGAAAAAACATGGATGTTCATTGCGATTGCAGGAGCAGCTTTTGCCCTGCATTCAGCGACAAATTTTATGGAAAGTCTGATGGGCGTAGACACATATTACCTGAATGAGATCACCCAGGTGATCTTCCTGGTGGCATTCATACTGGCCGTCTACCAGTGGTATGTGTTCCTGGGAAGCATGGAGAAACAATGATTGAATTGCCCCCTATAACACGAGCAATGACCTGATATGCTTGCTAACATCTCACAACGGCTTTTTGATAACTTTGAGGCTAAAGATGCTGCCAGAGAGAGTGCGCTAAAACGTTCACGCAACATGGTCAGGCTCTGCGGCAGGGCCATTAAGTCTATCCACAGAGAACAAAACGACCAGGCCAAAGAAATCATTGCCCAGGCTGCAACCATCAATACCGAAATAAAATCCCTGTTAGCTGAGCACCCGGAAATTTACTATGCCGGGTTCGTAGAGCACGCCCAGCAGGAATATGCCGAAGCTACCATACTCTATTGCATCCTCAAAGAGAACAGGATACCTGATAACACCTATCTGGATGTTGAAGATTCGGCTTACCTGATGGGGCTGGGAGATGTGGTTGGAGAACTCAGACGTATCATACTTGACCTTATCAGGCTGGATAAACCAGATGAAGGGGAAAAATTCCTTGAAATAATGGATGAGATATATACCACCATATTGTTATTTGATTTCCCGGACGCACTCATGAAAGGACTAAGGCACAAAGGTGATGTGGCACGCAGTCTTGTAGAACGTACCCGGGGTGACCTGACAAATGCAATGGGACAGGATAAGCTAAAAGAACAAATGTCTAAATTGGAAACAAAACTTGAATAGGATTTTTAGAAGGATGGAGTGAAGATTATGAGTATTGTAAAAAATATCATATTCATTTTGGTGATATTTCTTATTATTCCACCTTGCTATGCCGGAGATACCCAACCCACAGATACTACAGCCACTACAGCCATAACTCCTTCCTTGCCAACGCAGTCGCCCTCACAACCGGGTTTTGGAGGGGTACAATTTTTACTGGCAATTACGGCGATGTATATTGTATTGCGCAAAAGAC
>JAMJFQ010000108.1 GCA_023544605.1 ANME-2 cluster archaeon | reverse complement strand
CGGAGAGCAACCCTTCACTTTCGGGACTATTCCCAAAATCCGGGTCGACGCCGGGAAATGACCTCGGCAAATATTAGGAGGTGATAAATGAATGCAATGTTATTGCATCAGTTTCCCGCATGCGCTTTTTAACTCGCACACGAGTCATCTACATAAGACTTCAATGGTATATAAGGCTTTTTACAGCCAACGTGCATCAACACAATTTTTTTATATCGACGCAAATATTGAAGTTGTTTCCTCAATATGTCAGGGCTTATTTCCTGCCCACTTGAGTGGCCTCTACCATTAGAGCAATGGTATATAAGACTTTTCACAAAAAAACCAGTGTGTAGTCTCCCCAAACTCCGGAACGTTTGATTTAATGGAAAATAGGAACTATTAAAAGTATGAAAAGTTATATGAAGGTGGGTCAAAATTGATAGGAAAAGGGGGTCAATTTTTAACGGGAATCTTCAAATACGATTTAAAGCCAAATGAGATGTGCGGAAAGTAAGGTGTATGGTCGGAGCATAGCATTTATGGAGCATTGATTATTGGATTTATTGCTCAACTATTCATATCATTGATGCGATATGAGCTAAAGGAGTTAAAGCATATTTCAACAAAATTCATGAAAAAAAGCTTGATGAATTTGACAGTTACGGTGAACTACATGAAAAATGGGGGTAAGAATCTGATTTATGCGAATTTTGATGTGATAAATATACTGATTTTGAGTGATAATCCAGGGATTTCGTAGGTTTTACGAAGGATTTTTTTAAACTGTCAAATGGTTTTTCCTGACAAAATAGAAGACATTCTCGAGATGAAATAATTAGAAAGTGTCAAACTTGGGTTAATATGCCATTACAATAATTTAGTACATCCTCAACCGTTTATAAGCATCATGCGCCACAATCGTCCCCTGCGCCTCGGCCACAACCAGCAGATCGATGTCTGATGCCACATTCCCGATAGCGTACACCCCTTCCAGGTTAGTCCTCTGGTACTTATCAGTCTTCACAAACCCGGAGTCATCCATTTCAACACCAAGCTTTTCAATAAGCCCGATATTCGGCACCATTTCGGTAGCCAGCACCATAGCATCCACGACAATCTCCAGCTTCTCGCCCTCAGTCTGGTCTTCCATTATGGCTTTCTCAACCTTTGTACCACCCTTGACCTCAATAAGTGTGGTCGAAGTCAGCATCTTGAGCCCCTCGATGCACTTCACTTTATCCATCTCGCGCTCCGGGACCATGAACGACGCCTCATCTGTCACCAATGTAATACTGGCAGCGATCCCGCCAATACAACCGGCAGTGGACAGAGCATTATACCCCCTGCCATACACCAGCACCCGCTTACCAGTCAGTTTTGAAGGGTCTGCAGTCAGGTAATAAATACCTCCCTCGTTCGATACAAACTTCTCAACGCCTTCTATATTGGATTTGGCAGGCGAACTGCCTGAAGCCAGCACCAGCACCCTGGCCTTATATGTCCCCGAATCCGTGGAAAAAGTCTTGAAGTCGCCATCAATTTCAATATCATTCACATACTCATTGACCATCTCTGCGTCCTGCCCACTCGCATCATCCATCAGCGACTGGGTCAACTCACGGGTGGTCATCTTATCGGTCAGGCCTGGATAATTCTCGATCAACTTATCAGGACATAGCTTGTTGAGCAAACCACCCCACTGCCCACCATCGAATATCACCGTCTTAAGTCCTACATACGAAGACATGGTAGCAGCTGCCAGTCCGGCTGCACCGCCGCCTATCACAGCCACCTCATACTCGTTCTCGCCTAATTTCGCAATACCCTTCTTCTGCTTATCCATGTAATCCTTAATAGCAGAATGAAGTGCATCCGCAGCCAGGTTCGAGCAGTGCATCTTAACCGGCGGCAGGCCTTCCAGTTCATCTGCCACATCCTGCCGGGTAATCTCAAGCGCCTCTTCCAGGGTCTTGCCCTTTGCTATCTCGGTGACCATGCTGCTGGTGGCGATGGCAGAAGCGCATCCAAAGGTCTTGAATTTGATATCCTTGATGATATTGTCCTCAACCTTGAGCTGTATCTCCATCATATCACCACAAACCGGATTTCCCACCCTTCCGGTGGCATCCGCATCCTTGATGGTCCCAACATTCCTGGGATTCCTGAAATGATCCTTTACCTTTTCCGAATATTCAAATGACATAATTATCAATCTCCCGGGTAGAGTGGTGACAATGCCCTCAAGCGCTCCACCACAGGCGGCAGGCTCTTCAGCACATGGTCAACCTCTGCTTGCGTATTCCACTTGTTAAGTGACAATAACAGCGACCCATGCGCTTCCTCATGCCGCAGCCCAATGGCAATGAGTACATGTGACGGCTCCAGGGTCTTGACAGAACAGGCAGACCCGGTGGAAGCCTCCACTCCAAGGTCGCTGAGGCTCATGATAATACTCTCGCCCTCGATAAAACTGAACCGGAATGTGGCGATATGGGGCAGGCGCTGTGTCCTGTGGCCGGTAAGATATGAATACTTCATCTTGCCAACTATTCCTTCGATCAATCTCTCCCTGAGTGCTTCCATCTGCCTGGCATCATTCTCCATTTCATCTTTTGCCAGTGCGCATGCCTTGCCCATTCCAACAATACCGGAAATATTCTCAGAACCAGAGCGCAATCCCCGTTCCTGGCCACCGCCTGTCATAACAGGCCGCAGCGCCACACCCGACCGTATGTACAGTGCACCGACACCTTTTGGACCGTACAGGTCATTGGAGGCCAGGGACAGCAGGTCAATAGTATCCTTTTGCACATCTATAGGTATCTTACCGGCAGCAGCCACGGCGTCCACATGGAAGATAATATCCTTCTCCCTTGCCATGGCGCCGATATCTGACACGGGCTGGATAGTACCTATCTCCCCATTTGCGTACATGCAAGATATCAAGATGGTCTGGTCAGTGACCTCTTGCGCAATGCGCTCCAGATCCACCAGTCCGTCCTTGTCTACAGGAACAGTGGTCACCTCAAATCCTTCACGCTGCAGGTCCTTACAGGTATTGACCACAGACATATGCTCTATGGCCGAGATTATGATATGGTTCCCCTTTTTCTTCTTACGCTGTACTGCACCCCGTATAGCGATATTATTTGATTCGGTACCGCCAGACGTGAAGATGATCTCTTTACTTTGGGCCCCGATAAGGGCAGCTACTGACTCCCTGGCACCCTCTAATGCCTTTCTGGCCTCGGCACCCGATTCATGGAGTGAAGCGGGATTACCGACCCTGGAATCAAAATACGGCAGCATGGCCTGGACCACGCGCTTATCCACAGGCGCACCGGAAGCATTATCCATATATACTCTGTCCAATCTGAGCCACCTTTTTAAAACCACATTGTTCCGTCAGCTTCCAATACCAGGTCGTTAAGGGTTGCTGCCCCAACGATTTCAACTTCAGGTATGAACTCGCCTCTATCCAGACCTATTAACTGGGTACTGGCTTCGCAAACATAGAGTTTTACCCCGGCGGCTGCAGTCTGGTCAAGCACCTGTTTTAGGTCAGGAAAAATCCCGATCTGCACTTTTTCGGCTTCTCCTTTCTTAACCACGGTGATACCCATACCCAAAAAATACACTGTAGCATCAATACCCATAGCTTTGGCAGTCTGAGCAAGCACTAGAGGGGAATACAATCTTTCTGGTGTGTTCACTCCGCTGGTCTGGACATATAATAATTTTTCGTCAGCCATCTTTCCTATCTCCTTGTTCATTTAGTTCTCTCGATAAGGAACCGGAAATTGTCTCCCTGGTCCTCGAATTTCAGCAATTTATGTCCGGTCCGTTTAGCCCATCTGGGAATATCCTGGGTCGAGGCCGGGTCGTCGGTAAGCACTTCCAGTACCTCGCCAACCTCAATAGTATTAATGGCCTCTGTAGTGTTGAACACAGGAATAGGACAGAACAGACCTATGCAGTCCAGTGTCTTATATGGATGTGTTTCTGGTGTGTGGTTCACTTTTTATTCCCTTTCATTATGTATACTAATAGCATGAACCCCAATGTCATCGGAATTGTTATCTGGAACCCGGGCATGCTTGTATCGTTATCCCCAAGTGTTTCCGAATCCTGTGTCAT
>JAMJFQ010000008.1 GCA_023544605.1 ANME-2 cluster archaeon | reverse complement strand
AGTCGTATCTATTTAAGATATATTCACTGTATAACTGGATTTTGGTATTGTGCCGACCTAATGATATAAATTATAAATACAGAATTAAATATTAGTGCAAATAATATGACAGAAGATACCTATTCAATAGTATGGAAACTTGAAACTCAGTTAATCATAAAACCGAGAGTTATTATTCAGGAATATTCAGGGGAAAAAATCAATGAACAAAGAGGAGAATACCTCGTGCAGGGTTAAAGTTGTCGGCAGGGATGAAAAGAACAGGCCGATCTTAGAATTTTTTGGCGATGAGGCCGAATGCGGGAATGTGCTTTCCGTCTTGGCAGGCAAAGAGGAAATAGTTATACGAACAAAAAGGTCTGCTTGAATCTATTAATTCATGATATATCTTGATACGTCTTTTCTTTATTCTCTTATACCTGAATTTCGAGTCGTTTAGTAACTATGTTCAATTAATTTTCTTAAAAACAACACTGATATCACTACTGATTATGTTTTTTCTACCAAAATATATATATATATATATATATACAATAGTTACTTTATAGTAACTATGTCATTTGAAAGAACAATTGTAAGTGGTGGAAAGAAGTATCGGCAGCTTGTAGAATCAAGATGGGATACAGAAAAAAAGCAATCTCGAATACATGTAATTAAACATTTAGGAAAAATCATAGAAGAAGATGGCGAAGAAAAATTAATACCGTCCCAATTGAAAATTGATAACGTAGATAAAGCTTATCCTGCTGGCGAATTAGCATTATTCTGGAAAGTAGCTGAAGAATTTGAAATTCTAAAATGTATTTCAGACGTTACTGGTAAAGATAACACCGATACACCGATGGCAATACTAATTCTAGTTTTGAACCAGTTAATAGGAAGAAAATCACTTACAAAAATTGGAACCTGGATATCAGAAACACCCATTCCGAGATGGACAGACATCGATGTAAACAAATTAACTAAAGATTATTTTTTATCAGCTCTTGATAAAATTTCACATGACAATGGAACATTAAAAACGACTTCTTCATTTATCATTCAAAATAATATTACTAACACCTGGAGAAGGATAATCGGAAATGAGCCTGAAAAGTACTTCTTTTATCAGGATATCACTCGCATAAAGTGGAATGGAAAGCAATCTGAGTGGGCAGAAAATGGTTATGGTGCTCAAACCGGAAGGCCTCACATTGGATTTGGTTTAGTAGTATCGAAGGAAAGCTACATGCCAATACTTGGGTATCCAGTTAGAGGATCCAAAACAGACAAAACAAATGTTGTGGAAACAGTTGATAATCTTTCTCGCTGGGATATGAAAAACATTACATTGGTTTGGGATAGCGGTTTTGTAAGTAAAGCAAACGTAAATTATGTAAGAGATCAGGAAATTCACGTTATTTCTGCCGGCCCCCGTACCTCAAATGAAGTTATAGATTGGATGACCAAATATGATGACTTTGAAATCGAAAAAAGAGAAAATATATTTGGAATGTCAAAAAGAAATGTGGTCTACTATGTAGAAGAGATAGGAAATCTCTACGGACAAGAATGTAAAATTGTGGTAATGTTAGATCCAGAAAGGAAAAATCATTCCAGAGTCCAAAGAGATTTACTCCTGCAAAACCTGGAATCTGAGACTTCAAAACAAAGGATTGCCAAAATGAAGACAGAATTAAAACCAATAGTGGTGCCTGCAAGGGGTAGAAGAGGTTATAATATTATAGCAACTGAGGAAGAACTTGCCAGAAGACTCGATGGTAGATCATTATTATTTTGTACAGATAAATCTATTTCAGGAATGGATATTATCAGGACATATTTTCAGAAAGACCAAATTGAAAAAGCCTTTAGATTTTTAAAAGGTGACGCCAGTCTGGCTCCTGTCAGGTATCAGTTACCTGGAAGAATAGAAGCATATCTTGCAGTTGTTAATTTTATCTCATATGAGTTGATTGCTGCTATTTTATGGACAATTAAGAAACATAAAATTGATGTAAGTTATGACGATTTAATTGAAGAAGCATCAAAAATATATGAGGTGGAGTTTTCATCAAAAGATTCTAAAATTTTCAGATGGACACATGTTTCAAAGGACGTTGAAAAAATCTTTAAACCATTTAATATCTCGTCTCTCCAAATTTAAATTATTTACATTCTTATTTTATTATTTATGTTTTTTAAAACCAATAGCATAAGACGATTTTAAAGTAAATGGGGATTGAGAAATCTGTGAATTATATTTTTTTTGTAAGTTACTCAAGCATGTTTTTTTGAAATTAATGTCTCGCAGGGCAATGGTTTTGACATATTTTTTACAATTAATGAAGTAAGGTAAAAACATAGTTACTAATATTGCCGATATTCAGGTATTACATAACTGGATTATGGGACTGTGCCGCTCTCAACAAACACATGATTTAAATAGACTGTATTACCATAGAAATATGGAGCAGTAATAGGTTATATTCGGTCTGGTGGTGATGATGTGTATGAAAAGATTGACATAATAAGGGTTGGGAACAGTATAGACCTGGACCCTTTCAGGATTGATGAAGTGCTTCAAAATGGCACCTGCACTTTTGTCTCTTCGAAATTCTACAATAAAGGTGTTTACCGGGTTATGAACAACGTGAACAAACGCATGCAGGATTTTGCCATAAACATTGATAAGATCGAAGCGGCAACCTATAATGGTCTCGTGGAAGAGTTCGGCAAAGGTTGTGTGGATGCCAGTCTTTGGGATGATGTCCCTGATGGGGCTGTGGTTTTCTTTTATTCATTCAAGCTGGAAACAGAGTTGGTGGAACCACACTCGAAAAAGAAGGCAGAGTTCATAGAGGCCTGATCACATATCCCTCTGTCCACGTACCGTTTCCAAGAGCATTCCTTCCACAATAATTGGATTATCCTTTTTGGCATTATTTATAGCATTAGTGAGTTTCCACTCCTTTTCTGAGTAAATGCTCAGGATAGGTTCGCCTTTTCGTACGGTTTCACCCTTCTTCCTATGTATCAGTACGCCAGCACCTTTATCATTGGGCGCCCCTGCGAGCCTTGCTATCTCAACAATGCGTTTGTTATGGAATTCTACGATATAACCATCAGATGGTGCAAATATCTGGGCGGTCTTGTCCCCTATAGGTATATCATCAGAGGATATGCCGGGATTGCCGCCCTGTATCTCGATGATCTGGCGCATTTTTTCCAGGGCCTTCCCTGACTTTAATATATCATAGGCCATCTTCCTGCCATCGCCCCTGTTAGCAGCACCTCCCATTTCAAGCATTAATCCTGCCAGACCAACGCTCTTCTGGATAAGACTGTTCGGTCCTTCCATGGATTCAAGCACCTTCAGGGCTTCAACTACTTCCAGTCCCCCACCTACGGTCCTGCCCACAGGTGATGCCCCATATGTCATGGCACATTCCACCTGCATCCCCAGCCTGGCTCCCAGGTCGATCAATCCACGGGCCAGTGCCCTGCCCTGTTCCACATCAAGTATCTTGGTACCAGAACCGGTTGGGATATCAATGACCACACAATCCGCTCCAACGGCACCTTTTTTGGCCATGATGCTTGCCAGCAGTTGACAGCTTGGGTCCAGAGACAGCGGGTATTCCACCCTGATAAGTTTATCATCAGCAGGTGCTATATTAGTGGCACCGCCCCAGACAATAACGCCGCCCACCTTTTCAGTCATTGATTTTATCTCGTCGGCATTGAATTCCACAGGCGCAAGTATCTCCATCAGGTCAGCCGTGCCGCCAGCCCCTGTAATGGCTCGACTGCTGGTCTTTGGTATGAGTAGTCCTGCAGCTGCAACAATTGGTACAATGAGTAAGGAGATCTTGTTCCCGGGCACACCACCAATGCTGTGCTTGTCCATTATAGGGTGGGTATCGAACTCAAGTTTCTCACCGGTATCTATCATAGCCCTGGTCAGCCATTCAGTCTGCTCAGCAGGCAGGCAGTTCATATGGGATGCAGTGATAAATGCAGTCATCTCAATGTCGCTGAGATTCTCTTTTACAATGTCGTTCACCAGGTCATAGATATCTTCCCGGGTGTATTTCCTTCCCTCCATAATGTTCTTGATGGTATTCACAGATGCCGGTTTTGTGGCCGGTGTAATCTCAAGACTGTTGGCATCATTAATGTGTTCCATTATCTCATGGTACACCCCGATGGTACCTTGTTGGATTATATCATCAGTGGTATCGACGATAGCGGTAAGGTAACCATGGTCTTTCAATTTGACCCTATCACCCGCCATCACACCCAGTTCCTTTGCATCAAGGTTGTTCAATACAACTTTATGTTTGCCTACTTTGATCTTTATTGGCTGGACAGATAATTCCATAAATTCACCATTTTTCAATTAATAGTCAGTAAATTGTTGACCTGAAAATATATTAGTCTATTGTATTTTCTATCTCTGCTCCCAGTGAGGATAACAATCGTTCACGGTACATATTTGCATCTACACTGGTCCTGTCACGGGGTCTTGGCAGATCGATCTTTATTGTCTCCTTTATCCTGCCTGGCCGGGAACTGAAAACGACTACCCTGTCTGCCAGATATACTGCCTCATCTACACTGTGGGTAATGAATAATACGGTCTTTCGTTCTTGTTCCCATATCTTTAATAGTTCCTGCTGGAGTCTGTTCCGTGTCTGGGCATCCACGGCACCAAAGGGTTCATCCATCAACAGTACTTTCGGGTCGTTGACCAGTGCCCTGGCTATGGCAACACGCTGTTTCATCCCACCGCTCAATTCATGGGGGTAACTGTTAGCGAATTTTGACAGTCCGACCAGTTGGAGGTACCGCCTGGAAATATCTTCCCTCTGGGCTTTTGGGACCTTTTTCAACTCCAGACTGAAGGTAATGTTCTTTTGCACAGTACGCCACGGGAAAAGTGAGTATTCCTGGAATACCATACCTCTGTCAGGTCCCGGTTTCTTTATAGGTTCGTTGTTCAAAAAAATTGTGCCTGAATCCGGCGTTTCAAGCCCGGCTATGATCCTGAGCAACGTGGTCTTTCCGCAACCTGAAGGCCCGATGAAGCAGACAAATTCTTTGTCTTCCATGGTAAGATCGATATCTGTTAAAGCCAGGATTTCATCACCATCTTCGGTGTGATATGTCTTATTGATCCCTTTTATTGAAAGCATTATATCATCCTGCTAGACAACCAATCCGGCCTGCCATTTAAGCCACCATTCCTGTACGATATACCTGAAAAGCCTATCGATAGTCAATGCTATCAGGCCGAGCACGAGCATGTACGTGAGCACCATATCCATGTGGTGGAGGTCGTTCCAGTGCCATATCTTCCAACCGATACCGTATCTACTGACCCCGAAAAGTTCCGCGGCCACTACGCACATCCAACCAACACCCATACCCACCCTGATGCCGGTTGCAATTGAAGGGAGGGCTGAAGGTAATGCGATCCTGAAGATAATATCTCGATTCCTGGTACATCCCAGTACTTTTCCCGATTCGACCAGTACCCGGGGTGTGTTCTTGAATCCCGTGTAAGAATTGATAAGTATGGGGAAGACCGCCCCTATGAATATCACGAACCCGGCTGCGTATTTGGTAAGCCCGAACCACAGGATGGCAAAAGGTATCCAGGCCAGGGGCGGGATGGGCCGTATCATTTCGATGATAGGATCTACAGCCCTGTCAATGCTCTTGAACCATCCCATCATTGTGCCGATGGGAATTCCCACCGCTATGGCCAGTCCCATACCTAACACAAAATAATTAAGACTTGCCAGGATGTCACGGTAGAGTTCCCCTTCCTGCACAAGTCCAATAAAAGCCGTTACAACACTGGTGAAACTGGGAAGGATATATTTTATGTTGATTATCCTTGCAATGATCTCCCAGATGACCACAGCAGATGCTATAGAAGCTAATTCAAGTATTCTTTTTCTGGGACCGTGGCCTAAATCCATGCAAGGTAAAAAGGGTTAATGGATGAAGAGTCTTACTCTTCACCCATCTCAGCCATGATTTTATTGTAGAAGCTCAGGTCGAACAGGTCATCCTGGGTCAGCAATTTATCTGTATATCCCAGGTCGTATTGCACACTGGCATATTCCAGGGTTGTGTTCAATTCAATACTGGGATCAGTGACCCAGTTACCGTCCCAATCCTCAATGGACTTGCTGGCAATCTCGTAGGAAACCCCAATATTGTCAGAGAATATCTTGGCGGCGTCGTCAGGATTATCAATATTGTATTCGGTAGCCCTTATATGCGTCCTGACTATCTGCTCCACCAGCTCGGGCTTTTCCCGTATTAATTCACCACTTACCAATACCACGCAGCAGGCATGGTCCTCCCACATTTCGCCGGAGTGTACCACGACCCTGCCGGTACCCTCTGACTCGATTATAGTAGGATTGGGGTGAGGCAGGAATACCGCATCCACATTACCAGAAGCCAGTGCGGTCTTGGCATCAGCACCGCCCATGCCCAGAATGTCTACATCCTTCTTTGTGTCAATGCCATTATCCGTGAGCCACTTCCTGAGCACCGTATCCTGCAATGTACCGGGTGGGAACGTCGCGATCTTCAGGCCTTTCAGGTTCTGGGGTGATTCATACGGGAGAGCAGTTGCAAGTACCAGGTCGGAACCCTGGACCTGTGCACCGGCAACGATCTTTGCATCGAGACCCTGGTCGATGGCAGACAGGGGCGGTGTGGCTCCAACGTAGGCCACATCTATCTCGCCTGCAAGCATGGCCTGCATTTCAGGGGCACCTGTGGGGAACAGGAAATCCTTGGTTGATGTTACGCCATAGGGTTCCAGGTCTTCAAGCCACCAGCCCTTGGCATCAGCGGTCATGTATGCTATCTGGTGAGTGCTGGGTTGGTACCCGAATCTCAGTTCACTTAAGGCCGTCGTTTCTTCATCGTCTGAAGGGCTTGTACAACCTGATAATAGTACCAGCCCAAATGCAATTATAATAACACGTATTTTCAGCGGATCGATCATATCAATACCTCGTTTAAAGTATTTATAATGGAAAATCATTTAGTTAACCTATTTAAAAGTTTCCAATATTCACATCAAACGCACCCAAAAGTAATAAATTAACAATCATATTCTACTATTGTGTTAATATCATCATAATTATATAAGTAAAACTCGTGATTGGCACTATCCCATAATCTAGTTATTTCTTCCTGATAACCGCCTCAGCCACCATAGCCACCTCGCCCACCTGCACCTTGCCCCAATACTTAGGCGAGAATACCATGTGGTCAGTAAGCAATGATACGGTATGCCTGTCACGCCTCAATTCCTTTTTCATGCACGAGCCCTTTAACGCAGGTTGTAATAAGGTAATTGTGAGAGCTCTGTGAAAGTATTCCAGAGAGTACGCACAGATTCCCCGAATACTTTCACCCCGCTCGATGCTCGGCTTATTACCCCAATATCCCCTACATGGCATTATCCAATATTCGAGCGTGCCATAGAAATGAACACTCCATCCCCTCTCGCCTGTGGCCTTGACCTTGGAAGCTTCAAACCCTCCACCATAACCCTCGTAGAAGGCCCCTCACGTTTCGTGCCCGACCTGCTGCTCTCCCTGTGCGCCCATACCGCCGGGCAACTGGAGCAGGACGTGGTCTTTGTGGACGGAGGCAACAGCTTCAACCCGTACACCTTACGGAACATATCGAAAGTGCTGCAGGCAGACACAAAGACCGTAATGGCAAAGACCCATGTAGCCCGTGCCTTCACCGAATACCAGATGAACGACCTGCTCACCCAGCAGCTGCCGTGCGCCATTGAAAAATGGCAGCCGGGGCTTCTGGCAGTAGCGTACCTGCCCCACCTGTTCGGCCGCATCCATACCCGCAAACTGCTGGATCAGGCAGTGGAACACCTGGAGGAATACACCCGCACCCACGGCCTGGTCACCATCATAACCAGCTACGGCGGAACCTGGTGGGGCGCCAGGCTAATAGAGGAATGTGCCGGCAGGGTCATCAGGGTGGTACAGCACCGCAAACTGTTCAGGATAATGGACGAGAACGACGTGCTGGAATTCACGCCAATCCCGCCCGGCCAGATGCAGCTCAGCGCATACACGGCGGTGGTGTGAATGGGCAGGACAGTACCCAGTTTCAGGATGCTGCTTGACAGTATCATCAGGGAGCTCGGAAATTTCAGGAGGGCACTGCGCCGGCACGACCAGGTGGTCTTTGACCGCGTCATGGACATGGCACGCGAACATGCCTCAGCATCCGCAGTGGCGGCAGCTCTGGACCCCATGGACACCATCGTGCTGTCCATCCTTATCGAGCAGCAAAAACAGATAGACGACCTGAAGGAGGACAGCCATGCCCCATCTCCTTGATATCGATTACAGGGACGGATGCATCATCCTGTGGGTCATGCATGCCGGCAGGTGCACACCCCGCCGGGTGAGGTACTATCCCCGCATATACCTGGAATGCCCTGTCTGCAACAGGCATCTTATCTCCACCCTGCCCCAGGTGCGAAAGGTCAGGGTCGAGCAGAAGATAACATCCCTTGGTCGGGAGCCGGAAGATGTGCTCGCCATATCTCTGGATGACTGGAGCGGGGCGTTCAAGCTTGCAGATATGCTGGAGCAACGGGGCTGGAAGGCATACAATGTTGACCTGCCGCCCCCACGGCAGTTCCTTCTCGAGAGGGGTTTGTTCCCTATGGCACGGCTGGACCCGCAACTGCACCTGGACGATAACCAACAGACCATCGACTACACAACCCCGGAATTGCGGTCCCTGCACCTGAAGGTCACCCCGCGATCAGCAAAGAACCCCTGCTTCAGTGACCCGGTAAATGAGATAACGCTGGGTGAGCACATCCTCGAGGGTATGCCGGAAGCCGATATGATAGAAGCGCTGTCCTCCCTGGTAAAAGACACGGACCCGGACGTGATACTGACGAATGGCGGTGATAGCTTCCAGCTTCCCTACCTGTACCACAGGGCACAGGAAGCGGGAGCAGCACTCCAGCTGGGCAGGGAGCAGGACGAAGTGCCACGGGAGAATAAGGGCAGGTCATATTTCAGTTACGGCCGCATCATCTACAAGCCCGGCGGTTACCCGCTTGCGGGCAGGCTGCATATCGATGAGCAGACATTCATCGTCCGTGAAGGCGGGATGCGCGGTCTCATCGACCTGGGCAGGATAACGGGCATACCCCTGCAGCACCTGTCCAGGCTCAGCCCCGGCAGTGCGGTCACGGCCCTGCAGGTGGACCAGGCACTCAAGGATGGCGTAATGGTTCCCTGGAGGCGCAACCTGTCCGAGAACTTCAAGACCGCAGAAGAACTGCTGCACGCGGATAGGGGAGCGCTGATACTGGAACCCAGGGTGGGAATATATGAAAATACGGCAGAGATGGATTTCACCAGCCTGTTCCCCCACATCATGGTCACAAAGAACATTTCTCCAGAGACCGTGCTGTGCGAATGCTGCCCAGACTCGCCTGTGAGGGTGCCGTTCACCGGGTACAACATCTGCCAGCAGCGTGTCGGGTTAATACCCAGGGTCATTGAGCCACTCATCAAGCGACGCCTGATATACAAGAAATTGGCACAAGGCGGCAGCCAGGAGCACAGGATGATGCAGAACGTATTGAAATGGCTGCTGGTGACCAGCTTTGGCTATATGGGGTTCAACAAGGCCAGGTTCGGGCGGATAGAGTGCCACGAATCCATCACCGCCTATGCCAGGGAAATATTGCTCCAGACCATGGAGCTCGCACAGGGTATGGGATTCGAGATACTGCACGGCATCGTGGACAGCCTGTGGGTCAGGGGCGGCGGCGACCCCGGGGAACTATGTGACCTGGTGAGCGAGACCATAGGGATCCCCCTGGAACTCAAAGGGCACTATCACTGGATAGTGTTCCCGTCCAACCGCCACAACCGGGCCGGGGCCATGAACCGGTACTTCGGCCTGATGACAGATGGAAAACTGAAGGTGAGGGGGATCGAGCTGCGGCGCAGGGATACACCCGAGTTCATCAGGCGGCTGCAGCGCGATATGCTTGAGCGGATGAAATGTGCCCGCACCGTGGATGAACTGTATGGTACCATCCCCTGCGTGCTGGACGTGGTGCGCCGCTATGCCGGTGAGATAGTATGCGGCGGCGCCGACCCCGGAGAACTGGTGTTCACCACCCACACCAGGCACAAACTGGAAGATTACCGGCAAAAAGGGAGCCAGGCTGCGGCCCTGTACCAGTTAAGGGAAGAAGGCATGGAGGTGCAGCCAGGCCAGGCAGTACAGTACATATACACCGACCACAGGTCCAGGTATTTCTATAACAGGGTAAAGGCCGCCGAACTGATAGACTCTGACACAGAGTATGACAAAAAGAAGTACTATGATATAACGCTCAGGGCCGCTGAGAGCATACTGCGTCCTTTCGGTTACGACAGGGATGTGCTGGATGATGTGGTGATGGGGGGTGCACAGATGAGAGTAGAAGATTTTGCTACATTATACTAGATTTAAATTGACTATAAGTATTAATTATACTCAAGTATAGTCGAATAATATATATAGTCATAACATAAACATAACATACATGCTAGAACAATCGATACGTTTGTGGAATCCCTGGTGGGCAGAAAAAAAGATGCCTCAAGACCTTACAGGAATAAAACGTGATGTGACTGATTCGATAATAAAGTCTCTCGATGCCCCACATATAAAAGACGTAATCGGGGTCAGACGTTCGGGCAAGACCACAGTACTCTACCAGACGGCAGCATACCTGATGTACATTGGTGTCGCACCAGAGCATATCCTGTTACTGAATTTCGATGACCCGGCAATAAACGCTGCACCGCTGGATGAAATACTTACCAGCATCTATAAAATAAATCCAAAAATATCGCATTTATTCCTTGATGAGATTGAGCAAAAAGAAGGATGGGAGCGTTGGGTCAGGACTCTGTATGACACAAAACGTTTCAGCCAGATATTCCTGTCCGGTTCATCTGCAAGTTTGCTAACGAAAGATCTGGGCCATGTGTTGTCAGGCAGGCACACCACGTTTAACATAACGCCATTCTCTTTTAAAGAATACCTAAAAAAAAGTGGATGGGAAAATCTAGAACCCGAATATCTCATCTACAAGAGAAAAGAGATACTATATTACCAGAAAAAATACCTTGAAGACGGTGGCTTCCCCGAAACTATCGGAATGGATGAGTTCAACCAGAAGAAAATATTGACATCTCTTTACAGTGATATAATTGCAAGGGACATCCTGGCAAGGTTTGGTGCTTCCTATGATGTTGCTGCGAAGATCAGTCTGTTAATGATGACAAACTCAACACGTGAGTATTCATTTAATAGTGTCGCAAAGGCGACACATATAGCACTTGAAACAGCCGAAAAATATATTGGATATCTCAAAGAATCGCTATTGATAAATGATCTGTCTGTTTTTTCCTACAAACTGAAGAGCCAGTTCAAGCAAAATAAAAAAACATATGCAGTGGATACAGGGCTCAGGAATGCTGTATCGTTCAGGTTTACTTCAGACCTTGGAAAACTTGCAGAGAATACAGTATTCCTTGAACTTACAAAACGTGGCAGTGAGGTGTATTACTGGAAAAGCAAGGGGGGTTATGAAGTTGATTTTGTGCAAAAGATGGGGCAAAAGGTAGAGGTATTATTGCAGGTATCATGGGACGTGCAAAATGATAAGACTCGCATAAGGGAAGAGCGCTCACTCTGTCATGCATGCGAAGAGTTCGGAATTGCTAACGCAATGATATTGACAGAGGACACCGAGGAAATAGTAGAACAAAATGGAGTGCAAATATCATATTATCCACTCTGGAAATGGCTGCTTGAAATTTGATCCGTGTGTGTAGGAAGTATGTCGAAATGGATAAAAGCATACTTATGGTCATGCCCGCAGCATGGTCAGCAGCATCTTGAACCGCTGCCTTGCCTGCAGGGCATGGGGAACATTTGCCGGCATTACCACCATCTGGCCGGAAGCTGCATGTACTTTCTCGCCACCGATAGTGAGTTCGACCTCTCCGTCCAGTACTTCCACTACTGCATCAAAAGGGGCCGAATGTTCACTGAGCCCCTGGCCCGCATCAAAGGCAAATAAAGTGATGGTGCCTGCTTTGTTCTCAATAAGGGTACGGCTGACCACTGAATCTGTTGAGTATTCTATGGAGTTGGCCAGGTCGAGAGGTTTTGATGCAGGTATGCTTGTTCTTGGTTCAAGATCAATGTCCTTCATGTGGGTCACTCCTTGAAGTGTGATTGGATTATATTAATTTAAGGTTGGTGTTCTACTTCAACCCGCCCGATCTTCTCAGCAAGCTTCGCCAGCACTTCCTTGCGCAGCCCACCTACGAACTTGATACTCCCCACGACCAGGTGCCCGCCGCCGTTAATGCTGCCCTCAGGTATCTCCTCATGCAATTCCCGCACCATTTGCGGGATATTCATAAGCACACCCCTGCTGCGAAGCACAACAAAATCCGGGCCATAGCCCAGTGTTACAATTGCCTTATCAGGATACTTATGACACAACGTATCATGTACCTCACCACTGGTCTTGCCAGGTGGAGGGAACGTGAACTTATGTGCAAAATTCTCCACATCCAGTACATGCAGCAGTGCCCCGTTCGGCAACTCTTGTGATTTCACAGACGGTAGCGATGCCTCCAGTTGGGTATTGATAGCCTCGTTGGCCTGTTTCACCAATAGCGGCACCAATTCCCTATGCCTCTTCAGATTACCTATATTCAAAATGTCATAGGTAATACCCCTGCCCTCACTGAACCGCAACCAGAACGCCTCATAATCCAGTGCCAAAGCCATATCCTTCAAATCGCTCAAACTGTAACGCGGTGCAGCCAGTTCAATATACTTAGCAGCCTCTGGCGCTTGTGAACGGTCACCAACTGCCGAAACCGCTGGAAGGTGGCTTATCTCCTCACTAACATCAGGATTTATCATCCTGGCGATCTCTGTACCCAGCATGCCCGTGGTTATGCCGAAATCACCACCCATGTGGGCCGGGTTCACATGGGCCAGCAGGTACTGGTCGACAATTTCATCGGGATGATGATGGTCTACCACAACCATATCCATACCATACACCTTAGCCTGCAGCATGGCTGGCACGTCCTCCTCTGTGGAGCCATTATCCATCAACAGCACCAGCGGCATCTTCTGACCGTGCCTGGCATTATCGTCCCATGCAAAGGATATGTCCCTGGTAATATCCACCATCTCATAGAACGGCGCCTTACTAGGTGAACGCCGGTAAAAATGATATCCGGCATCAGACCCGCCCACTTCCTTTATGAGCGGTAACACCGCTTTCTCAATGGCAATGGCTGAAGTGATACCATCAGCATCTGCATGATGGCGCAGCACGATAGGCCTTGAATGGAATATAGCCTTGCGTATCTCCTTGGCAACCTGTCGCATCTTAGGCTTCAACGCTTCAAGTATTGGGCTCTCTACAAGAAATTCTATATCATGGGGCTCGGAGCGTTTATCCAGGGCATTCTCTATCTCCTCCCTGATGGCAGTTGAATCTGCACCCCACATCTGCTTTATTTCACGTATCTCGATCTGCAGTTCATTGTTCCTGGTATTGAGTTCACCCACCACGCGCACTATCATATCAGATTCGATTTCAGGGTATGAGCGCTGCCCAGCCTTCTCGAACGCCGCACAGGGCACGGTCCCGGTCTCGTCAGCCACCGTGAATATGGTCGGGCCGCCGGTCTGTTTTATCTGGATGACCTCACCAGAGATATGCACCAGTTTACTGATATGGTCGCGAAGGGCTGATATCTGGGTGCGCGGAATATTCTTCTCAACCTGGATGAGCTGGTACTCGTTAAGGCTCACCGGTTCAAGGTCTATGTTCCCATTGGATGCGATGCTCTTTACCTGTACAAAGATCGTTTCTCCCACTTCAGGGGTTCTGGTCAGGTGTTTCTGGTGAGCAAGACCACGAGTACGTGGGTTCAGGTTCACGAAGGCACCGAAATTGGCCAGGCTGTCCACCTCACCTTCGTAGGTCATACCTATCTCCAGGTCTGAGGTATCGCAGGCGGGACTCAGTTTCTGTACCAGCGGTTTCTTTGCACATGAAACACACAAATCCCCATCAATATCAGCTTCAAGAGATTTACCACATACCCGGCAGGTTACCATCTCTCCCCTGCCACCGCAAACCTCACATTTTTGCTCTATTGTGATGGTACCGGAACCTTCACATCTCTGGCATCTGGACACCCCTTCCAGCAGGCTTCCCAGGTCTTTCTCGCTCATCCTGGTCAGGTCAAGACTCTTTGGCTTCCCTGAACCTTTACAATCAGGACATTCCTGCTGTGAGGTCTCAACAATCCCGGTGCCTCCGCATGTACTGCATTGTTCGGTCATGGTATCTAAAATAATTATTAGAGCAAGAGATCTGGTTATCAGAATTTGCGTTCGATCATATAATCTGCCAGCGCCAGCAGTATATCTTTTGCCTTACTCTCAGGCAGGATGGAAAGTTTTGCCTTACCTTCGGCCACAAAATTATGGGCAGTGGTCCGGGCATAGTCAATAGAACCTGAATCTTCCAGCATCTTGAGGGCGTCATCTATCTCCTCTCTTGCAGCATCTCTCTTGCCGAACACATCCAGTTTCACATTACTATCCCTGGCGTGGATGGCGATCAAGGTCTGCTTGCCTTCCATCAGGTCACTTCCCCTGATCTTTCCCAGTACATCTTCCGGTGTAACAAGATCCAGTACATCATCATATATCTGGAAACCCACGCCGGTCAAACGTCCAAAATCCCATAGTGCCTGGGCTTGCGCAGGAGTACCGCTGCCGAGAATGGCCCCCATCTTACAGGATGCCGCATACAGTATAGCAGTCTTCTTTTTCACCATTTCCATGTACTCGGCTTCAGATACGTCGTTGCGTTTCTCAAAACTAATATCTGTCCATTGTCCTTCACATATTTCCGTACAGGTTATGGACATCAGGGTCAGGCACTCCACCATCCTCTCCGCATCAGCATTTGTCTTGCTGAGGATGTGGAACGATTTTGAATACAATGTATCACCTGCCAGTATGGCACCTGAAATACCCCATTTCACGTGAACAGCAGGCAGACCCCGCCTGAGGTTGTCCGCATCCATAATATCGTCATGGATAAGGGTGAAGTTATGGACCAGTTCAACAGCGGTAGCTGCAGGGATAACATCCTGCGGATTTCCGCCTACGGCTTCAGTTGAAAGAATAAGAGCCGCGGGCCGCAGCCGTTTTCCGCCTGCATCAAAAAGGTATCGCATGGCCCGGTAGAGTTCATCAGGCTCCCCAATAGGCATCAGGTTCTGGATGGCCCCGTCCACCATAGTTCCTCTCGTCTTTATTTCGTTAAGCAGATCCATATAAATCCCCTATCAATGTACATTTATTCCACAAGTATCTCTTCACCATTGCGCATAATATGGACATTCTCACCGAAAACGTATCCTGCATCCTCGGCCATTTCCATATAATTACTATGCATCTCAATATTTCCATGTGCAGGTATAACGTGTTCCGGATTGATCAACCTGAGCAATTCCCAGTGGTCTTCTTTGTACGCATGACCGGAAACATGCACATTGTCATATATCCGTGCCCCCTTCATACCCAGTTTCGTCTCAAGCGAATACCGGTTCGCCCGGGTTAAGGGGTTGGGTATCACGTTAGCCGAAAATACCACCTTGTCACCCTTTTCTATCTTGTAATCTGAACCATTTGAAGCTATCCTGGGTAGTATGGAACCGGGCTCGCCCTGGTGACCTGTGACAATGGGCAAATATTTGTCCTTGCCTTTATCATTAATACGTTTTAAAGCCTTATCAATAGATTTCCGGTGGCCGTATATCTCAAGGTTTTCAGGGAATTTCAAAAATCCCATCTTCTCGGCTGTACCCACATACTTCTCCATTGAACGTCCCAGCAACACAGGGATGCGTCCCATCTCAACTGCAGCATCAATGATGGACTTTATCCTGGCAATATGGGATGAGAATGTAGTAACGATCACTCCTGATTTGGCCTCCTCGGTACCCAACAGTACATCAGATACCATATCTGCTGCAATCTTCTCAGACGGGGTCTTTCCCTTACGGTCAGAGTTGGTACTTTCCGTGATCATTAGGGTCACACCTTCTTTCCCTATCTGTCGCAGCCGCTCAAAATCAGGAGCCTCACCTATAGTAGGTGTACGGTCTATCTTGAAATCGTTTGCATACAGGATGATACCATCAGGCGTGTGTATGGCAGCAAAAGCCGCATCAATGATGCTGTGTTGAACCCTTATGAGTTCAATTGACACGTGAGGGGTCACCTCATACATTTGACCTGTCGATAGTTTCTCGACCTTGTTGTTCACCTGATATTTCTTCTCATTACTTATCTGCTGTTTGATCAGCTCTGATGTATACGGCGTGGATAAGATAGGCGCATCATACCTGTGTGCCAGTTTTGGTATGGCACCAATATGATCCAGATGTCCGTGTGTACACACGATGGCCTTTACCTTTCCTCCGACCTGTTTCATCACCCTGTCATCGGGTATTACACCCATATTGATAAGGTCCCGGGAATTCTTCCGGTCAATTTCCACATCTTCATGTATCTGGACCCTGTCAAGACGGAGTCCCATATCCATTATTATGACCTCTTCACCAACTCGTATTGCGGTCATGTTGCGGCCCATTTCGTTATAGCCGCCTACCCCTGTAATGCCTATTTCAGTCATTGTAAAATTTTCCTCCTTAATAGTATATATTTATCTTCTGTTTTTTTTTTCGTATTGGTTTTTACCGCCGTGCAAAGTAGGAAGTATCAAAACCGCGCTCGTTCAAATACCTACCCGTTCTTCCTGTTATGACAACTTGTGCCTGCATAAGGTCTGCAGCAGTTGCACTCCCTGTCAGGAACATAGCGGCTTTGAATTCTGCCAGGAAATGTTCTAAATTCTCTTTTACTTCCTGTGGTCCTTTCATTGCTGGTCTTACCAGTGGAAGTGCGGTTGCACATGCACTAGCTCCTATTGCCAGTGATTTAGCCATGTCTAAGCCGGAACGGATACCGCCTGTGGCAATCACCGGTACTGATATTTTACTTTCAATTATGCTTGCAGCTGTAGGAATTCCCCAGTCCCAGAACAGGTTACCCAGTGATTCACCACTGGAATCACCTTTCTTCTGTGCCCGGTATACTTCCACACCGGCCCAGCTGGTACCTCCCAGACCACCCACATCTATGGCTGCTACACCGGCATTGCACAGTTTCTGGGCCACTTTATGGCTGATACCTGCACCGGTCTCTTTCACTATTACCGGGGTCTTCAGTTTTTTACAGACCTCTTCAATAAGCTCAAGCCCGCCTGCAGCATCGGTATCACCTTCAGGCTGGATAGCTTCCTGCAGGAAGTTCAGGTGTATGGCCATAGCATTTGCATCTATCATGTCGACTGCCTGGCGAACACCCTCCACCCCATATTCTCTTAACTGTGCCACACCCATGTTCCCGAACACGAATGCATCAGGTGCCGAGTCCCTTACCACCCTGAACGAATCCTCCATACCAGGGTCTTCCAGTGCGGCCCTCTGGCTGCCTACACCTACACCGATACCTATCTCCTGGGCTGCAAGAGCAAGAGCTTCGTTCACCTTCTTGGTTTGGGGATGACCTCCGGTCATGGAAGCTATTAACAATGGGAATGCCAGTTTATGACCCAGCAATTCCTGTGACGTATCGATATCTTTTATGTTGATGTCTGGAAGAGCATTGTGCACCAGCGTTACATCATCAAATCCGGTGCGTCTTTTATTATGCTCGTCCCTGTGGCTTTCAACGTCCTGGTTGGCACATAATTCAAGGTGTTCTAATTTTCTGTTTGAGGTACTCATTTTCTATACCATAATTGTAAAAGACTCACTTATCCTTTTGTATACGTGTGCCCATTGTCTCACCTTTGAGGAATCTGGTGATATTCCCGGGTGTCGATGCGTTGAATATCCGGCTACTGATGCCGAACTTATCAGCCAGCTCTACCAGTTCCTGTACCTTACCCAGCATACCACCGGTAACATCGGTATGGGATGAACCACTTATGTATACGCGTAATCTATCAACTGTGGATGGTGTAATATCAGGTATGGTCTTACTCTGGTTGTCAAGCACTCCATCAATATTGCTACCGATACCGATACGTTCTGCTCCCATCTTCTGTGCAATATAAGGTACTAACTGGTCACCGCTCAGGATGGCCGCGCCTCGTGCTGAATCCATTACCACATCACCATGCAGTACCGGAACCAGACCGCGCTGCACCATCTCCCTTAAGGGAGCCATCTGCATATCCCTGATACGCCCCTGCTCAAGCAGAGCACAGCTTAAGGGATGCACCGGCACTGCCGGTACCCCGGACAACGTTAAGGCATCCACGACCATTGTGTTCAAGGACTTAACGCTGCGGTGCGTCTCGATTATACCTTGAACATCGAACTGCTCTGTAAGCTTGAATTGTCTGGCAAGGGGATGCCCGAAGGAACCGGCGCCGTGCACTAGTATGAGTGAACCACTTACCCCGGCAATCTCTTGTGCTATACGCTCAATTGCATCGGCCAGACTTTTCGGTGTGGAACTGGACTTGTCAGTGATAATGCTGCCACCTATTTTTAACACAACGAGGCCGTTCATTCTATTTTCACTCCATATGGTGTAGCACGGGTGATCATGGCCTGCCCGCCAGCAATTTCAATGGCCTCTGCCACTTCATCTGGCTGGTCGGTTATAGCTACCATGCACCCACCTCCACCTGCGCCAGTGGTCTTGGCACCCCATGCGCCCGCATGACGGCTGGCCCAGACCAGTTTTGAGAGTTCAGATGAGCCCACACCCAGGGTATCCAGCAATCCATGATTGATATCCATAAGGCGTCCCAGTTCGTGATAGTCCTGCCTTTCAATAGCTGTTTCGCCATACATGGAAAGTTTGCCAATAGTACTGATAACCGGTTCAACTATTGCAGGGAATTTTTCCTTGAGTATCCCTACATTTCCTACCAGTTCCCGGGTAGATGAGAAACTGCCCGTATAACCTATGACTATGGGACAGGCAGGCAGTGCAAGCCCCTTTCTGGCAGGTATCGTGATCACACCGCCCATGGTGGATACGTACGTATCGGTTGGACTTGCCACGCCCTGCACTATTCGTTCAATATCATGTCCCATTACCGCGATCTCGTCCAGGGTATGACCTGTATCGAACTGGAGGCTTAATGCAAACAGGGTGGCAATAGTCACCGCTGCAGATGACCCCAGTCCCGAACCTACAGGCAATTCAGATGAAATATCTATCCTGACCCCGTCAGAAATAAATGGTTCCATTTCCCTGATACATCGGGTCACATATGGATGTTTGGTCATATCAAGTCCAGTAATACCTAAACTGGAATTAATACTATGTTCAACGTCAGGACGTACGGTGACCTGCGTGCGGATATCCACAGCACAGGCCGTAGCCTGCTCGCCATATACCACAGCATGTTCGCCAAAGAAATATATCTTACCCGGTGCACTACAGGTGGTCATCGTCATAGCAGTATCTCGTTATTCAATAATTATGCCTGCATAGCCCACAACAGCATCGGTGTCTCCAGTAACATCTCCGCTCGTTGAATAATCGAGCAGGGTACCTCTGGTGGCACCCAGTTTGGCTGATGCTACTATCATAGCAGTGATGGGGCCGTACCCGCATGCAGATGCGTTTTTCTCCACTAACCGGGCATAGAGGTCATCCACATACAGAGCAAGTATGGATTCAATAAGATAATTATCTGTATCCCGCGCGATCCTATCAGGCACGTAATGGCTGAAATCACTGGACGCGATAATAACCACCCTTTTGTTGCTTTTCTTGATGGTCTGAGCCAATTGGTTCCCAATATCTATAGCTGTCTGTTCGTCCTGCATCCCCATACATATTGGCACTATCTCGAACGTGTGGGAAAAACGGTATTGCAAAAATGGTAGCTGCACTTCGATGGAATGCTCATACCTATGCGCGTTCTCATCAAGGTCGATTATGCCCCCGGCAAGTTGTTTAGCAAATTCCTTGTCTGCAGGTACATCCCCGAGCGGTGTCTCCCAGGTATCCTGTGAGACTGCCACCAGTGAACCCACACCCGTATGGTTGGGACCAAGAATTACATAGGTGTCAGCCTGGGGTAGTGCATTATACACATGGGCCGCTGTTGGTCCTGAGAAGGTATAACCTGCATGGGGCACCACAGCTCCGATGACGTTTTTAGGTTGGTCCACACTTGCAGCAAAACATCTATTGAGTTCGCGTTTCAAATGCTTCTGGGTACCAGGATAGAACTGGCCTGCTACTGCCGGGCGTCTCAAATCCTCCACCGCCTTTGATAGGGAATATTGAACCTATTAGTTATAATTCTGTCTCAAAAGCTTCCAGGTTCTGGTTGAAGGGAATACCTTTTACATCAGTGATCTGCTTTGCCATCAGCCAGTAGACCAGGGAAAGAGCTTTTCGTCCCTTGTTGTTCGTGGGTATCACAAGGTCCACATTTGAAGTGGAGTTGTTGGTATCACAAAGACCTACTACCGGAAGTCCTATACTTACACCCTCTTTTACTATCTGGCTATCCCCATGAGGATCGGTCACCATGATAATGTCTGGTTCAAAATATATGTCCAGACTTGGATTCGTAAGTGTCCCGGGTATGAACCTGCCCACCATTGACTTAGCACCAATGATCTTGGCAAACATCCTGACAGGGTGGTGCCCGTATTGCCTGGCAGAAACGATCAATATCTTTGCCGGGTCATACTTAGCAAGCAATGCTGCAGCCAGCCGTATCCTCTGGTCCGTGGCCTGTATATCCAGAACATAAAGTCCATCTGTCCTGACCCTGTAGACGAATTTCATCATATCTTTTGTTTTTTGCTGGGTCCCTATATGAATACCAGCAGCCAGGAACTCATCCAATGGAATGATGGATTCGTAACCTGCATCTTTTATTTCACTTTCACTTTCCATTTTTTCACCTTTAGATCAATATTATTTATTGTTATGTTGTTATTATATCGGTCGACCTTTTGACCGTGACCGGGATGACACCCAGTTCCAATTCCTTGAATGCAATATCGATGGGTTCGCCAGAGTCATCTTCCAGAAGCACAGGTGCTCCCATTGATATCTGCAGTGCACGTGCGCCGATAATCCTTGCACGTTCATAACGGGTAAATTTCTTAGTGTTCAACAATTTCACCTCAAAAACAATACGGTCTTGTGACCGCTATACTAACAAGTATTTATGCGTCCAGCTAAAATTTTCTCCAGCCAATAGTTTTTTGCATTTATTACTTGTTGTTCCCGGAGTCCCTCCGGGAATGGTTCCAATTCGATACATACTGTTATTTTCATATTATCAGCAGCGCCTCAATATTCACTTAATGATGTGAAGTGGGGTTGCTGAGATTTGAACTCAGGTTACGGCGTCCCGAACGCCGCAGGATGGTCCAGGCTACCCTACAACCCCCTACTGATATGGTGCGAACGTATCCAGCAGTTTGATGTGGGTAAGTAACATCCTTCGACAGCAATATCTTTCAACGCCAAGATCGTCCAGCACTTTGCCAGGATCTTCCAGTTCAGCTACACGTTTCTCGAAATCTTGCCAAAGGCTGGATATAACCTTTCCACAGGTGAAACATCGTACAGGTATCATCTTAATAGCTCATCTATATGATTTCTGATACTTAGCCCTTGCACCAGGTCCGCCGAACTTCTTGGTCTCTTTCTGTCTTGAATCGTTAACAAGCAGGTTCCGGTCATAACCGAGCATTGCATCCTTAAGCGCCAGGTCACCGGTCCATTCTATAAGACCCTTGCCGATCGCTGTCCTGACAGCATCTGCCTGCCCTATTACACCGCCACCTTTCACGTTCACGTCAATATCAACCTTTGAAGTTATTTTGTCCCCGGCTAAGGTTAACGGTTCCATTATCTTAAGCTTTACCACATTGGGTTCAACTATTTCCAGTGGCTTCTTATTGATCCTTACACGGCCCTTTCCTTCCTTTATCGTGGCTCTGGCAATAGCGGTCTTCTTCTTTCCTGATGTATTGATAATCTTGACCATTTACTTTCCTCCCGATGAGAATTTGGCTCCCAGTTTATTGCTGAGTTCTTCCAGCCTGACATATTTGACCGAACTCAACCGGTTCATATCAGCCCCATCAATGGTTGCAGTCTCTTCGCGGCTCAGTTCCTCAGGCACCCCGATATAGGTCTTAAGTCGTGACATAGCATCCCGGCCTCTTGCCCTCTTGTACGGGAGCATGCCCCGGATGGTTCTTTTTAGGATCTGGTCGGGTCGTCTGGGGAAATACGGGCCAAACTCGCGGTTTCCACGGTCGACCGACTGTTTATATTCGGTATAGGTAGTTACTTTATCTCCTGATATTACCGCTTTCTCGGCATTCACTATGTGTATCTCTTCGCCTGCAAGTAATCGTTTAGCCAGTATACTGGATAACCGTCCCAGTATCATACCATCTGCATCAATAACTGTCATTTCACTGCACCTCACTGCATGATCCTTACATTAGAGCCGCTGGGATTTTCCTTGACAAGCTGCTCTATGGTGAGGCATGAGCCCCCTTTTTCTACAATCTTTTCTTTAGCAGTGTCACTAAAACCCAGTGCAACCACATTTACCTTATGTTCGATAATGCCTGATGCCAGCACTTTTCCAGGCACTACTATCGTTTCATCTTCAATGGTATGCCTGTTTATCTTGCTCAGGTTCACTTCTGCGTAATTTCTGGTAGGACGAGAAAGGCGCAATGCAATGTCCCGCCAGATTTTCACTTCGTTCTCCCGGGATGCGGTCTTGAGGTCGCTGATAAGACCTGATACGCGCAGATTTGTCTTTTTAATTTTTCTACTCAATTGTTGTTCCTCCGTATGACCCCATGAAAAGGGCCTGACTCACGCAATGTTGCTGCGTTCGGGCATGATATGCCCCTGTGCCACAGGATGTTACAATCCCTACGGTGTTGTTAATTGGAAATGAAAACCATATTAACATTTATTTGTGCATTTCACACGCATTTTGCATAAAATATGCTGTATGCTCTGATATATGCGTGGCCTTCATTCTACCTGTCAATATAAATAATTTGTTGTGCATTGGTGGGTTTCTAGTTGAAATTTGATCATGTCGGGCGAAAAAAATACTTATCCTACAAGATACTATAAATGTAAATAATCCGGGTGTAGACTATGCAAGACAACAAACACATATTATTAATGATCTTGACCACAGCTTTGGTACTTGCATCCGCAGGTTGTATCCAGCTTGAAAAAACAGGACCACAAACCCCTGATGTCAGTATGATAGACCTGTATGTATCAGATTCTAGTGGTGAAAATGTAGAGAATCCTGTTTACATGAAAGGTGATGTGGTCTTTTTTACATTGAAATACCATGATGTTGAAAACTTCAAATCACTTGATGTAAGCAGTATCCAGTATGAATTCTCAAGGCTTAAACCGGTGGGTATGGATGTACACCAGGGATTAACGCTGGACGGAATTACTTTCCTTGATGATGGTGGCAGCTCTATTAGCAGTGTAACCTTGAGCCCTGGAGAGTCTGTGCTTCTCAGCCTGGTAATACCGGATACGCAGGAGATGTGGGACGCGATCACAGCGGAATCGCCTTCTAACCAATCAGTCCAGTTCAACCTTGTTATCAAGATAAAAGGCCTGACGGTTCCACTGCAGAGCAATGAACTTACAGTAACCGTTTAAACCCTGCTGGCTATGTATGGTTGATGGATAAACCTACCTTTGATGCACCAGAGGGCAGGGGTATATATTCCCTTATACTGACTCTGGATGAGGATAAAGACATCACGGTAGGTGCTCTGGGAATAAGGCGGTTCCTTGCAGGGTATTATGCCTATACAGGTTCTGCCAGGGGAAAGGGTGGATTTAAAAGGGTGATGCGCCATCTGGCCGTGGCTGAAGGCAATAACCTCACACGGCGCTGGCATATCGATCACCTGTTGCCTCATACCAGGCTGGTAGGAGTAGTACTTACCTGTACGGACCAGGACCTTGAGTGTTGCATTTCGGCTTCCATCGGATTCCATACCCGGACCATAAACAGATTCGGATGTTCCGACTGCGGATGCAGTGGTCATCTTCACATAGAAAAAGATATTAACAAGTTGTTGAAGATAGTTACAAATGCACATACTATAAAAGGAACGATTCAAAAACTTTATTCCTTTGAACAATAATATATGGACTGGTTGTCATGAATAACATTTTACGAAGAGGTCGCCTTAACAAGGAAGACCCGACCGTGCTAAATTACCTTTCTTCCATGGATACTGACAGGCATATATTCGAAGCTGACCTGCTAACAGACATAGCACATGTGATAATGCTAACAGAAATGGGTGTCATTACCAAGGATGAATGTACGCTGATCCTAAATGCACTGGACACTATTATGGGGGAGGGTTTTGAAGAACTTGATACCTCGTATGAGGACATCCACATTTCGATTGAGGCTAAACTCATCGAGATGGTGGGAGAAGATACCGGTGGCAGGATGCATTCGGCACGTTCTCGCAATGATGAAGTGGCAACGTGTATCCGTATGGAATTGAGAAATGAACTGCTGAAACTTATGCACAGGCTTATAGACCTGCGGAAAACCATCCTGGAGATCGCCAGAGAGAACCCGGAAACCCTGATGCCGGGGTATACACATTTACAACATGCCCAGCCTACCACACTTGCACACCACCTACTTGCACACTACGATGCCTTTGTTCGGGACGGCCAGCGTGTATTAGGGGCTTATCTGCGGACGAACATGTCTCCCCTCGGTTCGGCTGCCTTCGCTTCTACGGGTTTTGAGATAAATCGTGAACGCACCAGCGAACTGCTTGGATTCCAGGGGTTGATAGAGAATTCGATGGATGCAGTAAGTACACGGGACTTTGTGGTGGAATCAATTTCCGTATTCGCCAATATCATGACCAACATCAGTCGTTTAGCTGAGGAGATGATACTTTGGAGTTCTGAGGAGTTCGGGATGGTGGAACTGGATGACAGTTATACATCAACATCTTCGATCATGCCCCAGAAAAAAAATCCTGATACTGCTGAGTTGATAAGGGCAAAGACCGGTACTGTGGACGGATGTCTGATGTCAGTGCTGGCCATTACCAAAGCCCTGCCCATGAGTTATAACAGGGACCTTCAGGAAGCTACGCCGCACTTATGGCGGGCTGCTGCCATCACACTGGGTTCAGTGAATATTGCCAAAGGTATGTTGTCTACCATGACGGTAAACAAAGAACGATCATCGTTATTGGCAGGTACTGGGTTTTCCACTGCTACCGAACTTGCAGATACTATTGTCAGGACTACCGAACTTCCCTTCAGGACTGCACACCAGATAGTGGGGATCATGGCAAAGGGAAATAACTATACCCTGGAGGAACTTGACCGGATAGGTATGGAAATAATTGACAGAAAGCTATCTGAAGAGGGGCTGTCTCCTGAATTGGTCGAAGGTGCCCTTGATGTTATGGAGAATGTGAAACGGCGGGGTGCGACAGGAGGTCCTGCACCAAGGGAAGTCGAACGGATGATCGATGAGCGGAATTATGCGCTTATGCAGGATATTGACGTTCTTATGGAACATGTCAATGCTGTGCAGGATAGCATGAAACGGCTTGAATATGTGAAACAATCATATGTGTGAGGGGCAGTACATGACGATAGAAGAAGGGGATGCCGTACTGGCCAGGTGTGAAGGCAATACTTTTGAAGGTGTGTTAATGCCTTCCACAACAGGTACCACGGTCGTCAAGCTGAAGAACGGGTATAATATGGGTTTTAAGCCTGATAATGTGACCCTGGAACTTATTGGAAAGAAAAGTGATATGACGGGTGCGAAGGTTGCACTTCCAGGCCCCAATCCGGACCTGCCAAATATATCTATCCTTTCTACAGGGGGAACTATAGCCAGTAAGGTTGATTACCGCACCGGGGCCGTGACCAGCCAGTTCACAGCAGAGGATATACTGCTGGCTATTCCTGAACTTACCACTATCGCCAATTACCATGCCAGGGTCTGTTACAGTATCTTATCTGAGAATATGCGGCCCGAGTACTGGGTCAAACTTGCAGAGGAAGTGTACAATGAGATAAAGGCCGGTGCAGATGGTGTGATCATCACCCATGGCACTGACACCATGATGTATACCGCTGCAGCCATTGCTTTTATGATAGAAACGCCTGTGCCTATAGTGTTCGTGGGCAGCCAGCGCAGTGCTGATAGGCCCAGTAGCGATAATGCCATGAACGCTATCTGCGCGGCAAAAGTAGCTACCAGTGATATTGCTGAGGTTACGTTGGTGATGCACGGCACTACGTCTGATGATCATTGTCTTATCCACAGGGGTACGAAGGTAAGGAAGATGCATACCAGCCGGCGTGATGCATTCCAGTCGATCAATTCAAGACCGCTGGGCAGGGTGGAATATCCTTCGGGGGAGATCACTACCTATCTGGAACATGCCAGGCGGGGCGAGCGGGAACTTTCGATCAATACCAATATCGAGCCCAGATGTACGCTCGTCAAATATACTCCTGGCGCAAGTCCTGAGGCCTTACTTTTCGCCAGCGCCAACTACAAGGGTATCGTGCTGGAAGGGACAGGGCTGGGGCATGTATCCACTGAATGGATACCGTTTATTGAAAGGACCATTGAAGCAGGGATTCCTGTGATCGTGACCAGCCAGTGCATCAGCGGCAGGGTATGCGACCGGGTGTATGATACTGGCCGGGACATCCTGAAGGCCGGAGCTGTAGAAGGCGAGGATATGCTGCCCGAGGTGGCACTGGTGAAGTTGATGTGGGCACTGGGGCAGACCAGTGATATTGATGAGGTATGGAAGCTCATGACCACTGATATGGCCGGGGAGATAACACGAAGTTCCCGGACCTGGGGTGTTTACTCGTAACATTAGTTACTATTGGAGGAAAGGAGTTACCATGAACGATACAGAAAAGCCTAAGTTCATATTCAACTGCACAGAGTGCGGGAAATGCTGTGAAAGGGATGTGATGGTCTATCTTGATGATATCAGGGACTTTATAGCGCATGGGTTGATGTATACGGTGATGGCCGTGCTGTCCATTGAAGGGGAATACGGTTCTGTGACCATGAAACTGGACAAGCAGACAAAGGACGACAGGACCGTATGCGCCCTGTATGACCTTGAAAATGACCGGTGCACCCTGGGTGATAACAAGCCCCTGTCCTGCCGTTCGTTCCCGCTGGGTTATAATGGCAAGAATTATATTGTGGTGGATCTGGACTGTCCCGGGCTGGGAGAGGGCAGTATGACCGCAGAAGAACTGGCCCGGATGCGAGAGGTGGCCAGGGAGGATTTTGAGTGCAAGCAGCAGACTTTGGCGGTGCTGCCTATGCTCCAGGCATTATGTATCAAGCAATTTTCACTGCAATCCCAAAAGGCGATGGATGAGCTTTCTCCTGAGAAAAGGGCTGAGCTTGAGAAGATATTGAAGGAGAAATAGCTGTTTCAAAGAATCTTCGTTAGCTTTGAACGATCGTTAATGGATATTCTGCGTTAATCAGTGTCTGGAAATATAAAAAGACACGGATTTCACTGATTAACACAGA
>JAMJFQ010000107.1 GCA_023544605.1 ANME-2 cluster archaeon | reverse complement strand
CACCGGCACCGGCATTAAGCACCAGTACGCTTACCTGAATTCCTTCCCTTCTGAGTCCGTATGTTATTTCACATACGGGTTTGGTAATATGACGACGTCCGGGAGTCATGGCGATTGCGATCACATCAGGCCTACCGGTCTCTGACAGCGTGCCTCTCTGGGCTAGTCCGCCGCCTCTTCCAAGGCCCATGCTTTCTCTGCAATCCACACACTGTGTATCTCGTCCGAACATGGTCTATCTCTCTTCAGTTGGTTCTAACATGCAAATGCGATCCTTGGCATTTGCTTTTGGGTCTATCAATCCAAGCAGTCGCTCGTCATCAAGATTGATGGATTCATCAGTCTTGCTCTTGAACCCGTACTTGGCATAGTCCGTTAACGTAGCTTTCCTGCGTATAAAGAAACCTTCCCTGTATTCAAAGGGGAACGGTAATACTTCTTCTACTACCTGTCGCAGTTTCTCTTTGACGCTTCTATCCTCAATTTCTACCTGTACCCGGCCCAATCTGATGTTCAGTTCAAATGCATGACCTGAAACATTGATCACTCGCCGGTCCGGATGATTTACCGGAATACCTGCTCCGGGACCACATGATACCCTGTTCGGGAGACTGGGGCCCTGTATCACCATCCGAATAACACCCGGAACCTTATCAATTACATTAAGTAACTGTTCGGCTGTATCGGGCATCAATACACGCTGAGGGAATATCTCAACCTGAATTGGCTTTTTCTTACCTGAAACGGAATTTGTATCAACCATTTAAATCCTCTATTGCTCTTATAGCGCTCCTGCGACAGCCTTAATTGGCTCTCTGAATTCTTCTACCGATCCGAACACTTCTCCGACAAGACCGGATGTCATCTCTGGTGTGAACATCTGGACACCGGCATCGAGTGATACTGATGCTGCAACGCATGGGATAGCGAAGCCTCGGGAGTGCCTGGTAACTACGTGGTTACCGTTGAACACACCAGGACCGCCGCCGCCATAGATAGAGTGACTGAAGAAGGAGAATCCTACTGCAGTACCCTGTACCTTACCCCAGTCGCATCCTGGCAGGCCTGTCTCTTTCTCAACAAGGTCGTTGAAATACAACAATGTTGAAGAGGTATGCTGTGGTGATCTTCCTGCACCGCAGTTGACCAGGTTTGCTGCAAGGGTTCCGGCTGCGCAATATGCGTTCCACTTGGATACATCATTTGCCTTATAGCAGTTATATCCTGAACCGAATTTCTTGTCGACTGCAATTATACCATCTTCAATACCGCGCTCAACGATTGAGTGCATAACTGTACCGATGGTACCGGTTGCGCCGTTTGCTTTGGTTGTGCCATAGACGAGGTTGTCAGCATTCAGGTTCTGGTATGCCAGACCGAGCAGCTGGTTTCTCTCGAACATTCCAAGAGCATTACCCATCTCGAACACACCGGCCTGCTCATAGATACCAGACAGGGCTGCTGTGTTCATGGCGTTCTTCTTTGTCACGGCTGCCAGGTGGTTTGCCATGATGTTCCTCAATGAGTGGCCTAAGCCCTCATCTTTCTGTGGGATTTCCAGGATTGACTTTACATTACCGCCAGCCATATCCATGGTCTGGGGATACTGTCCCATGATTGCTGCCTTGGTCTCTGGAACATTGAACATGTTCAGATCGAAGGTCTCAATCATGGCCTGGATTGTTGCCATTGCTGCACATGTCAGTGAAGACACATACTCAGCACCTGCTTCAATTCTTGAAGAGGGTACCTGCACAAGCATCTGCTTGCCGCCGTTGAGGGACTTGACGTTAGTGTCGTCGCCACCATCGACTTGTACCAATGCTGCAACTTTGTTCACAATGGCATCTGCGTTCTTGACCACGTCGAGATTCAGTGTTCTACCGGAAACCTGTCGGCCTTTGCCGCCATATTTACCAGTAGCCAGTGCCTTCTCGATTCCGGCCAGATCCACGGCAGCTGTTCGCTTTGTGTCGTGGATGATTTTCTTAATAGCTTTGTTTCTGAGGGGGCTTATATCTGCAAGAGCAACGCCGCTCTTGAGTTTAGCTCCTCTGTCGCTATATAGGTCTATTTTGTCAGACACGCTTATTTATCCTCCTATACATTTTCAGAAAATCGCTATATAGTGCCTGACACAATGAAAAATTTGCCTTAATAATACTTTGAACTGGACTCAAAAAAATAGTAGAGGAAGAGCCCCACCGTATCAAAGTATCACCTTTTGGCCTAGCATTGTATCAAACAACCACTGCAATTTTCCGTACTACCATCCTATTCAACAAACCTACTTAAAGGTTACGGATTAATCATGATAAACTATAAAAAAATAATATACGCAATATATTTACACTGTTTTTTCTTTTTGAAATTTGGTGAATTCCTCAGAAAACTTTATGTATGGGTAATATACCGTCAAAGAAGACTAAATACTATAAGGTGTTGAGTAATAAAAAACCTTTACCCTGAGAAGATAAATATGGAATTGCTTGCTGATATTGGAGGTCGGCCCGGTCATGACTGCATGGGATTTTGCAAATATTGTTATTTCAAAGCGGTCAAGGACGTACCACCGTTCGGATGTAAACACTGTCTCCCCATAAAGAAAGGATGTCATTACTGCACACAGAGTGTAAAAGAATCATATCCTGGTTTCAAACCTGTCCAGATGGTTGTCCAGGAACTCAACCAGACTATCCACCTCAACCAGGACGGGATAGAACGCATTACCATAAGTGGTGGTGGTGATGTAAGCTGTTATCCTGACCTTGAAGTATTGACTGCTACTCTAACCCAGCTTGAAGCCCCCATACACCTGGGTTACACCAGCGGCAAAGGTTTCACCGAGGGTGATGAAGCAGAATATTATCTTGACAATGGTGTCAAAGAAGTATCTTTCACCGTTTTTGCCACTGACCCGCTGCTGCGTGGAGAATATATGCATGATAAGCATCCTGAAGCATCCCTGTCAAACCTTGAGACGTTCTGCGGCGGTTCTGAGGTCTATGCAGCCTCTGTGCTGATCCCCGGTATAAACGATGGCGATGTGCTGAGGCAAACGTGTAACGACCTGGAAGCTATGGGTGCAAAAGGACTAATACTTATGAGATTCGCCAACACCACCGACCAGGGACTCATACTCAACAACGCTCCCATAATCCCGGGTGTGGAATCCCACTCAGTGGACGAGTTTGCTGCTATCGTGGATGAGGTGAACAAGGATTATTCATTCAGGGTAACCGGTACGCCCCTGTGGGACCCGGAAACAGGCGCTCCTTTTGCCATAGTCAACGACCCAAAAGCCCTGTCAATGTTACCCGCACCAACGATGGAGGCCACCATTCTCACAAGCCGGGTGTCAGCACCATTGCTTGAAGGTATTTTCAAGAGCCTTAATGCCCCGGTAAACGTGATAGGCGTGGAAAAGGATATCGCATGCCTGATAACTATCCAGGATATAGAAAAACTGGACCTCTCAGGAGTTAAAAACACTGTTATTTTCCCGGGACGTGCGTTCGTCCATGACTCTGAAATAAAAGAGGTTCTGAACCGGGACGGGGGGGATAGACTGGTACGAAGGGGTCCGGACAAACTTACTGTCGATGGTGAGATGAGCATATCCATGACCCAAGAAGAGGTAATTCAGCGAGAGATCGAAGGGCTGAGTGAACTTATTGATATGGTCAATATGCTTGGTTTCCCACCTAAGAATTGAATCCGGGAACGCTAATCTTCGTCCGTGTTCCCTGGAATTGTGCACACATCACAGGATTCATTGTCACATTCATGGACTACTGGTCCTTCGTCTGATAATTCTGCATCCATCGCCCTGGTACTATAGGCAAGGACCGAAGCATTGGACAGTACACCAGCAATGAGGATTGCATCGAATATCTCTTCTTTTGGTATCCCCATCCTTTTTGCAACCCGCAGATGAATGTTCAGGCAGTGTGTACACTGTATGGCAGACGATACAGCAATGGAAATGAGTTCAATGGTCTTCCTATCAAGACGCTTGAATTCCCTTAAAATAGAATTGTCATACAGAATTTTGGAAACTAACAGGTCAGGCTGGTCCTTCATGAACTGAAGAATATACGGGATCTCTCCATAGTATTGTTCTACTCCTTCCAGTAATTCTTCAACAGCTTCATCAGGATCTTTTTCCAGTATTCTCTTAATGTCCTCTAATTCCAGAGCGTTCACCTTCCTATCTTACTAGTTAAGGTTTACATTCCT